>JAYWAO010000478.1:0-3557 GCA_043782365.1 Deltaproteobacteria bacterium
CGCGGCCCTGGCGGAGCTGGGAGGCGTTGGCGAGCCCGCGCAGGCCCCGCGCGACCTCCTCGCGCGCCAGGCAGACGCCGCCCGCGCCTGCGCTGCCGCCGCGCACCGGGCCCTCGGGGCCCTCTTCCCTGCCGTGGCCGCCGCCCTCGACGCAGGCCGGCCCCCGGTCGAAGCCCTCTGTGCCGCCGCCGCCCCCGCGGCCGAGCCGCTCTACCTGGAGGCCGCCTGCAGCGCGACCTGGGCCCGCGCGCAAGGGTTCACGCACCTGGTCGACCGCCGCGCCGAGCTGAAGGCCGCGCTCGAGCGCGCGGCGGCCCTCGACCCCGCCCTCGACGACGCCGGCCCCGACCGCGAGCTCGGCCGCCTGCTCTCCTCGCTGCCCGCCTACGCCGGAGGCAGCCTGCGGGAGGCCCGTGCCCACTTCGACGCCGCCGTCGCCCGCGCGCCCGGCTCGGTGCAGAACCGGGTGCTCTACGCCCGCGGCGTCGCGGTGAAGCTGCAGGACCGGGCGCTCTTCGAGTCGCTGCTCAACACGGCCCTGGCCCAGCCATCTGCGGAGGCGCTGGAGAAACACGAGGCCGACATCGCCCACTCGCTGCTGGCGAGAGCGGACGACCTGTTCGGGGCCGGACCCTAGAGCCAATGCCGATCAGTTAGCGTGGTTGCCGCGTCATCATCACTCGGAGGCCCGGGCATGCCCGGGGCTCCGTCCGAAGCGCCCCAGTTGGAGGTCCTTCCAACCACCCCATTGCGGAGCGAGCCGCGGGTTGTATTCCTCGCTAAGTGAGCGGCATTGACCCTAGAGCGCCGATCGGTCTGGCGACGAGAGTCAAACCGATCGGCGCTCTAGCCTAGTCCGGCTGCGGCTCGAAGTGGAACGTCACCGACAGCGTCAGCGACATCAGCGCGCCGCCGACGTTGCCCTGCAGCGGCTCTTGCCCGCCCGTGTCGCGGTGGTTGAAGTCGGTGAAGTAGCGCAGCGGCTTGAGGTTGTAGAACCGCGGCGTCAGGCCCAGGCTGACCCACTTCGCCGGGTACAGCTCGAAGGTGCCGCCGAACTCGAAGGCCATGCCGTCGAACCCGCGGCCCGTGTTGGGCTGCATGTCGGTGCCGGCAGCGCCTGCTGGGCACCTGGCGGGGTCGGCGGAGCAGAACAAGCCGTTGCCGCCGTGGAGGAAGTAGTTCACGCCCGCGAGCAGCGAGAAGTCCACCTGCCGCCCCGGCTTGACGAGGCCCTGCAGCGGGAACCAGCGGGTGGCGATGCCCACCGCGCCGATGGCGCCGCGGTCGTTGCCGAGCACCGACCACGGGTGGAGCGCGATGCCGCCCTCGAAGGCGACGTGGCCACCCAGGTTGTAGCCCATGTGCAGGCCGAAGAGGCCGCCGTCGGGCATCTGGTTGTCGACCAGGAGATTCGCGTTGCTCGCGCCCACCTGCGCGGCGAGGTTCGTCTTGAAGGTGTCCTTGCTCCAGACGGAGTAGCCACCGTCGAGGGTGATGTAGACGCCCTCACCAGCCCGCGCGGCCGGGGCAGCGGCGAGCAGGAGCAACAAGACCACGGCGCGACGCATGGACGCTCCTCGCAAGATCAGCGCTAGCACAGAGGCACTCTACCCGATGTGGGGGGGCATTCAAGGAGCTTGAACAGCTAATGAGCTGCCCGGGCCTCTTCGACCCACTGCCTGGCGAGCTTGGGCTGCCCGGCCTTCGTGACGAGGGTCTTCACCTCTTCGTAGAAGGTCTCCATCAGCGGGCCGGGCGTGCGCGCGGCCTTGTAGCGGGCGAGCGCGTCGGTGAAGGCCCGCAGGCCCTCGGTGACGGCCTTGTTCTCGAGGTAGAGCGCGCCCATCTGGCGGTAGACCTCGGGGAAGTCGTCGCGCAGCTGCACGGCCCGCTCGTAGGCCGCCGTGGCGGCCTTGCCGTCCTTGCGCTGCTGCGCCGCCCGACCCAGCTCGAAGTAGACGAGCGGGTTGGCCGGCTCGAGCGACTGCGCGCGGGCGAGCTCGGCCTCGGCGGCCTTCGGATCGTCCTTGGCGAGCAGCAGCCGCGCCAGCGCGAGGTGGTAGCGGGCGCCCTTGGGGAGCGTGGCGGCGTAGGCGCCGAGCAGCTTCTCTGCGCCGCCCTCGCCGGAGGTGGCCGAGAGGGCGGCCACGCCGTCGAAGTAGAGCGAGGCGTCGTAGGGGTCGGCCAGGGTGGCGGCCTTCCAGGCAGCGTAGGTGTCGGCCTTGCGCGCGGCCGCGGTGTAGGCGAGCGCGCGCAGCACCTGCGCCTCCTTGGGGGCGAGCTTCTCCGCCTCGAGGGAGTCTTGGGCGGCGGCCGGTGCGTCCTCGGCGAGTCCGCCGGCGACGCGCACCTCCGCCCGCACCGCCAGCGCCCGCGCCTTCAGCTTGGGCGGCACTTCATCGCTGCCGCGCGAGAGCACGCCGTCCACCAGCGCGCGGGCGGCCTTGAGGTCGGCGTTGCGGCCGGCGCGGGCGAGCGCGGCGTGGGCGAGCGCCTTGCCGAGCATCGAGCGCAGGTGGTCGCCGTTGGCCTGCAGGGCGCGGTCGTACGCGGCGAGCGCCTCGGCCGCAGAGCCTTCCTCGAGCAGCGCGGTCGCGTAGTTGGCCACCTTGCGGGCCGAGCGCCAGTCGGCGTCCTGGGCCTTGCGGAACGACTGCCGCGCCTCGATCAGCTTGCCGCTCGCGCGCTGGGCGAGGCCGAGCGCGTCGATCACGCGCGGCACCGCGCCGAAGCGGCCGAGCACCGCGAGCAGATAGTTCTCCGCCTCGCCGGCCTTGCCCTGCTGGAGCAGGCGCAGCGCGTGGGCCTCGTACCGCTCCGGCTGCGCGATGTCCTTCGCCTCGGCGCGCGCGAGCCCTTCGTCGGCGGGCGCGGCGCGGTCGTCGAAGCCGGCCGAGACGAGCAGCGCCTCGACGTCGGCCCAGGCCGCCACCGCGAACGGGTTCGACGGCTGCAGCGCCAGCGCGGCCTCGAGCGCCTTCTCGCCGGCGAGCCAGCCTGCGGGCGTGTCCTTGTTGAGGTCGCTGCGGGCACCGCCAGCGCGCGTGCCGCCGGCGATCTTCGGCCCCGCGAGCAGCTCCTGCACCTGCGCCTCGACCTGCACCTCGTGCGAATAGAGCGCGTAGAGGGCGCCGAAGACCACCAGGGCCCCGCCGATCTTGATCCCCGCGGACCGCAGCTCCGCCGCCCGCGCCGGGGCGGAACTCGTGGGGTCGATCGACATGGGACGTTCGCTCCTTGCGTGGACTAGCGCGGCGAGAGGGGGGCAGTTTGTTACCGCTGCAACCGCTTTGGGTCAACGACTACGAGCAGTCCCACCGCGGCTCCGCCCCTCTTGGCGGCGGGCGGAGCGCGGGCGCCCTGCTAGTGCACGATCGGGTCGCGGGTGGCCTTGAACGCGCCCGGCATGCCGCTGAGCATCCCGAAGAAGGTGCCCGTCCACATGCCGTCGTGGGGCAGCGCCTTCACCAGGTTGTAGTCCCACTTGTCATCGCCGAGCTGCATCGCGCAGAGGGTGCCGGAGTCGCACGCGCCCGGGTCGTATTGCGGGTCGT
>JAYWAO010000479.1:0-9836 GCA_043782365.1 Deltaproteobacteria bacterium
CGCGGGCAAGCCGCGCTGCGACCCCACCAGCGGCAACTGCGTCGCCTGCCTGCAGCCGATCGACTGCTCGAGCGGCCACTTCTGCGAGCAGGCCACCCACCTCTGCCAGACGGGCTGCAAGGCGAGCAGCGACTGCAACCTGAGCGCGGGAGAGCGGTGCGACGGCGCCACCGCCAGCGCGCCGGGCCGCTGCGTGCAGTGCACCGCCGACGCCGACTGCTCGGCGAGCCCGGCCACGCCGGCGTGCGACGTGGCGAAGGGCCGCTGCGTCGGCTGCGCCGGGGACAAGTACTGCAACCAGGCGAACCCGCGCTGCGACCCCGTCGCGCAGCTCTGCGTGCAGTGCCTGCCGGTCAACAACGCCAGCGGCAGCGACTGCGGCTACCCGTTCGTCAGCGGCGGCCCGAAGGACCCGCATAACGCGATGACCTGCGACCCCACCGCCAAGCAGTGCGTGCCGGGCTGCGCGACCGACGCGCAGTGCGGCTGCCCGAAGGACCCGGGCACGGGCAACCCGACGAACTGCGCGCGCCTGCACACCGGCGGCCACTGCGACCCCACGCTCAAGACCATGCCGGGCTTCACCCCGCCGCTCGATGCCGAGGGGGGCTGCGTCGAGTGCACGCAGAACACCCACTGCAAGTGCAAGGTGAAGGGCGTCACCACGGCGAACACGCCCGAGTGCGACGCCAACTGGCCGCAGCTGGGCCTGCTCAACGGCGCCCGCTGCGTGCGCAACGCCACCACCAGCTATGGCGAGTGCGTCGAGGGCTGCGACAGCAACGCCGACTGCCCGGCGGGGAGGCTCTGCGGCGCCTCGGGCACGCAGAACGCGCACAAGTGCGTCGATTGCAGCTGCGCGGCGGGAACGATCGTCGACAACGCTTGGTGCAACAACCCGCTCGACCCGAACAACCCTCTGGCGGGCGGCTGCGGTCTGACCAAGGAAGGCTATCCGCTCGTCTGTGACTCGGCCACGCTCCTCTGCCGGCTCAAGCGGCAGAGTGAAGTATGCGATTCGTCGCGGGAGTGCGGCGATACCAAGGACCCGACGGTCGGCCAGTGTGTTCCAGGAGCAAAGTTTTGCGTGAAGAGCTCGCACGGCTACTTGCCGAACTCGCCGCAATTGTATTGCGACCCAGGGAAGCTACACGGCCGTTGTGGGATCGCTTGTAGTGACCCCGATCCCAATGTCAACGCTTGCACTGCAGGCATTCCGTGTCCGAACGGCAGCGCTTGCCACCAATCGACCTCGCTCGATACGCCGCCCAGCGGAAATGCAAGCGGCCAGTACTGCGTCTCGAATAACTGTAAGACTCCTTAGCTCCTGGCGCGCACCGGCCTGCTGCCTCGGGGCCGGCGCCGCGCAGAAGGCCTGCCCGTGCAGAAACTCTCCCTCCGCCTCGGTCTGCTCTTCGCCGCCGCTGCCGTCGCGGTGGTGGTCGCCTGCCAGGGGCCCGCGCCCATCCCCCAGCCCACCCCCGAATCCCGCGATCCCGACCAGCCCGGCGCGGCCGAGCGCGCGATGACCGGCAGCCGCACGCTGGGCCGTCCGTCGATGCCGCCGCCCTCGGTGACGGGCGCCAGCGCCGAGCAGGCAGCCGCGGGGCAAGCGGTGACCGATTCGATCGCCGAGGCGAAGAAGCTCGCCGCGGGCAGGCGGCTCGCCGAGGCGAGCAAGGCGGTCCCGGTGCCGCCCGGGGGCTCGACCGCGCGGCTGGTGTTCGCCGCCAGCACCGCCGGGCAGTTGGTCCCCTGCGGCTGCTCTCCCGACCAGCGCGGCGGGCTCCCGCGCGCTGCCGGCCTGCTGGCGCAGCTGCGCGCAGAGGCGCCCGGCACGCTCTTCATCGACGCGGGCGACCTGCTCTTCGCCAGCCCGTCCAAGCCCTCGGGCCCGGCGGCGCAGCAGGCCGAGGAGAAGGCGCGCACGCTGGCGCAGGGCGAGCAGCTGCTGGGCGCCGGCGCGCGGGTGGTGGGCGCGCGGGATCTGGCGCTGGGCGCGAAGTTCGTCGCCAGCACCGCCGATGGGGTGCCGCTCGTCTCCGCGGGCGCGCCGTTCGAGGGCGCGCCAGCAAGTGTGTTACTCAAGGCCGGAGCGCCGCCGGTGTCGATCGGCCTCGTCGCGGTCTCGGAGCCCGGCCAGGCGAAGGAGCTCGCCGTGCGCGCGGCCGCGCTGCGCAGGGCCGGGGCGCGCGTCGTCCTCGCGGTGCTCCACCCGCAAGGCGACCGCGCGCTGCAGGCCGCGCAGGCGCTCCAGGCGGGGCTGCAGGCCGCGGGCATCGACCTGGCGGTGCTCGGCCGCCGCGACGACCCGGGGGTCGACCCGGACGTGGCGCAGCAAGGGGCAGTGCCCCTGCTCGGCCCCGAGGGCCACGGCCAGACCCTGCTGGTGCTCGATCTGGTGCTGCCCGCGAGCACCGGCGCGCGCGACCCGCTGGTGCTCGCCCGCGGCGAGGACGGCAAGCGCGACGAGCTCGCCGCCATCGACCAGCGGCTCTCGCTCTTGCGCGAGCGGGCCGGCGCGGCAGACCCGGCGATGGCGGCGCAGCTGCGGCAAAAAGCCATCGAGCTGGAGGAGCGCCGCCACGCGGTGGAAGAGGCAAAGGAGTCCTTCCCCCAGGGCGCCATCGTGGCGACCGCGCGCTTCCTGAAGCTCGGGAGCGCGATCCCCTCGGACGCCGCCGCGGCAGCGCTGGTCGCCCGCTACGACGCCGCGGTGGCCGAGCAGAACCTGGCCGCCGCCAAGAGGCTGCCCGAGGCGTGCCCGCCCGCTGCCGCGGGAGAGCCCTCCTACGTGGGGGTCACCTCGACGCTCAAGCCCGGCGAGGAGAAGAGCCAGGAGTCCTGCGCCACCTGCCACCCCGACGAGGTGAAGTTCTGGGCCCGCACGGTGCACGCCCGCGCCTACGCCGCGCTCGAAGAGGTGAAGAAGCAGCACTCCCTCGACTGCATCAACTGCCACGTCACCGGCTGGCAGCAGCCCGGGGGTGTCTGCCGCATCGACAAGGCGGGCGTCGGCGGGCCCGGGGTCGAGACCCCGGCGCAGCGGACCGGCAACGGCAGCGCGGAGCCCACCTCGGCGCGGCTCGGCGTGGGACGCCAGGGCGTGCAGTGCGAAGCGTGTCACGGCCCGGCCAGCGAGCACGTCCGGATCAGCGCCGACCTGCCGCACGGCGGCCCCAAGGGGGTGCAGGTCTCGACCTGTACGCGCTGCCACGAACAGGAGAACTCGCCCCACTTCGACTACGCCCGCTACCTGCCGTGGGTGGTGGGCCCGGGCCACGGCGAGGCGCTGCCGCCCGGCCAGGAGCCGCGCACGCGCGGAGAGCTCGCCGCGGGTAACACACTTGGCCCGAACCCGGCGCTGCACGCGGCGCCCGCGAAGGAGACGCAAAAGTGATCGCCCGCGCGACCAGCGGCGCCCTCGGCCGCGCGCTCGCACTCGTGCGCGGCCTCGCCGGCCCCGGTCTCTCGGCGGCGCGGGGCAAGGCCTTTGGCCTCGCGCTCTCGGCCCTGCCCGACCTGCCGATGGCCTGGGCCCACCAGCTCGCCCACCGCATGCTGGTGGCGCGCGGCGCGGAGCAGTGGAGCAGCGTGCTCGCCGGGCACCGCGTGCAGCGGTACGCGCTGCGAGGCCGGGGCCGGCGCAATGCCCCCGCGGTGCTGCTGGTGCACGGGCTCAACGGGGCTGCGTCCTCGATGACCACGCTCTTGCCCGCGGTGCTCGGGGCCGCGACCCGCGTGGTCCTCATCGATCTGCCGCAGCACGGCCGCTCGCCCGCGCCCGCGCAGCCGCTCGGCGCGCAGGGCTACGCGAGGGTGGTGGTGGCCGCGGTCGACGAGCTCGCCCAGGAGACGGGCGGCCGGGTGGTGCTGATCGGCAACTCGATGGGCGGCGCGCTCTCGCTTTTGGCGGCGAGCGAGCGGCCCGCGCTGGTGGCGGGGGTGGTGGGCCTCAACCCGGCCGGCGCGCCCAAGGCCGACGCGGTGGTGGGCCGGCTGCCCCGGTCGTTCGCCAGCCCCATCGAGGGCGCGCAGACGATGGCCGGGCTCCTGTTCCTCAAGCCGCCGCCGCTCTTCTGGCTGGTGGCGCGCGACCTCGCCCGCACCTGGGCGAGCCCGATGGTGCAGAAGATCCTCGCCGACTCCGCGGACGGCAAGAACGCCTCCTCCACCGCGCACGTGCTGCGAGATCTCAAGGCGCCCGTGCTGGTGCTCTGGGGTGAGGACGACGGGCTCCTCCCGCGCGAGAGCGTCGAGGACTTCCGGACCATCCCGGGGGCGCGCATCGAGCTGATCCCCGAGTGCGGGCACATGCCGCAGATCGAAAAGCCGCTGCTGGTGCAGCGGCGGGTGCGCGAGTTCCTCGCCGGGCTCAGGTAGGCGACGAGCGGCCACGCGCCACGGGCGTGCTCGGTGTGGGCCGTCGCGGGTCCTTGCCCACACAGGATGTTGCGCACTCTCTTTTGACACCTTGCGATCGTCTTCCTATGGTCGCAAGCTCAGACCGCGCTGTGCGGTCCGGCCTGTGCAGAGAGGCTCCACCGATGCTGCCGCGCTGCCCCATCGAAGTGCGCTCGTCCCTGCGCCTCGCGCCGATGCTGCTGGCGGTCGCGCTGGGCACCGCCGCGGTGGCGCAGCAGCCAGCGCCGCCCGAGGGCGCAGCGCCGGTCGACCCCGACGCCGCCGACCCGCACGCCGCCACCGACTCCGCTGAGGCCGGTGACGACGACCCCGGCGACCCCGACGACCCCGACGACCCCGCGCCCGACCGCAGCGCCGCGGAGCTGGAGGCCGTGCGCCGCGCCGAGGAGCGGGCCGGCCTGCTCCCGTCGGCGCCGGGCCTGGGCCCGCTCGACGGGCTCGCCATCGGGCTCGGGCCGTTCGACCCCACCTCGCAAGACCTCGCCGCAGCCCTCGGCGCCTCGGTGGACGGCGCGCCGCTCGCCGACCCGGTGCTGGCCTTCGGCACCGCGGTCTCGCTGCCCGAGCTGGCGGGCATCTCGGCCGAGGAGCTGAAGGCCAAGTACGACATCCCGATGGAGCTCAACGACGCGGTGGTCGCCTACATCCGCTTCTTCCAGACCGACGCCCGCGAGCACTTCGCCAAGTGGCTCGGCCGCGCCGCCCGCTGGCAGCCGCTGATGCGCCCGCTCTTGGAGAAGAACGGCGTGCCGGTCGACCTCGTCTATTTGTCGATGATTGAGTCTGGTTACAACCCGTATGCCTATTCGTTCGCCAAGGCGGCGGGGCTCTGGCAGTTCGTGGTGGGCACCTCGCGCCGGTACGGGCTCACCACCGACTTCTGGGTGGACGAGCGGCGCGATCCGCTGCGCTCCACCGAGGCGGCGGCGGCCTACCTCGCCGATCTCAAGCAGCGCTTCCACGGCGACTGGTTCCTCGCCTGGGCCGGCTACAATGCGGGCGAGGGCAAGATCGAGAAGGCGATCAAGCGCGACAGCACCGTGGACTTCTGGAGGATGATGACCCGCGGCCGCACGCTGCGCGCGGAGACCAGGCACTACGTGCCGAAGCTGCTGGCGGCGGCGCTGATCGGCAAGCACCCCGAGCGGTTCGGCTTCAAGGTCACGCCCGAGGGCCCGTGGGAGTACGACGAGGTCGAGGTGACCGAGCCCACCTCGCTCTCCGCGCTCGCCAAGGCCGCGGGCACCACGGTCGAGCGCCTGCGCGAGCTGAACCCGTCGCTGCGCCGCTTTTGCACCCCGCCGGGCTCGTTCCTCTTGCGGCTCCCCAAGGGCAGCAAGGAGTCGTTTACCGAAAAGTACCAGCAGCTCGACGGGGCCGGCCGGCTCGCCGCCACCCAGCACCAGATGGAGAAGGGCGACTCGCTCGCCAAGCTCACCCGGGCCTACGGCGTCAGCGAGCAGGCCATCCTCAAGGCGAACGGGCTCACCAAGCCGAACCAGGTGAAGGTCGGCAAGCTGCTCACCATTCCGCTCAAGGCCTCGCGCGGGCTGGCGCTGGGCGAGGCGCTCGAGGACCGCCGCAAGAACGGGAAGCCAGCGGGCCGCACCGTGCGCGAGCCAGCCAGGGGCAGGGCGATCACCGCGACCCCGTCGAACAACTACGCCCAGGTGGCCCGCGCGCGCGAGGCCGCGCTGGCGGCGGGCAAGCAGGATCCTGCCGAGGAGGCAGACGCGCGCGCTGCCAAGGCGGCGGACGAAGAGGCGGCGCGGCGGCAGCGGCTGGCCACGGCGAAGAAGCTGGCCGGGGCGCTGCTCGGGCAGAGGGCGCCGGCGCACGCGGGCGTGAAGGGCGGCACCTACCTGGTGCAGCCCGGCGACAACCTCTGGAGCATCGCCACCAAGTTGGGCATCCCGGTGGACGTGCTGCAGAAGAAGAACGGGCTCAACAAGCGGGAGGCGCGGGCGCTCCGGGTGGGGCAGGGGCTCGAGGTGGACGGGTAGGGCGCGGTCCCCTGCAGGCGCGCGCCTCCGGACCGGGCGCTACTGCTCCGAGAGCAGCAGCTTCAGCTCGCGAATCCGCGTGGTGATCTCATCCCGCGGCTTCATCGCCCAGGTCGGGGGGAGCAGGCCGCGGCTGGTGCACTCGGCCACCGCCACCAGCGTCTGCAGCTCCACCTCGAGCGGATAGCTGGGCGGCACGAAGTCGGCAAACGTATCGATCAGGTCCTGCTTGCTGACCTTCTCGCGCTTGTCCACCACCGCGCGCGCCTTCGCGCGCACCAGCGCCGCCTCGATGTCGGCGCCCGACATCGACGGCAGGTCCTTGGGGATCGCCTCCGAGAGCTCCCCCTCGATCGAGACCCGGGCCTTCTTCGCCATCGTCTTGATCAGCTCCAGCTTCTCCTCGGCGCTCTCCGGGTAGAAGAGCGCGAGGTGCTCCTCGGCGCGGCCCTGGCGCTTCAAGTCGACGGGCAGCAGGTCGGGGCGACAGGTGAGCAGGAACCAGACGATCTTGCCGCGGAACTCGGTGTTGCCCATGAAGGCGGCGATGGAGGCGAACACGCGCGAGCTGGTCCCGCTGTCACCCGAGGCGTTGCGATTTCCCAGGAAGGCGTCGGCCTCGTCGATCAGCACCGCCACCGGCCACATCGCGCGCAGCAGGTTGAAGATCTTCTCGAGGTTGCCCTCGGTGACCCCCTGCCACTGCGAGCGGAAGTTGAGCAGCTTCACCACCGGGATGCCGATCTCGCCAGCGAAGCACGTCGCGAGAAACGTCTTGCCCGTGCCGACGGGGCCCGCGATGAGGAAGCCCATCGGGACCACGTCGCGCTTGCCCTTTTGAATCGCGGTCGCCGCCTGCCGCAGCAGCTTCTTCGCCATCGCGTGGCCCGAGACCATGTCGATCGAGAAGGCGGGCTCGATGAACTCGAGCAGCCCGTGCGCCTCGGCCTGGATGATCTCCTTCTTCTTCTCCTTGAGCCTCTCCACCGTCAGCTTCGGGCCGCCGAGCGCTTCGGTGAGCACCCGGTCGAGCGCCACCCGCGACATGCCCGCGGTCATCTGCGCCAGCGTGGACGCCGGCAGCTCGCTCACCTCGGAGGCCTTCTTGCCCGCGGCCGCGAGCTTCCACTCGACGTACTCCTGCCGCGACTTCTCGTCTGGGAGCGAGATCTCGATGTTGGCGATGTACGGGTTGCGCGCCAGCTTCGGGTTCATCTCGGCGAGGTTCTCCGCCACCAGCACCAGCACGAAGCCGCTGGTGAGGAAGGCCGGGTTCTGCGCCCACTTGATCAGCGTCACCAGCGAGAAGCGGTCCTCGGAGCCCATGCTGCCGGTGTCGCTGCCGGGCACGACCGTCTCGGCGAAGTCGATGATGACGGCGATCTTCTTCTTGTCGGTGAGCCGGGTGCGGACGTAGCTCTCGATCACCGGGAAGGCGCGGCCGGGCTCGCGCAGCGGGGCCTTCGCCCACTCGGTGCCGTGGAAGGTGTCGTACCCGGTGAGGCCCATCGCGAAGTCCTTCTGCATCTCGGGCGTCGCCATCTTCACGCCGCTCGACCGGTCGTAGAACATCACCAGGTCGCGCGAGCCGAACAGCTCCTCCGAGAGGAAGGTCTTGAGATCGACGAACCGGCGCGCCCCGCTCTCGTCCTCGGCGGGCTGCAGGTCGCGGACGGCGCCGTGGAGGATGAACGTCGAGAGCGTGCCCGAGAGGTACCGCTCGGCGAGCGAGCGCGCCCAGGGCGGGAAGGCGGCGAGCGGGTCGGCGGATGACGCAGCGGTAGCGCGGGGCTTGCGGGGCATGCGGGCAGCTCCTGGGGAGGGGCGATTGTAGCCGGTGTGTCCGGGCAGGTCTCGTGAATGGACCGATCAACTCCACCCGCCCAGGCCGGACACAGCGGGCGGGCGCTCGACTCCGCCTCTCTCGCGCGCCTACTTGATCTTCCGCAGGTCGATGATCTCGCTCACCGTCTGCCCCGAGCGGACCTCGATCGCGAACTCCTTCTTCTTCCCGCCCACCACCAGCTTGATCTTGTGCTTGCCCACCTTGAGCGGCCACTGCTGCAGCGGCGTGGTGCGGCCGATGTCGACCCCGTCGATCACCACGTTGGCGCTCGGGCGCGAGCCCAGCGAGAGGAACCCGAGCGACGCCATCGCCGCCGGGTCGCCCAGGGGAAGCTCCGGGGCGGGCTTCTCTTCCTTCTCGGCGCGCAGGCCCAGGCAGGCGCCCGGGATCGGCTCGAGCGTGGCCGCCACCTCGCGCTTGCCCGCGTTGGCTGGGATCGCCACCTGCCAGGTGCGGAAGCACTTCTTCTCCAGCACGATGGCGTGGGCTTCGGCCTGCTTGACGTCGGGCAGGTAGGCCGGTGTTACACCAACCTTGTTGCCGTCGAGGAACACCTGCGCGCCGCCAGGCGAGGAGCGCACGGTCAACTGGCCCGGGAGCGGCTGCAGCTTGACCGGCAGCATCTTCTTCTCGCCCACCAAGAGCGTGAGCGGGAGGACCTGCTCGCTGAACCCCTCGCGCCGCACGGTGACGATGTGCTCGACCCCGGCCGACAGCTTGGGCTCGGTGAAGTCGCGGTCGAGCGGCGTCTTCACCTGCGCGCCGTCGAGCAGCACGATGGCGTCCTCGGGCTCGGTGGTGACGGAGAGGCTGCCCGCAGGGGGCGAGCCGCTGACATCCTCCTTGGTGTGCGGCACCGAGAGCCACGCCCAGACCGCGCCGCCGATGGCCAATGCGACCAGAGCCAGCTGTCCGCGGACCATCCAGCGGGCGCGGCGGGTGAGCGTCGAGACGGTGTCCTCTTCGGAGGTGACCGGGTCGTTGCCCACCAGCGTCGGCTTGGAGACCACCATCCGGCCGCCGAACGGCGCGAGCTTCTCGGGCGGCCGCGTGGGCTGCGTCTGGCGCGGGCCGGCGGGCCTGGGGGCTTCACCCTTGCGGCTACCGAGGCCGCGGCGGCGCCGGCGCGGATCGGTCTCGTCGGAGGGGTTGGCCGCGGTGAGCGGCGAGGCCGGCGGCTCGGTGGGCGGCGGCGGCTTCGCCGGCGTGTCCTCGAACGACACGTCGGCGAGCAGCGACGCGGGGAGCAGCGGCGGGTTCTTGGCGCCCCGCATGCTCGGCGAAGTCGAGGCAGCCGGCGGCGGGCGCGAGGGCGGCACCGGGTTGGGCGTCGCGCGCGGCGCGCTCGGGGGAGCCGGCGGAGCGGGCGCGGGGGGCGCCGCACGGGCGGGCGGCTCGGGTGGCCTCGCGGCGATCGGCGCTGGCTTCGGCGCCGAGGTTGGCTTGCCTTGAGCTTGCGCCTTCACGGACGCCGGAGATGGCGGCACCGGAGGTGGCACGGGCGCGCCGGGCACCTGTCCGCCGGGCACGGTGACATCTCGGGCCGCGGTGGCCTTCGAGGT
>JAYWAO010000480.1:0-3532 GCA_043782365.1 Deltaproteobacteria bacterium
CCCCACGTCCTTGCACGGAAGATCGCGAGGAGCCGCATTTGCCGGGGCTCCTTGCGGGCCAAGAGCGGCTGGAACTGCTGGCAACAGACTGCGGCCCGCAAACTGGGTGGCCTGACCCGATCGGCGGGAACTGCACCCAGTTGACACCGGCCCGGCCTCGCGGAATGAGAGCGGCCCATGAGCGACACCGCACCTGCGCCAGCGCCGGCCGTTCCCGCACCCGCAGCCTCCGAGACCCCGGCCCGGATCGCCCTCTCGCCCTGGTGGCTGGTCTTCGCCGCCGTGGCCCTCGCCATCCCCGGCGCGGTGCTGCTCTCGCGCGGCACACCCGCGCTCCCGGTGCTGGCGACGCTCCCCGACTTCACGCTCACCGACCACCTCGGCGCCCCGTTCGGCAAGCAGCAGCTGCTGGGCAAGGTCTGGATGGCCGACTTCGTCTTCACCACCTGCCCCGAGGCGTGCCCGCGGCTGACCGCCAAGATGCGCGGCCTGCAAGACGCGCTCACGCCCGCCGAGCAGGAGCGGATCGGCCTCGTCTCGATCTCGGTGGACCCGAGCCGCGACACGCCCGCCGTGCTCAAGGCCTACGCCGCGAAGTACGGCGCCAAGGACTCGCTCTGGCGCTTCCTGACTGGCTCGCAGACCGAGGTGGAGCGCGCGGTGGTCGAGGGCTTCAAGATCGGCGTGGAGAAGGTCCCGGTGCCGCCCGCCCAGACCGCCGACGACATCCACAGCAGCGCCTTCGAGATCCTCCACGGCGAGAAGTTCGTCCTGGTCGACGCCCTCGGCCGCATCCGCGCCTACTACGACGTCGGCGAGCAGGCCGGTCTCGACAGGCTCCTCGCCGACGCGCGCGCCCTCGCCAGGAGCAGCGCGGGCGGCGCGCGGTGAGGGCTGCGCAGCCCGGCGACAGGAAGTTCTGGCTGGTGAACGGGCTCGTCTCGGCGGCCGCGCTGGGCCTGCTCTTCTGGCTCTTGGTGCTGCGGCACCCGGCGCAGGCGCAGCGCGGCGGGCTCGACTTCCTCCCGCCGATCAACGCGGGCCTCAACGCCACCGCGGCCTTCCTCCTGCTCTTCGGCTGGCGCGCGATCAAGCGGGGCGACCGGGCGCTGCACGCTCGGTTGATGATCTCGGCGTTCGCCGCCTCCAGCCTGTTCCTGGTGAGCTACCTCGCCTACCACTTCGTCCACGGCGACACGCGCTTCTGGGGCACGGGCGCGCTCAAGGCCGCCTACCTCGCCGTGCTGGCGAGCCACGTGCTGCTCTCGATGGCGGTGGTGCCGCTGGCGCTCGGCGCGCTCTGGTTTGCGTGGCGCAAGCGGTTCGACGTGCACACGCGGATCACGCGCGCGCTCTTGCCCATCTGGATCTACGTCTCGGTGACCGGGGTGCTCGTCTACTGGATGCTCTACCGTCTCCGGTAGCGGCTCTCCCTCAGGGGAGGAGGCAGAGCATCCGTAGAGCAGCGCTGCGACTACTCGGCTTCGGGCGGTTCAGGCTCCTCGTCTTCCTCTTCCTTCTCGGCCTCCTCATCGACCTCAGGGGCCTCCTTCTCCTCCTCGGCTGCCTTGGCGGCCTTGCGCGAGGGCGCCTTGACGACAGGGGCCTCGCGCTGGTCGACGCCGCACTTCGGGCAGACGGGGATCGGCTTGCGGAGGTCGTAGAACTTCGTCGAGCACTTGAAGCAGATGTACTTCGAGCCCAGATCCTTGGCGGCCATGTCCTTGATGCCCCTCCGTGAGAAACCGGCGGGCTGATAGGCCAACTGGGCCGCCCGTGTCAACCAGTGGTTCGACCGACCCTGCAACGAGTAGCTTGTGCGGCTGTCGATCAAAGCAGCGCCGCACCACCGCCAAAGCGCTGCGCCGCGCCGCCGCGCCAACGCACCACCGAGAGAGGTTCACCTTGCTGCTGACCGCCTTCGTCCTCGCCGCCGGATTCGCCCACGCCGCGCCCCAGCCCGCGCCCGAGCTGCCACCTTCGGTCTACCAGGCCCGCCGCGAGAAGCTGATGAAGGAGCTCGGCGGGTGCGCCGCGGTGCTCGCCGCCAAGGGCATCACGCAGGGCATCACCGAGGAGTACTGGCAGGACAGCGACTTCTACTTCCTCACCGGCGTCAACGAACCCGGCGCCTGGCTCGAGCTGGTCCCGAAGGCGAAGTACACCAAGACCCGGCTCTACCTGCGCTCGCGCGACCCCGAGGCCGAGCGGTGGACGGGTCCGCGCGACCCGATCTCGCCCGAGCTGAAGGAGAAGTACGGCGTCGACCAGGTGCGCCGCGGGCGGCCCTCGCTGGTGACGGCGGCGCAGCAGTCGGGCTGCGTGGCGCTGATCGCGCCGCTCGAGGGCCCCAAGGACGACCGGCCCGACGTCGAGCTCACCCGGCAGGCCGGGGGCGCCGCGGGCGTCAACACGGTCTGGAAGCGCAAGGCGATCGAGGCGCTGCGCGAGGCGCACACCGCCGAGGAGATCGCGCGGATGGAGCGGGCGATCGCGCTCACCAGGGCCGGCCACGAGGCGGCGGCGAAGGCCACGGTGGCGGGCGTTTCGGAGCGAGACGTGCAGACGCAGCTGGAGTTCGCCTTCTTCGCGGGGGGCGCGACGCGGCTCTCGTACCCCTCGATCGTGGGCTCCGGCGAGAACGGCGCGGTGCTGCACTGGGACCAGAACAGCCGCATGCTGCGCGCGGGCGACCTGGTCGTCGTCGACGCCGCCGCTGAGTACGGGCGCTACTCGGCCGACGTGACCCGGACCTTCCCCGTCTCGGGGAAGTTCAACGACGAGCAGGCGAAGGTCTATCGCGCCGTCTACCAGGTGCAGGAGGACGTCTTCGCCGCCATCAAGCCGGGCGTCTCGATGGACGATCTGCAGCACGTGGCCGAGGAGTCGATGAAGCGGCTCGGCTACCTCGACAAGTTCATCCACGGGCTGGGTCACTTCGTCGGGCTCGAGGTGCACGACGCGGGCGACCACTCGGCGCCGCTGCCCGTGGGGGCGATCTTCACGGTGGAGCCCGGGATCTATTGGCCGGAGCACGGGTTCGGGGTGCGGATTGAAGACGAGGTGCTGATCACCGAGGGCGGGTACAAGCTGCTCACCAAGGAGATCCCGCGGAAGCTGGAAGAGGTGGAGGCCTGGGTGGAGCGGGCGCGGCGGTAGGGGGCGCCCGGCGGGCCGTTTTTTCGCTGCTCGATCACGGCCACGTCGCCGTCGCCGTCAACGTCGCCAACAACGTCAACGTCAACGTCAACGATCACGGCTACGTCAGCGCCTCGTTTGCCTCCAGCGGCAAACGCCCTCCTTGACACTCGGCGCTCTCTGGCTAGGATGCGCGCCGCTCTTTCCGGGGTCATGGGGGCAGCCTCACGTTAGGCTGTCCACCATCCACCACCCGGCTTCGCGTCTCGACGCGGCGCCCGGGGTTTCCGCAGTAAACTTACCAGGGAGTCTGCCATCCGCGACGCACGTACCAACCGCCGCATCCGCGCCCGCGAGCTGCGAGTCATCGGTCCTGAAGGTGAACAGCTCGGCG
>JAYWAO010000481.1:0-3527 GCA_043782365.1 Deltaproteobacteria bacterium
GCAGCAGCTGGCGGCCTCGGTGGCGTCGATCACCGCGCCGGAGAGCACGCGGAAGATCTCGCAGGCGGTGATCCAGAAGGCCGCCGAGCTGGTGCCGTCGATGGTGGGGGGCTCGGCCGACCTCGAGCCCTCGACGTTCACCGCCATCAAGGCGGGCGGAGACGTCACGCCGCAGGACTTCGGCGCGCGCACGCTCCACTTCGGCGTCCGCGAGCACGCCATGGGCGCGATCGTCAACGGGCTCGCCTACGACGGGTACTTCCTCCCGCACGGGTCCACCTTCCTCATCTTCAGCGACTACATGCGGCCGCCGATCCGGCTCTCCGCGCTGTCGAAGCTGCGGTCGATCTGGATCTTCACCCACGACTCGATCTTCCTCGGCGAGGACGGGCCCACGCACCAGCCGGTCGAGCAGCTCGCCGCGCTGCGGGCCATCCCCAACCTGCACGTCTGGCGGCCGGCCGATCCCACCGAGGTCGCCGCGGCCTGGGCCTCCGCGCTCACCCGGCAGGACGGGCCTACGCTGCTCTCGCTCACCCGGCAGAAGACGGCGGTGCTCGCGCGCACGCAGGCGTTCGACGTGGAGGTGGCGCTGCGCGGCGCGTACGTCGTCGCCGACTCGGAAGGCGCGCCCGAGGTGGTGATCGTCGCGACGGGCTCCGAGGTGGGCACGGCGCAGGCGGCCATCAAGCTGCTCCCAGCGGGCACCAAGACGCGGCTGGTCTCGATGCCCTGCACCGAGAAGTTCCTCGCCTGGCCGAAGGCGGAGCGCGAGGCGCTCATCCCGCCCGGGGCGCGCTGCGTGGCGGTGGAGGCCGCGGGCGGGCTCGACTGGTACCGCATCGTCGGCCGCGGGCTGGTCTGCGGCATCGATGGCTACGGCGCCTCGGCTCCCGAGAAGGCGCTCGCCGAGCACTACGGGTTCACGCCCGCGAAGCTGGCGGCGCGCATCACCGCCTGGCTGGCGACGTAGCCAAGGGGCTCGATGCCCGGCGAGCACCCACAGGTCGCGCCGCTCGAGGAGCACCTGGGCAAGCGCAAGGCCGAAGGGGCCATCGCGCACGTCGAGGGGAAAGCGCGCGCGGCCGCGCTGGTGGCGCTCGCGCGCGGGTACGCCGCGGCGGTCGAGGAGTCGGCGCGGATCCGGGCCGAGGAGCAGCTCACCCCGCAGGCCCTCTCGCAGATGGTCGAGGCGGTGGCGCTGCTCTCGCCGGCCACGGCCATCGCGGCGCGGGCGCTCTTCTCGCTGGCAGCGCTCGCGCCAGAGGCGCAGGCCTTCCGCTGGCCGCTGCGGCTCTGCGCCGGCGGCGGGCCCGACGCGGTGCGGGCGGCGCTGGCGGGCACCGCTCCCGAGGCGACGCTGCTGCTCGTGGAGCCCGGGCAAGAGCCGCTCGCCGCTGCTTGCGCACGCCCCGGACAGGGCGCGTTCGCGGGCCCGACCGAGGCCCTGCCGTCGATGGGCGAGGTGGCGTCGCTCTTCGCGCCGGAGGTGCTGCGCCTGGTGACGCTGGCCGGGGTCGAGGTGGAGCCGCTCATCCTCCGGGCAGCGGTGAAGGCCGAGCGAGTGGCCGGCGCCCCCGAGCAGAGCGGCGCGCTGCAGCTCGGCGCGCTGCTCGCCGGCCTGGGTGTGCGGGGCGCGCAGAACGTGACGCTGCTGGCGGCGCCGCCGCTCCTGCCGCTGGCGCGCTGGCTGGAGACGCTCTCGATGCTGCTCCCCGGCGCGCGGCCGCGCTTGCTCGTCGAGAGCGCGCCCGAGGCGCCCTCTGCCTATGGGGAGGACCGCCTGTTCGTCTCGCTGCGGCTCGAAGGCACGCCGCCCGACCCGCGCGTGCGCCGCCTCAACGCCGCCGGGCTCCCGACCCTGCAGCTGGCGGCCTCGCCTGAAGAGCTGGTGGCGGAGGCCGCGCGCTGGGAGCTGGCGCTGGCGTTCGCCGTCGGTGCTGCCCGGTGGCCACCGCTCGTCGCCGAGGTCCGGACGGCGCCTGCGCCCGCGCTGGAGCCAGTGCTGCGCGAGGGGCCTCTCGCGCTCTACACGACGCCTGCGCACGCCTTCGTCCTGCGCAAGGTGGCCGGAACGCTCGGGCCGAAGGCGGCTGCGTCGGTGCCACACTGGCTCGCCGCGCAGCTCGCGTTGGGCGGCCCCGGCGACCTCCTCTCGGTGCACTTCTGCGCGTTGGAGACTGCGGCGCTGCGAGCCGCGCTGCCCGCCGTGCAGGCGGCGGTGCGGGGCGCCACCAGACTGGCCACGCGGGTGCGGACGGGCCTCGCCGGGCTCGGCGAGCAGGCCGCGCGGCGCACGGGCGGGGGCGAGGGCACGCTGCTCTTCCTCCTCTCCGATGGGGGCGGGCAGGAGCTGGGCCACTCGCCGGGCCCCGCTGCGCTCGCGCGGCGCACCGAAGAAGAGGCGCTCTTCGCGCACGCGCACGCGGGCCGCCCGGCCCTGCTGGTGCGCGCCGCAGACGGCGACGCAGGGAGGCTCCCCGCCGCGATGCTCGGGGCCGCCGCGCTGCTGGCCAAGCCCGCCAAGCCGCAATGAGCAGTACCTGCTAGCTTGGATTCTCCAATACCGACGTCCACACACCGATAGGGAGGGCATTCATGGAAATCGCGATGCTGGGTCTGGGCAAGATGGGCGGCAACATGGTGCAGCGCCTGCTCAAGGGCGGGCACCGGGTGATCGCCTTCGACGTCGACCCGAAGAAGCCCGACGAGCTGGCCGCGCTCGGCGCCGTGCCTGCCCACGGCCTCGACGCCATCCTCGCCGCCTTCACGCCGGGCGCGCCCAAGGTCTGCTGGACGATGGTGCCGGCGGGCAAGATCACCGAGTCGCTGGTGCAGGACCTCGCCTCGAAGATGGGCCCGGGGGACGTCATCGTCGACGGCGGCAACTCCAACTTCAAGGATTCGATCCGGCGCGCGGCCGAGCTCGCGCCCAAGGGGATCGGCTTCATGGACGCGGGGACCTCCGGAGGCGTCTGGGGTCTGAAGAACGGCTACTGCCTGATGGTCGGCGGCACGCCCGAGACGTTCGCCAAGCTCAAGCCCGCGCTGGAGACCCTCGCGCCCGAGCACGGCCTCATCCACACCGGCCCGGCGGGCTCGGGCCACTTCACCAAGATGGTCCACAACGGCATCGAGTACGGCCTGATGGCCGCCTACGCCGAGGGCTTCGAGATCCTCAAGACCAGCCCCTTCGGCGAGCTGCCGCTGCCCCAGATCGCCGCGGTCTGGAACCACGGCTCGGTGGTCCGCTCGTGGCTCTGCGAGCTGCTCGCCGACGCGCTCGCCAAGGACCCGCACCTCGACCAGCTCAAGGGCTTCGTCGAGGACTCGGGCGAGGGCCGCTGGACCGTGCAGGCCGCCATCGACCAGAACGTGCCGGCGCCGGTGATTACGCTCTCCCTGCTGCAGCGGATTGCCTCCCGGCAGGACGAGTCGTTCAGCGCCAAGGTGCAAGCGGCGCTGCGCAACGAGTTCGGCGGCCACGCGGTCAAGAAGTCTTAAAGGTAATACAAAAATGCCCTATC
>JAYWAO010000482.1:0-25850 GCA_043782365.1 Deltaproteobacteria bacterium
TGGCGCCGACGGCCCCGGAGCAGACGTGACCAGGCAGCGGGCGCTGCTCAGGATCGTCGACCTCGAGAAGGAGCTCGCGGGCGCCTCCGCGCGTCACTACGTCTCCAGCCTGCGCGAGTCGGCGGCGATGCCCGCTTTCGTCGCCGACGCGACGGCCCGGATCATCGCCGACGTCCGCGCCCGCGGAGACGTGGCGGTGCGCGAGCTGACCCACAAGTTCGACGGGCCCGACCTCGAGAGCCCGTTCCTGCCCGAGGCGGAGTGGGACCGGCTCGCCGCGCTCTGTCCTGGGCCCGTGCGCGCCGCGCTGGAGCTCGCCGCCGAGCGCGTGCGCGCCTTCCACCGGCCGCAGATCCCGCAGTCGTACGAGCAGCGCCTGCCCGACGGCGCGCGGCTGCGCAACCTGACCATCCCGCTCGAGCGGGCGGCCTGCTACGTGCCGGGCGGGCGCGCGGCGTACCCGTCGACGGTGATCATGACCGCGGCAGTCGCCCGGCTCTGCGGGGTGCCCGACGTGATCGTCGCGACGCCGCCCCGGCGGGATGGCTCGATCCTCCCCGAGGTGGCCGCCGCTGCGCGCATCGCGGGCGCGACGCGCGTGCTGCGCGCAGGCGGCGCTCAAGCCATCGCGGCGCTCGCCATCGGGACCGCGCAGGTGCCGCGGGTGGACTGCATCGTCGGCCCCGGCAACGCCTGGGTCACCGAGGCGAAGAAGCAGCTCTCGGGCGAGGTGCGGATCGACTCGCTCGCGGGGCCCACCGAGGTGGTCATCGTCGCCGACTCCTCGGCCAACCCCGAGTGGCTCGCCGCCGACCTGATCGCCCAGGCCGAGCACGACCCGCTCGCGCTCGCCGTGCTGATCACCAGCGACCGCGCCATCGCCGAGGCCACGGCCGCGGCGGTCGAGCGGCAGCTGGCTGCCAACCCGCTGCCCGTCGCGAGCGAGGCGCTGCTCGCCCGGGGCTGCGCCCTCGTCACCAGCACCATCGAGCGCGCGCTGGCGCTCGCCGATGAGGTGGCGCCCGAACACTTGGAATTGGTGGTGCGCGACACCGAGGCCGCGCTGAGGCAGGTGCCGCGCGCCGCCGCCGTCTTCGTGGGCCCCTACTCGCCCGTGCCCGTGGGCGACTACCTCGCGGGCCCGAACCACACCCTGCCCACCTCGGGCACGGCGCGGTTCGCCAACCCGCTCTCCTGCGAGTCTTTCCTCCGCCGCCAGAACGTCATCGAGTACGGCGAGGCGCAGCTCGCGCACGACGCGCGCTACCTCGCCGACCTCGCGACCGCGGAGGGCCTCCATGGCCACGGCCGCTCGGTGCTCCTCCGCAGGGCGACAAGTGTATTACCGTCGCCGCTGGCGCCCGAGGCGGCCATCCGCCACACGGTGCGCCCGCTCGAGGCCTACGGCCCGCCGCGCGCTCCGGCCGCGGTGCCGCTGCACCTCAACGAGAGCCCCACCGACCTGCCCGCGGAGCTGAAGGCCGCGCTGGCGGCGGAGCTGGTGGCGAGCGACTGGTCGAAGTACCCGATCACCGACGGCGCGAAGCTCTCCGCGCTGCTCGCGAAGACCGTCGGGATCGACCCCTCCAACGTGCTGGTGGGCAACGGCTCCAACGAGCTCTTGCAGCTCTTGCTCTTCGCCTCGGTCGAGCCCGGCGACGCCGTCGTCGTCGCGACGCCCTCGTTTTCGCTCTACGCGCTGCAGGCCGAGGCGCTCGGCGCGCGGGTCCTCGAGGTGCCGCTGCGCAGCGGGCCGCAGCTCGACCAGCCGTTCGAGTTCCCGGTGGAGCGGCTGGCCAAGGCGGCGCGCGACTCGTCGGCCAAGCTCGTCCTCCTCGGCTCGCCCAACAACCCGACGGGCACCCTGCTCTCCGTCGCGGCAGTGGAGACGCTGCTCGCGACCACGCCGGGGCTCGTCTGCATCGACGAGGCCTACCGCGACTTCTGCGGGCAGGACCTCGCGCCGCTGCTCGCAGCCAACCCGCGGCTGGTGCTCTTCCGCACCTTCTCGAAGGCGCTCGCGGCAGCCAGCCTGCGCTGCGGCTCGCTCTACGGCGCGCCCGCGCTGGTGCACGAGCTGCGCAAGGTGCAGCTGCCCTACAACCTGTCGGCCTTCACCTGCCGCGTCGCCGCCGCGCTGCTGGAGAGGCCGCAGCTGGTGCGCGAGCGGGCCGCCCTGGTGGTGTCCGAACGAGAGCGGGTGGGCGCGGCGCTGCGCGCGCTTGGCTGCACCGTGCACGCCTCGGGGGCCAACTTCCTGCTCTTCGAGCAGGGTCTTCGCGCCCCCACCGAGCTGCACGCGGCGCTCTTCAAGCGGGGAGTCCTCATCCGGAACATCTCTTCGCACCCGCTGCTGCCGCGCGCGCTGCGGGTGAGCATCGGCTCGCCCGCGAACAACGACGCCTTCCTCGCGGCGCTGCGCGCGGAGCTTCCGTGAGCGGCGCCAACGGGCACGGGAGCGCCAACGGCCACGCCGCCCCAGGCGGCAGCGCTCCGGAGCAGGGCCCGCGCTTCACGCCCCACGCCGATCTCTCGCGCGTACGGGCGGTGATCTTCGACGTCGATGGGGTGTTGCTCGACGCCCGGCCCAGCTACCACGCCGCCGCCGAGGAGGGGGCGCGCAGGGCCGTCGCCATCGCGCTCGGCGAGCAGCGGGCGCGCGCGCTCCCCTTCGACCGGGCCGCCGAGATCGCCCGGTTCAAGGCGGCCGGCGGCTTCAACGACGACTGGGAGATGAGCCGCGCCATCGCGCACCTCCTGCTGCTGCGCGCGCGGGGCGGCGAGGTCCCCACGCTCGCCGAGGTGCTCGCCTCGACCGGCTCTCGCGGCGTCACCGGCCTCGTCCAGGCCTATGGCGCCGCTGCCACCCAGGGC
Source organism: Deltaproteobacteria bacterium (assembly GCA_043782365.1). Classification (GTDB taxonomy): domain Bacteria; phylum Myxococcota; class Myxococcia; order Myxococcales; family 40CM-4-68-19; genus CAIWCD01. Next base: position 2,875 of record JAYWAO010000482.1, read on the forward strand.
CTCTCGCCCGCTGCCCACGCGGCCCTGGAGCCGGGCTGGTTCAGCCGGGTCTGCGGCGCGCTCTACGCGGGCGTCCTCGACTGCAAGCAGGTCTACGGCTTCGACGCGCGCGACGTGCTCCCCGAGGCGCCCGAGCGGGGCTTCTACGAGCGCGAGACGCCGCTCTGCGACCCCAAGGTCCTGGCCGAGGTGGAGGCCCGCTGGACGCTCGCGCTCTTCACCGGCCGCTACCCGGCCGAGGCGGAGCTTGCGCTGCGTGTGCTCCGGCTCGCGGTCAACCCGCGCATCCGCTGGACCGCCGACGGCGTCCGCCCGCGCAAGCCCGATCCGACGGGGTTGATCTGGCTCTGCGAGGATCTGCTGGAGAAGAAGAAGCGCGGCACGCCGCAAGCCGAGATGGCGCTCTTCCTCGGCGACACCGCCGACGACCAGGCCGCCGCCAAGGCCGCGCAGGACGCAGGCGCGCCGCTGCTCTACGCTCACGTCGAGCAGCCGGGCGACACCAACCGGGCCTTGCAGCGCCTCATCGATCACAACACTGCATAGAACGCTTACACTTAGCCAGCGGTTGGTCGCTCCGCCGCACCGAGAGAGGCTTCACATGGGACGCACCGGCACCGTCGAGCGCAAGACCAAGGAGACCGAGCTCCGTGTCACCGTCGACCTCGACGGCACCGGCGAGGCGAAGGTCTCCACGGGCATCCCGTTCTTCGACCACATGCTCGAGACGCTCGCCAAGCACGGCGCGCTCAACCTGGAGCTCACCTGCAAGGGCGACCTCCACATCGACCAGCACCACACCGTCGAGGACAGCGGCATCGCGCTCGGGCAGGCGATCGACCAGGCGCTCGGCGATCGACGGGGCATCGCCCGCGCGGGCCACTTCTACTTCCCGCTCGACGAAGCGCTCGCCCGCTGCGTGATCGACCTCTCGGGCCGCTCTTGGCTCAGCTGGAACGTGGAGCTCGACCAGGGACCGCGCTCGGCGATGGACCTCTCGGTGCTCGAGGGCTTCTTCAAGGCGGTGGGCGACATGGCCCGCTGCAACCTGCACATCGACCTCGTCCGCGGGCGCGACTTCCACCACGGCGCCGAGGCGATCTTCAAGGCCACCGCGCGGGCGCTGCGACAGGCGGTCGCGCTCGACCCCCGCTCGCCGGGCGTGCCGAGCACCAAGGGCGTGCTGTGAGCGGGTCCCCGCCCCTCGGCGTTTCGATCACCGTGGTCGATCTCGGCCTGGGCAACCTGGGCTCGGTGCTAGAGGCGCTCCGGCGCTCCGGCGGCGCGCCCCTGCTCTCGGCGAACCCGCTCGAGATCGCCTCCGCCCCGCGCGTGCTGGTGCCCGGCGTGGCCGCGTTCGGCCTCGGGATGGAGCGCGCGGGCGAGGTGGGCCTGGGCCCGGCGCTGCGCGGCGCGCTCGCCCGCGGCGCCCCCGTGATGGGCATCTGCCTGGGGATGCAGATCCTCTTCGAAGAGGGCGACGAGGACGGCACCCGCAAGGGCCTCGGGCTCTTTCCTGGGCGGGTAACGAAGTTACCGAAAGACGTCCCGCAGCCGCACATCGGCTGGCAGCGGCTGCTCCCGCGCCACCCCTCGCCGCTCTTCCCCCTGCGGCCTGGCGAGCAGGGGCCGTGGACCTATTTTGCACACTCTTATCGCTGCGAGGCCCCCGACGAGGTGATCTCGGCCACCGTCGAGCACGGCCCCGCGGGCGGACCGCCGGTGTCGATCGCCGCCGTGGTCTCGAAGGGCACGCTGCACGGCGCCCAGTTCCACCCGGAGAAGAGCGCGCGCGGCGGGTTCGAGCTGCTCTCGCGCTTCCTCGCGCTGCCGGCGGGGGCGCGATCTTGAGCGCGCGGCTCTACCCGGCCATCGACCTCCTCGGAGGCAAGGCGGTGCGCCTGCACAAGGGCGAGCGCGACACCGCCAAGCTGTACTCGGAGGACCCGCCCGCTCAGGCCAACCTGTTCGCGCGGCAGGGCGCGCGGATGGTGCACGTGGTCGATCTGGACGCGGCCTTCGGCGAGCCGCGGCAGCTGGAGCTGATCCGGCAGATCGCCGCCCAGGCCCGGCGCGGCGGCGCGGAGATCGAGGTGGGCGGCGGCGTGCGCGATCTCGCCGCGGTGGAGGCGACGCTCGACGCGGGGGCCGCGCGGGTGATCCTCGGCACGGCGGCGGTCGAGCGCCCCGAGCTCGCCGGCGAGGCGGTGCAGCGCTGCGGCGCCGAGGCGATCGCGGTGGGGATCGACGTGAAGGACGGCCGCGCCGCGGTGCGCGGTTGGGTCGCCACGGGCGGGCCTCCCGTGCCCGAGCTGGCGGCGCGTCTGCAAGCGCTCGGCGTGCGCTGGCTGGTGGTGACGGCGGTCGCCCGCGACGGCACGCTCGGCGGCTTCGACCTGGAGCTGCTGCGCGCCATCTCCAAGGCTGCGCCGCTCTGCAGGCTGGTCGCCTCGGGAGGCGCGGGCACGCTCGACCACCTGCGCGCGCTGCGGCCCCACGCCACCGTCCACGGCGCCATCGCGGGCACCGCCATCTACGAGGGTCGCTTCTCGGTGGCCGAGGGGATGCGCGCGCTCGGCGAGCCCCCGCGCTGGCTTTCGCTCCGCGGTGACTACGCGGTGAGCGACGACGCCGACACGCTCGAGCCCGCGACCATCCACGCCTACCTGACCCGCTCGTACTGGGCGCAGGGCATCCCGCTCGAGACGGTCACCCGCTCGCTCGACGGGTCGCTCAACTTCGCGCTGGTGCACCTCGGCGGACCGGAGCCGCGGCAGGTGGGCTTCGCCCGCGTGGTCACCGACAAGGCGACGTTTGCGTACCTCGCCGACGTCTTCATCCTCGAGCAGCACCGGGGCAAGAAGCTGGCGCCGTTCCTGATCGACGCCGTGATGGCCCACCCCGACCTGCAGGGGCTGCGGCGCTTCCTGCTCTTCACCCGCGACGCGCACACGCTCTACAACAAGGTGGGCTTCACCGCGCTTGCCGCTCCCGACCGGGCGATGGAGAAGGTCGACGCGCAAGTGTATGCGCAGGCCAGCGGTCTCGCGCCGGGCGTAGCGCCCGCGGCCGACGAAGACGAGGCTTAGGGCCATGCTCACCCGCCGCATCATCCCCTGCCTCGACGTGAAGGACGGCCGCGTCGTCAAAGGGGTCCGCTTCGAGGCGCTGCGCGACGCGGGCGACCCCGTGGAGCAGGCCCGCGCCTACGGCCGCGCCGGGGCCGACGAGCTCTGCTTCCTCGACATCTCCGCCTCGCTGGAGGCGCGCGGGACGCTCTTGTCCTTGGTCGAGAAGGTGGCGCTGGTGCTCGACATCCCGTTCGCCGTCGGCGGCGGCGTGCGCACGGTGGGCGACGCCGAGGCGCTCCTGCGCGCGGGGGCCGACAAGGTCTCGATGAACTCGGCGGCGCTGGCGAATCCGGCGCTGCTCACGCAGGTGGCGCGGTTGACGGGCAGCCAGAGCGCGCTGGTGGCCATCGACGCGCGCTTGCGCGACCCGCAGGCGGGCCCGTCCGCGGGCTGGACGGTGCAGTCGCACGGCGGCAAGCGGCCCACCGGGCGCGACCTCCTCGAGTGGGCGCGCGAAGCGGTCGACCGCGGCGCCGGCGAGATCCTGCTCACCTCGATGGACCACGACGGCGTCGGCACGGGCTTCGCCGCGGAGATGCTGCGCGCGGTGACGGGGACCGTGCAGGTGCCGGTGATCGCCAGCGGCGGCGCGGGCACGGCCGACCACTTCGCCGACGCGTTCGAAGCGGGCGCAGCCGCGGCCCTGGCGGCCACCGTGTTCCACTTCGGCCAGCTCTCGGTGGGCCAGGTGAAGGAAGCCTGCGCTGCACGCGGCTTCCCGATGCGCTGGCCGGTGTGAGGCCCAGGGCCGATCCTCTCTTCGAACGTCAACACCCGAGCGCCAACATGAGCGATGCCAGCGAAGCCGCCCTGCCCGACCCGATCGACGCCGAGAAGCTCGCCTTCGACGACAAGGGCCTGATCCCCGCCATCGTCCAGGACGCGCAGAGCGGCGAGGTGCTGATGCTCGCGTGGCAGTCGCGCGAGGCGCTCGACAAGACGCTGGTGACGGGCAAGGCGACGTTCTACAGCCGCTCGCGGCAGACCCTCTGGGTCAAGGGAGAGACGAGCGGCAACGTGCAGAGCGTGCAGGCGCTCAAGACCGACTGCGACGCCGACGCGGTGCTGATGCGCGTCGAGGCTGCGGGGCCGGCGTGTCACACGGGCGCCCGGTCGTGCTTCTTCCGCGGAGTGGCAGGGGCGCCCGAGGCGGCGCCCGCGGCCGGCGAGACGCTGCTCCACCTCGAGCGGGTGCTCGCGGAGAGGCAGAAGGCGCCGCCGCCGGGGTCGTACACGGCGAAGCTGTTCGCCAGTGAGACCACGCGCCACAAGAAGATCGGAGAAGAGGCGACCGAGCTGGTGATCGCCTCGCTCAAGGGCACGCGCGAGGAGATCGCCGGCGAGGCGGCCGACCTCGTGTTCCACGCGATGGTGCTCCTGCGCGCGCACGGGATGGGCCTCTCCGACGTGGCCGAGGTGCTGCGGGCACGGGAGAACGCGCCGCGGCGGGGGTAGGCCGGGTGGCTGACCTCTTGCATTCCAGTGCGCCAGACGCCGCTGCGGCGCCCCACCGAGAGTCCACGCTTGTCCGAGCCACCGCCACCCGAGCAAGCGCTCCTCCAGCGGCAGCTGCTCGAGGCGCTCGAGCGCCTCCGCGACCGCGTGCAGAGGCGGAATTCGCGGGCGCGCGTCGTCATTCACGACTACTGGTGGAAGAAGACCAGGAACCTGGGCGCAACCTTCACCGGCGACACGAGCAGCCATGGCGCGGAGGTCGTCTTTTCGCTCGGGGTTGCCGGCGGGCTCTTCGGAGAGCTGCTCATCGAGCGCATCCTGACGGCCGAGTTCCCGCCGGCTGCGCTTGGCGGTGCAGCGCTGCCGGCGCCCTTGGTGGCCGCCCTCGAAGTCTTCCTCGGGCGGTGCGAAGGAGCGATCGTGGCGTACCTGGGGAGCTGAAGGGATCGGCGGCGGCGTCCAGGTGCGGCGCCCCATGAACGGCTCGAGAACGTTCGTGAGCGCAGGCTACTTCGGCAGCCCCGCCAGCCACGCGGTGATCGCCGCGGTGACCTCGTCGCGGTTCGTCTCGTTGAGGATCTCGTGCCGTGCGTCGGGGTAGAGCCTGCAAGTAACACTCTTGACGCCGGCCCGCCTGTACTCGGCCTCCAGCCGCAGGACGCCCTTGCCCATCTCACCCACGGGGTCGCGCGCGCCGGCCACCAGGTAGATCGGCAGGTCGCTGCGCACGCCCTTCTGCCGCGCGGGGTCTGCGTTGGCGGCCGCGGCGTCGAGCAGGTCGATCCACAGGGTGGTGGTGACCGCGAAGCCGCAGGCGGGGTCGGCGATGTACTTGTCCACCTCGGCGGGGTCTCGCGAGAGCCAGTCGAAGCCGGTGCGGGTGGGGGCGAACTTCTTGTTGAAGTCGTCGAAGGAGAGGGCGGTGAGGAGCGCGCTCTTGCCGCGCTCACCCAGGCGCAGCCGCTCGAGGCGCGCCACCAGGCGGCCCGCCTGCGCGAGCAGCCCCGGCTTGCCGCCCGAGCCCGAGAGGATGGCCGCGGCCACCTCCTTCGAGTTGTCGAGCAGGTACGTCTGCACGAGGAACGAGCCCATGCTGTGGCCGAAGACGACCACCGGCAGGCCCGGGTGCTGCTGCTTCTCGTGCTCGATCAGCTGCGCCTGATCGCGGACCAGCCGCGCCCACCCGCCGGTGCTGGAGACGAAGCCGCGGTCGTTCGCGGCGGGAGAGGTCTGCCCGTGGCCGCGGTGGTCGTCCGCGTAGACCGCGTAGCCTTTTAGTGTAAGCGCCTCGGCGAAGCGCGCGTAGCGTGCGCCGTGCTCGGCCATGCCGTGGGCGAGGTGGACCACGCCCGTGGGCTGCCCCTCGGGCAGGAAGCGGTGGACGAAGAGCGCAGCGCCATCGTCGGCGGTGAAGGTGAAGGTGTCGGCTCGCATAGCGCGACCATAGCAAGGATCGAAAGCGGTCGGCGAGCAGCCGGCGCGCCGCGGGAACATCTCCCTGCGCCGCCGTTGGGGGGCTCGGTATCGGAGCTTGCGCCGGGAGCAGAGAGGTTCACACTCGGGCTCGGGGGTGGTGCAGGGCGGACGCAAGACGACGTGAGCGGACTCGCACGCGCTCTACGCGATCAAGGTCGGCGACCTTGAGGTGGTCGAGCTGGGCGCGCTGCACACCTGGGCGGACCGCTGCACGCGCAACTGAAGGCGCGGCCGCTACCGGCGGGGCCCGGCGTAGCGGTAGTGGCCGGTGATCTCCCACTCGAAGAGCACGTCCTCGAGCTTCGGCCCCCGCCCCACGTCGTGGACGATCTGGTTGCGCCCGCTCTGACCCTTGGAGTCGACCACCAGCCCGATGTGCGGCAGGTTCCCCGGCAGGCTCCACGTCACGAGGTCACCGGGCAGATAGTCCTTGGCGTCCTTCGTCACCGCCAGCGACTCGCCCTTGCGGCTGAAGAAGACGCGCAGGTTCGGCACCCGGCGGTGGTCGATGTTGGCGTCGGGCGCGCTGCGCTTCCAGGTGCGCGGGTAGAGCGAGAAGCGGCGCGCCATCTCTCTTACCCCCAGGTAGCCTGGCACGCCCTGTCTGGTGTGCCAGCCGATCGTGCCTTCCGGTGGCACCGCAAACAGTTGCGGTGTCACCACATTGTGGCGAAGGGGAAGGTCACCGGGCCCGTGCCGGGCAAGGGGCCACGCAGGTGGTTCCCTCCGCCGACCGTCCGCTGCCTCGGGCATCAGGCTTGCTGTATCGACTTCCCGACGGCCTCTTGAACGAGCTTTGGGGAAGATCACGCCCCCGGTGCGTTCGACCTCCAGCAGGCGGGACCCAATGCCGGGCCCCCTCTCGCTGGAAACGGAGCGTCGGACGGGGTGCTCGCCTTGGTTCCCACCATCCCCGACGACCCACTTCCCGGGCCGGACGCAGGCTTCGAGCCGATGGTGCAGGCCCACGCGGCCGCGCTGCAGTCCACCGCCCTGCGGCTCTCGCGCAACCAGGCCGACGCGCGCGATCTGGTGCAGGACACCTTCGAGCGGGCGCTGCGCAGCTACCACCGCTACCAGCCGGGGACCTCGTGCCGCTCCTGGCTCTTGACCATCCTCCACCACCTGTTCATCGACCGGTGCCGCCGCGGCTCCCGCGACCGCCGCGCCGAGCCGGCCGCGCTCGACCTGCTGAGCGTGCCAGCCAACGAGTACGCAGAGGATGAGCCCGTGTGGGCGAAGATCACTCCCGCAGACCTCCGCCGCGCCCTCCAGCAGATCCCCGAGGAGTTCCGCCGGGTGTATGAACTGCACGCCCTCGAGGGCCGCTCCTACAACGAGATCGCGCTCGCGCTCGCAATCCCCAAGGCTACCGTGGGGACCCGGCTCATCCGCGCCCGGCGCAAGCTGAAGAAAGTGCTGATGCCCGAGACCGAGCAAGAAGACGGGGAGGCGTCATGAGCGCCTGCACCCGCCTCGATGAGGTCCACGCCTTTATCGACGGAGAGATGTCGGCGCTGAACGCCGACGCCTTCCGCGGCCACCTCGCCACCTGCGCGCAGTGCCAGCAGGAGCTCGAGGACGCGCTGCAGCTCTCCGCGCTCGGCGAAGAGCTCGGCGAGCAGGACGAGGCCGCGCCGCCCGCCGCCAAGCCCGCGCCCGTCCACAGCGCAGCGCCTGCACCTGCCAAGCTGCGCAGGGACTGGTCGCGCCGGCTGATGGTGGCGGCCACTGGCCTCGCGGCGGCCGCAGCGCTCTTGCTGGTGGTCCGCGGCCAGGGCGGCCCGGCGCCGTTCACGCTCGGCGAGGAGCGCACGCTGGAGGTGCGTCTGACCCACCCGGGCGCCGCAGCTTACCGGCCCTACAACGTGGCGCGCGGCCGCGGGGACAAGCCGGCCGCGGGTCCGACCCTGTCGCAGCTGGCGAGGCTCGAGGAGAAGGGCGACTGGCAGGGAGTGGCCACGGGCCACCTGCTGCGCGGTGAGAAGGACCAGGCCGCGGCGGCGCTCGCCAAGGCGGCCGAGAGCGCCGACGTCAACAGCGACCGGGCCGCCATCGCGCTCTCCAGGCTGTCGTTCGCAGAGTCGCTGGCGCTGGCCGACCGGGCGCTCGCCGCCAGGCCGGGCCACTCGCAGGCGCTGTGGAACAAGGCGCTGGCGCTGCGGGAGCTGGGGCTGCCCTTGGCGGCGGCCGAGGCGTTCGAGGCGGTGGCCGCGCTGCACGAGCCGGGCTGGGCCGCCGAGGCCACCGAGCGTGCGCGGGCGCTGCGGGCGCAAGAGTCGGCCGACGAGCGGAGCTACAACGACGACTGGCAGGCCGGGATGGCGTGGGTCGCCGGCGGCCCCGCGCCCTCATCCGAGGCGCTGCGCCGCCACCCGGGCCTGCTGCGGCTCCTCGCCTACGACGCCATCCGCGCGGCGCCCACCCGCGAGCGGGCGCAGGCGCTGATGCCGGTGATCGACGCGCTGCAGGCGGCCGCAGGTGGCACAGGGCTCAGTGACACACTTCGGCGTGCCATCGACGCCGACTTCTCGGCGCGGGGTCCGCTCGCCGTGCTCTACGGCAAGCTGGTCGCCGGCGCCGCCACCGCCGAGGAGACCGCCAGGCTGCTCGAGGGCTCCAAGGTCAAGGGTCTCGCCGATCTGCGGCTCGGCGCCCTGCTCCTGGCCCACCAGGTGCAGGCGAACCTCGCCGAGTACCTGGAGTTGGCGCGCGCGTCGCAGGACCCTTGGTTCATCGCCCTCGCCGCGCAGGAAGCGGCGAAGGACGCGCTCTCCTCCGGCGCCATGCTGGTGGCCGAGAAGACGCTGGCCGAAGGGTTGAACGCCTGCAAGGCGAGCCCGGAGCGGATCGACTTCCGCTGCGGCAACCTCGCCCTGCAGCTCTCCGATTCGGAGATGACGCTCCACCGCGTCGGCGAGGCCTGGGACCTGGCGCAGGCAGGCCTCGCCCTGGCGCGAGCTGGCAACGAGTGGGGCCTCTCGATCAAGCTGCTCGGCGCGCTCGCCCAGGTGGCGCGTCTGCGCCGGGCCTTCCCGCTCTCCCGCGCGCTCCTCTCGGAGACGGAGCTTCGCCAGCCGCGCAGCTGCAGCGCGCAGGCATACGTGCACACCAACCTCGCAAATCTGGAGATGCTGCGGCTCGCCCCCGCGGCCGCCCGCGCGGAGCTCGACGCCATCCCCACCTGCCCTGGAGAGCTGCTCTCGCTGGCAGCCCTGCAGGTCTGGGCCGATCTCGCCCGCCTGGCGCCCAGGGCTGACGACACCGAGCGGCTCGGCGCGGCCCTCTCCGCCCAGCGCGCCTCCGGGCGGCTCTCGCCCGGCGAGAAGCTGGCGGCCGACTTCATCGAGGGCCGGCTGCTGGTCGAGCGGACCCCGGCCGCGGCCAAGACGCTGCTGCGCAAGACGATTGCGGCCGCCGACGCCCTGCCCCGCAGCGACCTCTACGGCCAGAAGGCGCGCGGCTACAGCTACGTCACCCTCGCGTTCGCGGCCAGCAAGGAGCGCGACTTCGCCGGCGCGCTCGAGCTCCTCGCGGAGGAGCAGGGGGCCTCCCGGCCCCGCTCGTGCGCGGTGGGGGTGGCGGTGGATGACGAGCGGTCGGTGGTGGTGGTCCAGACGGCGAGCGGCGCGGTCCTGGGCCAGCTCGACGGGTCTCGCACCCAGCCGATGGACGCCTTCAAGCCCAAGCTCACCCCGGAGCAGCTGGGCGGCCTGCAGGCCTGCCCCGAGGTGGACGTCTTCGCCCGCGCGCCGCTGCACGGCCGGCCGAACCTCCTGCCCCCCGACCTCGCCTGGAGCTACCGGGTCGGCCGGGCCACCCCGGCGCCCCGCCTGCCAGCGCTCCACCCGCGGCAGCTGGTGGTCGCCGACATCGACTCGCCGCCCTCCCTGGGCCTGCCGCGCCTGAAGCCTTGGGTGGCCCCTGCGTCTGCGGGGATCGAGCGGCTCGAGCTGCGCGGCCCGGCCGCCACGCCGACCCGGGTCCTGAAGGAGCTGGCGGAGGCGACCGAGGTCGAGATCCACGCCCACGGCCTCGCCGACCTCTCGGCCTCCGACACCTCCCTGCTGGTGCTCTCGGCCGACCCCAGCGGAGACTTCGCGCTGACCGCCGGGCAGATCCGCAGCACCCGCCTGCGCGGCGCGCCGCTGGTGCTCCTCGAGGGGTGCCAGGCGGCCAAGGAAGGCAACGCGCTGCATGCGCCCTGGAGCCTGCCGGTGGCCTTCATCGAATCGGGGGCCCGGGCTGTGCTCGCCTCGACCGCCGACCTGCCCGACTCCAAGGCCGCCGCCTTCTTCGACGCCGTTCGCGCCCGCATCCGTGGTGGCCAGAGCCCGGCCGTCGCCCTCCGCGACGAACGTCTTGCCTGGCGCGCCCGCGGGGACAACACCTGGACCGAATCGATCTTGGCATTCCAATAGCAATAGGCAGGGTCGCTGCTCATCCCCCTGACTTCGAATGGAGCGATCAACAATGCGCGCGATGACGATGCTGCTGTGTGCGATGGCGCTGGTGTCGGTGACCTCGGCTTGCGGCGGGCAGGGCGCTGCCTGGGAGTCCGCTGGCGCCGACCTGACCGGGTCGATGCCGCCGCTGCAGTCCTTCAGCCGGTGGGATGGCAGGACCCCGTTCGTGCCCTCCTACCGGACGGCCCCGAACCTCGTCATGTCGGTCGCCCTCTCTCCCGACGACAGGACCCACTTCCGCGGCTATGGCACTGACGGCACCACGGGCGTCGTCTACTACCAGGTCGACGGCGTGATCGCGACCGAGCTCGGCGCCTTCTCCGGGGAGTTGGCCAAGGAGGCTATGTCGCAGGCCATCGCGGCCAACGGCGTGGGCCAGCGCTACACCTGGGGCGGCACGGGCGACCTGCACATTCCGCTGCCGACGGGCCCCGGCCCCAGCGGCGAGCCCTGGTCGCTCGTCACCCGGCTGCAGTCGCTCGCGACCGCCGTCTACAAGGCCACCCTCTCGGCCGAGCAGTAGCCCGCGGTGCAGGGCCAGAAGGAGTAGCCACGGCCCGGCCGCCGCGCGCCCGGGGGGCGCGCGGCGGTGTTGTCGGCAAGGTGGTGGGCTACTCCTCGATGGTGCGGGCGCCCGGGGGCGCGAAGCGGGCCGGATCGATCGCGTACCGCTCCAGCCAGCGCCGCAGCTGAGTCCGGTGCACGCCCAGTCCGCGCGCGGTACGCGCGACATTGCCCTCGTGCTGCTGCAGGGCCTGCGAGAGCTCGTCCGCGGTCGGCGTGCGGCCCTGCGGGCGCGGCGGCTGCGAGGGGGCGGGCTGCGAAGGCGGGGTGGTCTCCAGCCGCGCGATCGCCGCCGCCGAGGGGTGCGCCACCTGCCCGAAGGCCATGCCCGCCGTGGGCGACAGGCCGTTCGCGTCGAGCACCTTGCGCTGCAGGCCGAGCGCCTCGCGGCCGGAGCTGCGCACCTCCGAGAGCAGCTCGCGCACGTTGCCCGGCCACGGGCGCAGGAGGCAGGTCTCCAGCAGCGAGACGTGCGCACGCACCGCCAGCTTGCCGAGCTCGAGGTGGACGAGCCAGGGCAGCTCCTCGAGCCGGTCGCGCAGCGGCGGGATGGCCACCTCGGGCCGGCCCATGCGGAAGTAGAGGTCCTCGCGGAACTTGCCCTTCGCCACCTGCGCGCGCAGGCCCCGGTGGGTGGCGGAGACCACCCGCACGTCGACCTTCACCGACCTGGTGGAGCCGAGCGGGAGCACCTCGTGCGTCTCCAGCACCCGCAGCAGCTTCGCCTGGACGTTGAGGTCGAGCTCGGCGACCTCGTCGAGGAAGAGCGTGCCCCCGCTGGCGGCCACCAGGAAGCCCTCGACGTCCTTGTCGGCGCCCGAGAACGCGCCCTTCTTGGCGCCGAAGAGCAAGCGCTCGGCGAGCGTCTCGGGGATGGTGGCGCAGTTGACCGCCACGAACGGCCCGCCCGGGTTCGGGCCCAGCGCGTGGAAGCCGGTGGCGAAGAGCTCCTTGCCGCTGCCCGACTCGCCGGCGAGGTGCAGCGCCCCGGCCTCCCGCGCGCCCTCGATGCGGGCCCACGCCTCGCGCAGCGCGGGCCCGACCACCATGCCGTCGCCGCGGCGCTCGATCGAGGCGCCGGTGAACCTTCGCAAGTCTTCGGTAAACAGGAAGAGCGTGTCGCCCAGGCGCAGCACGGTGGGGTCTTCGTAGGCGATGGCGCCATCGGCCGGGGCGCCGTCGACGAAGGTCCCGTTGCGGCTGCCGAGGTCGCGCACGCGCCAGACCCCGCCCTCGCGGCGGACCTCCGCGTGGCGGCGGGACATGGTCGCGTCGTGGAGCGGGAAGACGCCCTCCCCTTCCCGGCCGAGCACCAGCGGCGCCTCTCCGAGCGGGACCACGGCGAGGGTGGGCTGGCCTGCGGAGTAGATCAGCACCAGCCCGGGCGCGCAGGCTGCGATGGGCCCGCCGGCGGGCCCGTTGGGCGCGACCCCGGGGAGGTCGGCGGTCTCGAGGTGCTTCATGGCCAGGCGGCTGCGCTCCCCTCAGACAAGTGCAAGCTGCGAGTATAGGCTCCGCCGCGTGCGGGTCTCAACTTGCGCCGGGCGCGGCGAAGGCGCGACCGCCCACGTGCTAGCTTCACCGGCGCTCGCCGTCCTGCTGGCGGCGAAGGAGTCGCCCAGGTGGCTGGTTGGATCTCCAAGCTGCTGGGCGACCCGCCTCCCGACGCGCCGCAGAGCGACACTGCGCGCTTCTGGGCCTGGTTCACGAAGAGCCGCGCCTTCCTCGAGCGGCGCCTCGTCACGCAGTCGTTCAAGGCCGCCCACTTCGAAGCAGGGATGAAGCTGCTCCCTGGCGGCATGGAGTGGGAGATCGGCCGCGCCGCCGACGAGAAGTTCGAGCTGACCATCTCGGGCGGCGGCCCCCTTCAAGACAGGCGCGTCGCCGAGAAGCTGGTGCGCGCCGCGCCCGCGTTCGAGCGGTGGCGCTTCTTCCCGGCGAGACAACCGAGCGGGAGCGGGTTCGTCCTGCAGCGCGACGGCGTCGAGTGCGATCCCGACGAGGCCCGCTTCAGCCTGGAGACGGACGAGCTGCGCCGGGTGGTCCACCTGCGCGTACGCCACCCGTGCTTCAAGGGCATCGACCCCAAGTTCGCCAGGGGCCTCGCCTACCAGCTGCTCGACATGATCCTCGGCGAGGACGCGGTCGAGACCTGGGTGGGCGCGGTGGAGGCGGGCGTCGGTGAAGTGTTACCCGAGCTCGACGTGAAGGCGCTGCGCTCGGCGCTCGGCGATCTGCGCGAGGCCGAGCTGCAGTGGGCGCTCTTGCGCGAGAAGGGCGACGCGAAGCCGCGGCTCGTGCGCGTCTGCCCGGGCCTCAAGCCCCGCCACTGGCTGGCGTTCGACCAGCACCTCTCGGTTACCGCATCTTACCAATCCACCGACGACGACGGGCTCCCTGACGGCGAAGGGCTCGAGCGGCTCAACCAGGCCGAAGACCAGCTGGTCGCCACCCTCGGCGAGCGCGCGGTGTTCCACGGCCGCGAGCTCTCGGAGGGGCGCTGCGTCTGGCACTTCCACGCAGACGCGGCGGCGGAGGAGGCGGTCCGCGCGTGGACCGGGAAGCACCTCCCGGAGGCGCTGGTGGCGCGCAGGGAGGACCTCGCGTGGGACCAGCCGGAGTGGCGCGAGGGGTGAACAGGCTACACTCCCGGGATGAGCCTCCTCCTCGCCCTCGCCCTCCTCGCGGCGCCCGCTGCGAAGCCCCTCCGGCCCGCCGCCCCGCCCGAGCAGCCTGCCCCCGGCGAGGCCCGCGCCCTGCTCGGTCTCACGGCCGACGGCCTCGTCGTCTTCGAGCTGGAGCTCACGGCGAACGGGCCACCCGACCAGGGCGAGAACCTCCGCCTCTACTCGGTGCACGATCCGTCGGGCGCGCGCACGGCGCTCTTCCGCAAGGAGCAGTCCGAGGGGATGCAGAAGGCCGCCGACCCGGGCCACCTCTGGGACGCGGCGAAGCCCATCGAAGCGGGCGAGCAGTGGCTCAAGGTCCACCCGCTCGCGCAGGCCGACGAGGTGAACCTGCTGGCGGACCAGCCCGGAGAGCAGGCGGCGGGCGGCACGCTGCTCCTGAAGAAGGGAGACAGGCGGTGCGACGCCACCCTCCTCTTCGAGGCGCCCGACGGCACCGCGCCGCTCCTCGTCGATGTCTGCGCCAAGGGCGACGCAGCGTGGCCCCTGGTGCAGGCGGTGGTGCAGCTCGTGCGCAAGGACGGCGAGCTGATCGCGTTCGCGCGCGTGACCCGCTCGAATCCCAACGCGCAGGAGCAGCTCGCGAGCGCGACGCGGCTGCACTTCGTGCGCGCGACGGCGACGAGCCTCAAATCGAGTCGAGCAGGCCCTTCTTCTTCGCCTCGAACTCCGCCTCGGTGATCACGCCCGCGGCGCGCAGCTTGCCGAGCTTCTCCAGCTTGGCGAAGGCGTCTTCGGAGGCAGCAGCAGGCGCGGCGGCGGGCTTCTCTCCGCGCTTGTCCTCGCCGCCTCCAGCGCCGCCCTGGGCGCGCTTCTCGGCCGCCTCCTTCGCGACGTCCTTGCCCTTCTCATAGGCCTCGGCGTAGCGGCGCTTGGCCTCGTCGACGTCGAGGTTCTGCATGGTGCCGCCCGCCTCGAGGTGCCTGAGGACGACCTGGCCCACCGCATAGGTCGAGGCGCCCGAGGCGATCGACATCGAGATCCCGCCGAGCAGGCTGCCGAGTCCCGGCAGCGCCTTGAGGGCCGACGCGCCGATGCGCGCCACCGCGCCGCCCGTCAGCGCGCCCACCCAGACCTTGCCCGTCGACACCTCGAAGCCCACGCCCCAGAGGGTGCAGAGCTGCTTGATCAGATCGACCTGGATGCCGGTCACCGCGAGGAAGTCGATCACGGGCAGCGGCACCAGCCCTGCGCCCACCGCCCAGAGCACGTGCTGCCGGACCACCTGCTCCGCGGACTGCTTCCTCTCGTGCATCTCGTGCCCCCTCGCGTGGTGTTACTCTTCCGCGGCCCTGCCCAAGAGCGCGCCCAGGCTGACGTCGAGCTTGCTGCGCACGGCCCCCAGCAGGCTGCGCAGCTCCGCCGGCGAGGCCTGGATCCGCTCACCCAGGAGCCGCAGAGTCTCCTCCAGGACCTTCTCCCGGCCGCTCACCATGCGCCTTCCGACGGTAGCGCGCGAGAGGCCCAGCACCCGGCCGATGCCTTCGAGGTTGAGGCCCTCCTGGAAGTAGAGCCGCAGCGTGTTGCGCTCCTCTTCGGAGAGCACCGCGAAGGCGTCGGCGAGGGCCTGCTTGAAGACCGCGCCATAGCGCTGCTGCACCAGCTGCAGCTCGGGATCGAGCGCCACCAGCGAGGGCCCGTCGCCGCTGGCGCGCGCGAGCGTGGCGCGGTTCGATTCGTCGCGGCGCGCGTTGGAGGCGGCGCGCACGGCCGCCACGCGCAGGAAGCCGGCGAGCGGACCGCGGCCGTCGTACTCGGCGATCTTCGGCAGCGCGCCGGGCCTGGCGACGAGGAGCCGCTCGCGCAGCGCCTGCACCGCCTCGTCGGCCACGTCCTTGGCGACCCCGCTGCGCGCGAGGGCCGCCGGCAGGGGCGCGAGCAGGGCCTGCTCGAGCGCGGCGATGGCGGCGGCGTCACCCGCGGCGCAGGCCCCCGCGAGGAAGAGATCGGTGGCGTGCAGCCCCCCCAGCGACGCGGCGCCCGCGCGAGAGGCCCGCTCCGCGAGGAGCTTGACGAAGGCCTCCTCCCCGAGCGTCGCCGTGGGCCAGGCCGCGCGGGACTCGCCGACGAGGCGGCGCAGCAGGCTCTCCAACGCCTCGGGCGCGGACCGCTCATGCGCGGCCGCGCCCGGGGTGGAGTCGAAGAAGACCGAAGAGAGGCGCTGCGCCGTCATCGCGGCGACGCTACCACCGGACGCCCGCGCCCCGCAGCCGACCAGCAGGCCGCGGCGGCGCAGGCTGGCCGATTGACCCGCGGTCCGTGACGCGAGAGGGCGCGCTAGAAGGTGACGCTGAGCGCGGCGGTGCCCGTCGCCGCGCTGCCCGACACCGCGGGCATGGTGGCGGTCAGCGTGCCGTGCATGAACGGCCACCGGGTTCCAATACCAGCAGAGAGCGTCGAGCCCACCTCGGTGACGTTCAGCGTGAACGATCCCTGCGCGTCAGCGCCAGAGACGCTGGTCCCGCCGACGGCCGCGTAGCCGTTGTTGCCTTGGTACGCCTGGATGCTCGCCTGGGAGACGCTGGCCGAGGTGAAGGTCCCCGTGCTCAGCGTGCTGGTCCCGCTCGGGAGCGTCACGATGATCGCGACGGTGGGGCCGCCCGCGGTGGTCGAGTTGAGCCCGAAGACCAGCCCCACGCCCGACTGGTACTGCCCCAGCCCCTTGACGATGACGGTCCCGGTCAGGCCGCCGCTCACCGTGGCCGGTCCGCCGGTGGCGACGCCTGACACCGTCCCGCCGCAGGCCGCCGCCGTCGCCAGGACGGCCACGACCAGAAGCCCCTTCGCCAAGTTGCCAGCCGCGCGCATCGTCCGCTCCATTGCCGCTCCCCGCTCTTGCCACGGACGCGCCGTGGATTGGTTTGGTCTGCCGGGCGACTCGCCCTATCCTGCAAGAACCGCGGGGGCCCGATCTGTCTCAAGGCAAGAGCGACACCAGCGCCTGCCTCGACGACAACGCGGTCGCCCACTTGCTTGCGGGCGAAGGCTCCGCCGAGGAGCAGGCGCGGGCCGCCGCCCACCTCGACGGGTGCGACGACTGCCGCGCGCTGGTCGGGCTGGCCGGCCGGGCCGAGCCCTCGCTCGCCGACGCCGGGCCGCCGCGGCCGCGCGGAGTGCTGCCCGCGGGCACCAGGCTCGCGCGCTACGTGGTGCTGGAGACCATCGGCGCGGGCGCGATGGGCGTGGTCTACGCGGCCTACGACCCCGAGCTGCACCGGCGGGTCGCCCTCAAGCTGCTGCGGCCCGATCCCTCGTCGGACCCGCTCTCGAGCCCGGCGCGGGGGCGGCTGCTCCGCGAGGCGCAGGCGCTGGCCCGGCTCGCGCACCCGAACGTGGTGACGGTGCACGACGTCGGCACGCTCGACGGCGAGGTCTTCCTGGCGATGGAGTTCGTCGAGGGCGGCACGCTGCGCGACTGGCTGCGCGCCGCGCCGCGGGGCTGGCGAGAAGTGCTGGCGCTCTTGCGGCAGGCGGGCGAGGGCCTCGCGGCCGCCCACGACGCGGGCCTCGTCCACCGCGACTTCAAGCCCGACAACGTGCTGGTGGGCGCGGGCGAGCGTGCGCGCGTCACCGACTTCGGGCTCGCGCAGCCAGAGGGGGCGCCGCCGCCCGTCCCGGTCGCCGGTGGGGCCGCGCCGCGCGCGCTCGACACCAGGCTCACTGCCACGGGCACGCTGGTGGGCACGCCCGCGTACATGGCGCCCGAGCAGCTCGCGCGCGGCCCGGCGACGGCGATCTCCGACCAGTTTGCCTTCGCCGCCACGCTGTTCGAGGCGCTCACGGGCGAGCGGCCGTTCGCTGGGGAGAGCGTCGCCGCGCTCGCGGGGGCGATCGCGAGCGGGCGCGTGACGCAGCCGGCACGCCGGCCACCTGCGTTCCTGCGCAAGGTGCTCGCGCGCGGGCTGCAGAGCGACCCGGCGGACCGCTTTCCCTCGCTGCGGGCGCTGCTCTCGGCGATCGATCGAGGCCCGCCGCTCGGGGCCCGGCACCTCGCCGTGGCGCTCGCGCTGGCCTTGGTGGTCGCGCTGGCGCTCGCGCCCTGGCGACGCAGCGAGCCGCTCTGCACGGGCGCCGCCGCGGCCTGGGGAAAGGCCTGGGATGCGCCGCGCGCGCAGCGCGTGCACGTTCGCTTCAAGAGCACCGGGGCCCCTTCCGCCGAGGAGGAGTGGCTGGCGGTGCGGCGCCTGCTCGACGCCGAAGCGACCCGCTGGCGGAGCCTGCACCAGGAGGCCTGCGAGGCGACCCGCGTGCGCGGCGACCAGTCGGAGTTCGTGCTCGACGCGCGGATGCACTGCCTCGAGGAGCGCCGCGGGGAGATCGACGCGCTGGCCGCGCTCTTCGAGCAGGCCGACCGCGCGCTGGTCGCGCAGGCGCTCGGGGCCACGCTCAAGCTCCCCGCGTTGGAGGCGTGCAAGGCCGGCCGCGCGCTGACGGTCGTCTTGCCGCTCCCGGCCGACGCGGGCCTGCGCGCGCGCATCGAGAAGGCCTCGCAGCAGGTCGCGCAGGCCAACGCGCTCGAGTACACGGGCCAGTACGCGAGCGGGCTCGCGCTCGCGGAGTCGGCGCTGCCGGAGGCCCGCGCCACGGGGCACGCGCCCCTGCTCGCGCGCCTCTTGCTCGCCATCGGCAAGCTGCAGAAGGGCGCCGGCGACTACGCCAAGGCCGAGGGCACCCTGCACGAGGCAGCCGGGGAGGCGCAGGTGGCCCGCGACGACACCGTGGTGGCCGACGCCTGGACCGCCCTGGTGCGGGTGGCGGGCTTCCACCTGGACCGTCCGGCCGAGGGGCGTGTTTGGGCCCACTACGCGCAGGCGGCCATCGAGCGCGCCGGCGGCGACGACGAGCGCGAGGCCACCCGCCTGCGCACGCTGGCGACCGTGGTCTGGCGCAGGCAGGGCGCGCGCGACGAGGCGCGGGCGCTGATTGAGCGGGCGCGAGCTCTCTATCAAAAGAGCCCCGGGACGCGGTTCGAGGCGCAGATCGCCTCCTGCGACGAGGGGATCGCGGGCATCCTCTTCGACCAGGCGCGGCCCGGCGAGGCGCTCCCGCTGCACCGGCGCGCGCTCGAGACGCGGCAGCGGCTCTTCGGCGCGGACCACCCTTCGCTCGCCACCGCCTTCGTCAACCTGGGTGAGGACCTGACGAAGCTAGGCCGGGCAGAGGAGGCGCTGCCCTTCTTGCGCAAGGCGGTGGCGCTCTCGGCGGGCTCCGAATCGCGCGGCGGAGACGCCTATTTCCGGCACCGCCTCGCCGCCGCGCTGCGGGCCACGGGAGACGGACGGGCCGCGCTCGCCGAGGACCTGCGCGCGCTCGCGGCCAGCGCCAAGGCGGGCCAGACCGGCGGCTACTGGGAGTCGTGGCCGCTGACGGGCCAGGGGCTGGATCTCCTGCTGCTCGGCCGCGCCAAGGAGGCGGTCGCGCCGCTGGAGCAGGCGGTGCGCGAGCGGCGGGAGGGCACGCTGCCGATCGAGATCGCCGAGACCAGGTTCGCGCTCGCGCAGGCGCTCTGGCAGACCGGCGCCAGGCCGCGCGCGCGCTCCCTGGCGCGCCAGGCGTCGGAGGCCCTGCGGCCCGACGCCGAGCGCTACGGCTCCTGGTATGCCGGGACCGCGCGGCAGGTGGAGGAGTGGCTGGCCGCTCACCGCTGGTAGCGGACGAACTCCAGCGTGGTGGGCGGGAGCTCCTGCTGCGGCGTCGGCGGGACGGGGCCCGAGAGCAGCAGCAGGCCCGGCAGGTCGCCGACGGGTGACGTGACGAAGTCGCGCAGGTCGTCGAGCCCGCGCGGCTCCCAGACCATGCGCCAGGTGGGGGTGCCCGTCGTGGAGAAGAGCCCCAGCTGTACGCGGAGGGTGGTGACGTCTGCGTCGTAGACGCCCGCGGCGAGCAGCGCGAACCCCGCGCCCACCGGACCGGCGGGAACCACCGCCACCGTTCCGGGCGGCACCGGGTATTCGGTGAAGCGGGCGCCCACCCCCTTGCGCGGGTCGAGCACGGCGAAGGCCGCGCGGGAGCTGGAACAGAGCGCGCCCACCAGGACCAGCGCCTGGCCCGGGTCCAGCGGCACCGCGGAGGTGGAGAGGCCCACGATCCCGCCGCAGGTGGCCGAGAGATCGATCACCTCATCGGGCTGCCCCAGCCTGCTCGCCACCAGCGTGGAGCCGTAGGCCCGATCGAGGTGGAGCAGCACGGGCGCGCCGCCGGCCAGCGTGGCCGTCCAGGGGAGGCCCGACTGGACCACCGGGTAGACCGGGAACCCGGGCACGTCGCTCCACACCGTGGGCCCGGTGCCCAGCGTGCCTGCGCGCGCGTGGACCCGGTTTCCGGCCTCGGCCCGGTTGCCCTCGTAGAAGGCGTAGAGCGTCCCTCCTTCGCGCAGCAGTTGCACGCCGAAGGCCCGCCGCACGTCCGGGTCGATCGGCTCGGAGCGGCCCGTCTGTCCCGACGGCGCGAGGAGCACGCCGCGCAAGCCGCAGGTGCCTTCGGGGCAGCGGTGGGCCTCCGCCGTGTCGGAGGCCGCGGCCAGATAGTAATATTCGCCTACCGACACCAGCGCCGCGTGGAGGCTCCCCGGCGGCGCGTAGAGATCGCGGTAGAGCGGGCTCGCCCTCCAGCCGCCCGCAGGGCTGCGCAGCGCGAGCCAGACGTCGTTCTCCAGGAGCTCGCCGTTGATGGGGTCGCCGCCCTGGTTGCTGAACTCGCCGTAGAGCACGGCCACCGCCCCCGAGGGCGTGGCCGCCAGGCTGCGCAGCACCCGCCCCGTCGGCTGCGGCACCATCTCGGTGGAGGAGACGGGCTCGCGCGCCAGCACCGAGCAGGCGCCCGCGAGGCAGTCGCCCACCGCGCAGTCGCCGGGCTGGGCGCACGCGCCGCCCTGCGGGACGCCACAGGAGATGCGCGCGCTGCAGACGAGGCCCGCGCCGCAGCTTCCCGCGGGGTCGGTGCCCGGGAGCGCCGGCGCGCAGGTGCCACCGAAGCAGGCGAAGCAGGACGCGCACTTCGCCCGGTCGTCGTGGTTGTCGGCCTGCGTGGTGCAGCGGCCTTTCCGGCCTGTGGCGGCGCAGGTGCGGCACTCGCCCGCGCAGGCCGATTCGCAGCAGACCCCGTCCACGCAGTGGCCCGCGGCGCCGCACTGGGCGTCGGCGGTGCAGCCGTCGCCGAGGCCGCGCGCCGAGCAGGAGCCGAGGTGGCCCGGGGCCGCGCAGGTCTCGGTGGCGGCGCAGTCGGACAGGCAGCAGACCCCGTCGCGGCAGCGGCTGCCGTCGCACTGGGCGTCGGCGGAGCAGGCGAGTCCGATCGCCAGCACCTGCGCCTTGGGCAGGGCCAGGTCGCGCGTGCAGGCTGCGGCGAGCAGCAGGCAGACCGCCAGGGGCGCGGTCCGGAGCGCCGCGGAGGAACAGGGGCTGCGCCGTGAGGCTTCGTCGGTGGGGATCATCGCCGGGTATTCTCTCACGAGCCCACGCCGGATGCCGCGCGTGTCCGGCACTCTGCGAACCGCTGCTCGTGCGTTTCCCTGACACCGCGGGCGGGCGCTGCTACTGTCCCCCAATGCGCAGGATTGAACGGATCGCCCTCCACTCCAAGGATCTCCGCTGGGAACCGCTCGGCAAGGTGCTGCCCGCCGCGCTCGAGGCGCTGGGGCTCGTCGCCGACGATGACGCCACCGACGGCGAGATCACCCTGCGCGACCGCGGCGACGACGGCTGCATCATCCAGCTGGGCCACACTGCGCTCGCCCGCAGGGCCGCGCTCGCCATCGCCACCCGCGCGGGCGTCAACCTCATGGTCTACGAGGTGGTCGGCTCCGCTGGCGAGAAGCGCAACCGGTTCCGCACCCAGGCCCACAAGGCCACCGCCAAGGGTGAGCTGCGCCCCGCCGAGGGCAAGGAGCTGGACCTCGAGGACGAGGGCCAGAAGTGGGGCGGTGGCTCGCTCGCCGATCAGGCCGAGCGGGTGCTCGAAGAGTTCGCGCAGCTCGAGGGCGGGCAGGTCCGCGCGCTCAGCCTCGGGTACAAGAAGCGCCCCGCTGGCAGGCCCTCCACGCCGCGGGTCGGGACGCTGCTCGCCTGCCTGCAGAAGGCCAAGCACCACGAGGCGGTCCCGCAGCCCGGCGGCCGCGTCGAGCTGCGCATCGAGCTGGCGGCCGGGGGCAAGCAGACCAGCTACTGCTCGGTTGCCGAGCACGAGGAGCTCGAGCGGCTGCTGGGCGGCGCGAAGAAGTAACACCCGGCGCGCGGCCTCGCTCCACACCGAGCGCGGGGCACGAGCACCAGCAAGAGCACGGAGGCCCTCCGGGGCGCGCGCATGGCCGAGTCCAATCCGACCGTTGGTCCTCCCCCGAAGCCCGTCGCCGAAGCCACGCTGCGGGCGGTCCTCTCCGGCGTCGCGCTCGGGCTGGTGTTCGGCGCCGCCAACGCGTACCTCGGCCTGCGCGTCGCGCTGACGGTCTCGGCGTCGATCCCCGCGGCGGTGATGACGGTGGCGCTCTTCCGCGCCGCCGGAAGGCGCCCCACGCTGCTGGAGGCGAACCTCTCGCAGACCATCGGCAGCGCCTCCACCTCGCTCGCCACCGGGACCATCTTCACCATCCCCGCGCTCTTCCTCTGGGGCCTCACCCCGCCGCTCTGGCAGGTGGCGGCCTTGTGCTTCCTGGGCGGCGTGCTCGGGCTCTCGGCGATGATCCCGCTGCGCCGCATGCTGGTGGTGGACGCCCACGCAGAGCTGCCCTACCCCGAGGGCACCGCCTGCGCCGAGGTGCTGCGCGCCACCGCCGCTACCTCCCCGGAGGCAGCGGCAGGGGGGGTCTGGATCTTCCGCGGGATGGCGCTGGGCGCGGTCGTCAAGCTCGCCATCGCGCTGTTCTTCCTGGTGCCCGGCGAGGTGTCGGTCGGCCTGCCGTTCCTCCCCAACGGTCGCCTCGGCCTGGAGCTGGGCCCGGCGCTGATCGCGGTGGGCTTCATCCTCGGCCAGCGGCAGGCGGCCGTCCTGGTGGCCGGCGCGGTGATCTCTTCGCTGGTGCTGATCCCGCTGATCACCGTCATCGGCGCCGGGCTGGCGACGCCGCTCGCGCCCGAGGCCGTGAAGCTCGTCTCGCAGATGGACGCCGGGATGATCTGGTCGCGCTACGTGCGCTACATCGGCGCGGGCGCGGTGGCGGCGGCGGGGCTCTTGACGGTGCTGAAGAACGCCCCCGCGATGGC
>JAYWAO010000483.1:0-3517 GCA_043782365.1 Deltaproteobacteria bacterium
GAGTCCAGCGACCCGGTCTCGAGATCGTCGATCCGTTCGGCCGTCTCGCGCACCAGCAGCGCGGCGCCCCGATCCTCGCGAGCCTTCACCGGCGCGCTCACCACCTTTGCCTTCTCCGCGGCGAAGCCCTGCTCGCCGATCAGCGGCACGAACCGGACGTTGGAGAGCGGTTCGGTGCTGTACTCGGTTTCACCGAGCCGGACGATCCTCACCAGCACCTGCGAGTGTTCGTCGGGGCCGATCGGCATCACCAACCGGCCGCCGATCGCCAGCTGCGACAGCAGCGCGGGTGGCGCCTTTGGGCCGCCGGCGGCCACCGCGATCGCGTCGTAAGGCGCGTGCTCCAGCCAGCCGAGCGAGCCGTCGCCGCTGAGGACATGAACGTTGTCGAAGCCGAGTTGCTTCAGGCGCTGCTCGGCAGAACTGGCCAGCGAAGCGATCCGCTCGATGGTGTACACCTCACGCGCGACGCGGGCGAGGATCGCCGCCGCGTAGCCTGAGCCGGTGCCGACCTCGAGCACCCGTTCGCCGCCCGTGAGCCTCAGCGCGTCGGTGGTGAGCGCGACGATGTACGGCTGCGAGATCGTCTGCCCCTCGCTCAGGGGAAGCGGGGTGTCTTCGTAGGCAAACTCGGCGAGGTTCGCGGGCAGAAACGCTTCGCGCCGAACGAAACGGAACGCGTCGAGCACATTCGGGTCGTTGATGCCGCGGCGCACCAGGTGTGACTCCACCATCCGCGCGCGCAGCCGTTCGAGATCGATCATTGCGAACCGCCGTTCTTCTTGCCGCGTTTCATTCCGTACCTAACCCGGTGTGAGGCGTCCACGCTCGTCAATCGCTTCTGAGGCTGGGGCGGGGTTGCGTCAGGGCCAGGGTTCTGGCTCTGCGCGGCGTGCAGAGAACGGCAAGCGTGGCGGCGACTCCCTCCGGCCAACACGAACTTCGTGGGATGCCTGGCCGGTCGTGTAGTCGCCCATGCAGATGTCGCGGTCGGTGATCACTCCGACGATCTGCCCTCCGTGTTGGACCACCACGCAGCCCACATCGTGCTCCCACATCAATTGGGCGGCAACTTGAAGGCTCTCTTCTGGACCACAAGTCCACACCGGCCGCGTCATCAGTTGTTCGACTTTCATAGGGCCTCTGTTTTTTCTTCAGACGTTTTTGGCTTCGGCGAATGGGCCTAGTCTAGGCGTTGACGTTGGAAGCCGGGCGCGGCCGGCATACCGCCGCCAGCGTCGCCTCGACCTGGCTAGCAGGACGAGCATCCGACCATTGCATCGCAGCCCGGATGCGAGAAAGCCGCTCGTCCGGATCCGTGCAAGGGGGTCGGTGGCAACCTCGATCCCTACGGCGACTCACCCATTGTGGCTGTCACTCTCCTCTTTCCGGGGTGCAAGGCCGGAGGATGTCCAGTAGGTTGAAGCCTGATTCCAACATCTCGGTCGTCGGCCGGGTCCCAGAGGCTCCATGCTCGCTCGTCTCGCGCTCGCCGCGCTGCTCACCTCGTCTTCTGCCCTCGCCCAAACGAGCGAAATGTCGCTCAACGGCTACAGCTTCGAGGGCCAGGGCGGCACCTTCGCTAGCCGCCTCAGCGCTGGCGTCCGGATCAACATCCACCTGATTTCCAACGTTGGAAACCTCACAGGCCAGTACGCGTTCCTTCTGCACGGCGGGCCCTACGGCCTGCGCAACGACGAGGGCCTCTTCTTCGGCAAGCTCTTCGAGGTCGCCGACGCCTTCCATCTTGAGCCCTACCTCGGTCTCGACCTCACGCTCAACAGCGTGGCTGGCTTCGCCTCTTGGGGAAAGCCCGGCGTCATCGGCCACCTGCGCTTCGGCGAGACCCGGCTCGAACTGAACGCCGCCGCACTCCTCGAAATCAACTTCTTCCCCGGCAAGGCAGGCTCGGGCGCGGCCTTCGAGGGACGGGTCTATTTCTCCGACTCCAAGGAAGGAGGCTGGTACTTCGGCGCACAGACCCAGTTTCTCCCCGTGAGCACCTACCTCCTCGGCGTGGTGGGCTGGGCGATCGCGCCCTGAGGGGACCGGGCCGGGAGCAATGGATTGATATCGCTCCCTGCGCCAGACTGCCATCGTCAAGGTGGTCAGGCTTCAAGAGCGCCTTGCTCCAGCGTACATGTGCCTCGAAGAGCGCTCGGCGCTCCGGCGCGCCATTCTCGGGGGGGAGGGGAGGCGACGGCCGGAGAGCCGAGCGGGCGCACTCTTGCAGGCTTGGGCAGGGAGGCGCGTCGGTCTGATGGCCTCTGCGTTGCGCCGAAGCAGCCCTGAGTTGGAAGACCGGACCATCGCCCAGGTCACGGCTCCACCCGGTCACAGACGAAGTCCTTGCCAGCCAGGGCATGACAGTGCGTGGGGAAGCCGTGCGTGCGCCAGTAATCGGCCACTCCAGTGCGCTCGAGCAATCTCTTGAACCCGGGTGAATTGCGCCAATTCACCCGCCCGGGCATCCACGCCACCTCTGTGTTCCGGGCAAGCTCATCGGACTCGCCCACCAGCTCGAATGCGCCCAGCCACATCAGCGCCTGTGGCCGGCCGATCGCCTGGTCAAAGACCGTGTCCTTCCCTGGCGCGTAGCGATCGAGGATCGCCTTGGCGTCGGGGCGGCTTTTGTCGGGGCTGGCCAGGGTCTGCAGGAAGATCCCGGCGAGCTCGGGCGCGGCACCCTGTTCGTGCAGGATCAGCTTCGCCGCGAGCGTATTGCCTCTCCTGATCAGGTAGGGGACGACGTAAGACGCATTGTTGTGGACATATCCCTTGTCGACGCCCTGCTCGAACACCGCCAGGGCGTTCTTGCTGTCGCCGGCGAAGAGCAGTGCGTCGGCTTTCCAGCGGAGGCAATTCTGGTAGGCCGGGTCCAGCTTCAGGCACGCATCCTGATCGGCGATCCCGCGCGCGAAGTAACCCAGCTTGATCAGGAAATTGCCGCGCCAATGCCAAGCCGTAGCGTT
This sequence comes from Deltaproteobacteria bacterium, assembly GCA_043782365.1. Lineage (GTDB taxonomy): Bacteria > Myxococcota > Myxococcia > Myxococcales > 40CM-4-68-19 > CAIWCD01. The sequence continues at coordinate 2,973 of JAYWAO010000483.1, forward strand.
CCTCGGGTCGATCTCGATCGCCCGGTCGAGCAGTCTCAGGGCCTTCGCAGTCAGGCGTCGCCGCCAGCGCGAGGCGGAACTCGCGCTCGGCGGCCGGGTAGTCCTGGCGGAAGAAGAGGTACCAGGCGACGCCGGGGCTCGCGGCGATCAAGCCGATACCAACCAATATCGCCACCAATGGAGCGCCGCGGAGCCGCGCCGAGGGCCCGGTGCGCTCGATGCGCCCTTGGTTGACGTCGAAGATCCAGGCGAGGCCGACCACGATGGGGAAACCCACGGCCAATGCCACCACCAGCCAGCTGAGCACCGCGTCGGGCTAGTGCAGCCCGTGCATGATCGGCTCGGCGATCTGCAGCAGCGTGAAGGCGACGACGCCGTAGGCGACCAGCGCGCGGAAGACGCGGCGGCGCTGCAGCTCTTCGAACAGCGAGGACGGGGCGGGATCCACCAAGGGGTCCTCTGCCTGAAGTCTCCCCTCATTTTCATCGGCCGCGATGGACGACTGCCATTCCGAACCCGGAGCGCCGGGCATGCCCTCATGATTG
>JAYWAO010000484.1:0-25844 GCA_043782365.1 Deltaproteobacteria bacterium
CCGCCCGCGTTCTACGCCCACATGATGGAGGCCGAGCGCAAAGGCGTGCCCGCGCTCACGGCGGAGGCGCGCCACCTGCTCGAGGGGCACCAGCGCCTGCGCGCCCAGTCGCACCACGGCGGCGCGCCGCTGGCTCGCGCCGCTGCACACCCGCTCCCCGACTCGGCGGAGCTCTCGCAGGTCGCGCTCCTCCCCGACGAGGAGGAGGAGGCCGGTCCGGGCCTCCAGCTCTTCCCGGCCGGCGCGCTCGACCAGGACTTGCAGCAGGTGGACCTGCGCGGCCGCAACTCGTGGCGGCTGAAGCTCGACGAGGTGAGCGCCGTCGAGCTGCTCGAGGTGCAGTTGGTCAACGCGGTCGCGCCGTTCATCTTGAACGCCCGCCTGCGCGGCCTGATGGAGCGCACGCCCGGCCGGGAGAAGCACATCGTCAACGTCTCGGCGATGGAGGGCCAGTTCTACCGCTCGTTCAAGACCGACAAGCACCCGCACACCAACATGGCCAAGGCCGCGCTCAACATGATGACGCGCACCTCGGCGAAGGACTACGTCCAATCAGGAATCCACATGAACGCGGTGGACACCGGCTGGATCACCGACGAGGACCCCGCGGAGATCGCGGTGCGCAAAGTGGAGGAGCACGGCTTCCACCCGCCGCTCGACGTGGTGGACGGCGCCGCCCGCATCGTCGCGCCGCTGTTCGACGGGCTGCTCAGCGGCGAGCACGTTTGGGGCCTGTTCCTCAAGGACTACCAGCCGATCCCCTGGTGAACGGGTCACCCCGCCAGGCAGCGCGGCCGGATCGATCTGGTGCTCGACGACCGCACGCTCGACCTGGTCGAGGGCGGCTTCGACGTCGCGCTGCGGATCGGCGCGCTGCAGGACTCGTCGCTGGTGGCGCAGCGGCTCGGCACCAGCCGCAGCGCCCTGGTGGCGCACCCGGGGTACCTCGCGCACGCCGGCGCGCCGCGCACGCCGAAAGACCTCGAAGGCCACGCCACCCTCGCCTACTCGCTCTCCCAGACGCTCTGGACGCTGAAGCAGGGCCGGCGCAGCGAGGTGCTCCGGGTGAAGCCGCTGCTCCGCGCCAACAGCAGCGTGGCGCTCCTGGGCGCGCTGCGGCAGCGGCTGGGGATCGCGCGCATGCCGCTCTTCGTGGTGGGGCAGGAGCTCGCCCGCGGGCGGCTGGCGCGGGTGCTGCCGGGATGGGAGCTCCCCGCGAGCCCGATCCACGCGGTGACCACCGCCCGGTCCCACCTTCCGCGCAAGACGCGGGCGTTCATCGACTTCTTCCGCGCCCGCCTCGGCGAGCCGCCGCCGTGGGAGTGAGCGTGCCCCGCCGCGCCGTCAACCGGCCCGTGTGGCCGTGATCAGCGTCCCCTTGTCCTCCGGCGCGAGCTTCTGCAGCGCAGGCTCCCCGAACCCGGCCGCCGCCAGCCAGCCGCGCAGGTCCTGCGAGGTCCACTGCTGCGTCCCCGTCTCGGTGAGCAGCGCCAGCTGGAACGCGGCCCCATACGGCGAGATCGGCTGGTCCGCGAGGTACTCGTGGATCACCAGCAGGCCGCCGGGCCGCAGCACCTGCCCGATGCGCTGGAGCACCCGCGCGTTGTCCGCCGCGCCGTGGTTGTGGATCACGGAGAGCAGCAGCACCACGTCGTAGCCCGTGCCCCACTCCTCCTCGCGGAGGTCGCCGGGGCGCAGCTCGATGCGGCCGCTCATCCCGGCGGCGGCCAGCGTGGCGCCGGTGTGCGTCAGCGCGCTCGCGTGGTCCACCACCACCGCCGAGAGCGCGGGGTGCTTCTGGCAGAAGGCGATCGAGTGCAGCCCGTGCGACCCGCCGAGATCGAGCAGTCGCCTCGCGCCCGGCGGCAGCTCGACGCGGGCCACCAGATCGGGCCCGAGGTGGCGCGCGAAGGCGTCCATGTACTTGGAGAAGGTCGGGCCCCAGTGCGGCCGCTCCTCCATCAGGTCCCAGAGCATCCGCTCGGGCCCGCCGCGGCGCACCGCATCGGCGAGGCCGCCGAGCAGCTCCCAGGAGAGGCCGCTCCAGCGCAGGCCCGGCGTGTAGTCGAGCTCACCCTTGCTGGTGAACCACCGCTGCGTGTGGGGCGCGTTCGCGTAGGCGTCGCTGCCGTCCGCGCTGCGCAGGAGGTAGCCCGAAGCCACGAGCATCTGCGCGAGGTCGCGCACGCCGCGCGGGCTGCTCGACAGCCGGCGGGCCAGCGCCTCCACTGCGAGCGGGCCTTCGCAGAGCGCCTCGAAGAGGCCCAGCTGGCCGGCCGCGATCAGCGCCGCGGTCTGCACCATCGGGAGCAGCACCTCGGCCATCGGCAGCTCGGCGAACGGCCCTCTGTTCAGCCTGGCGCCGGACGCTGCGGCGAGGTCTGGAGGCAAACCGCTGTGCGAGGTCAAGAGGCTCCGAAGGGTGGCTACAGCGGTGCGCGCGGATTCGCTGCACGCGTCCGGACCGTAGCGGGGTAGCGTCTGTCGGCCCGGATGGCAACCCTTCGTTGCCGCGGGCATCCTGACCAGACCATGACCTCGACCCCAGCCGCGCAGGCTCCCCAGGCCGTCCATCCTCCGCGGACCTATAAGTATTACGATTTGATCATGGCCTCCTTCGTGACGGTGCTGCTCTGCTCGAACCTGATCGGCGTCACCAAGTCGGTGACGCTCCACTTCTCCGGCCACGAGTTCACCTTCGGCGCGGGCATCCTCTTCTTCCCCATCAGCTACCTCTTCGGCGACATCCTCACCGAGGTCTACGGCTACGCCCGCTCGCGCAAGGTGGTCTGGGCCGGGTTCGGCGCGCTGGCCTACGCCTCGTTCGTGGCCGCGGTGGTGGTGAACCTCCCGCCGGCGGCCGAGTACCGGGACCAGCACCACCTCTCGGCGATCTTCGGCTCCACCTGGCGCCTCGCGCTCTCGTCGCTGATCGGCTACTCGGTGGGCGAGTTCGCCAACTCGATGACGCTCGCCAAGCTGAAGGTGCTCACCGAAGGCCGCTGGCTGTGGCTGCGCTTCGTGCTCTCCACCGTGGTCGGCGAGGCGTTCGACACGCTGGTCTTCTACCCGCTCGCCTTCTTCGGCAGTTGGGACAACGACCTGCTCCTCAAGGTGATGATGGCGAACTACGCGCTGAAGGTGAGCTGGGAGATCCTCGCCACGCCGTTCACCTACAAGGTCGTCGCCTTCCTCAAGAAGCAGGAGAACGAGGACTACTACGACCGCGACACCGACTTCACACCCTTCTCCCTGAAGACGTAGCGGCCGCCCTCATGATTGGTCAGGTCTCGCCGGGGGGGTCGCTTCAAGTGTCAGCGCGGCCGAGACCGCCAAATCGGTTCTGCTCTTGAGCTTGGGAGCTGGGCCTTCGGCCCTCGCAGGTACAGGGGCTCCGCCCCCGTACCGGGCGCCGCCGGTGGTGGAAGCGCAGGCCGGCGGCCTCTCTGCCGAAGCGCTGTTCGAGCGGGTGCGGGAGCTGTACGCGCAGGTCAACGAGCGGGACGAGCGCCTGCGCGCGCAGGAGCGCGAGATCAGCCGCCTCGCCGGAGAGGTGGAGCGGCTCCGCAAGCTGCGCTAGTCCAGGCGGGGCCGAATCCAACCGGCGCTCCGCGCATCGCGCGCAACCCCGCAGAAATCCAGTCGGTGTGGTTTGACAGCCGCCACGCAGGTCTTACCGTTTGGACCTGGAGGAATCAGATGGCCCGCTCAGACCAAAACCCCGAACTACCCCCGACGCTCCCTGTGTTCGCACAGGACGAGATGGTCCTCTTTCCGGGGACGGCCGCGGCCGTCGAGGTAGAGGATGACGTGGCCGAGTCCGCCCGCAAGCGGATGGAGCAGAACGACGGGCTCGTCCTGGTGGGCTTCCCCGAGGGGGAGGGCCTGCGCAAGATCGGCACGGTGGCCCGCGTCACGCAAGTGGGCCGCAACGACCAGGGCCAGCGCATCGTGGTGCTCGAAGGCCTGCAGCGCGTGGCGGTGGTCGAGGTGGTCACCCGCGAGCCGCTGGTCGCCCGCGTGCTGGCGCTCCCGCGGGCGCAGCCGGCCGTCAACAAGTCCAAGGTGGAGGCGCTCGCGCACGAGGCGAAGCGGCTCTCGCGCGAGATCCTGGCGATGCTCGCTGGCGTGCCGCCCGAGGTGGGCCAGCAGATCCAGTCGCTCAGCGATCCGGGCGCGCTCGCCGACCTGCTCGCCTTCCGCGTGCCGGCCGAGGCGATGGAGAAGCAGGAGGCGCTCGAGGCGCTCGACCTCGAGGTGCGCCTGCAGATGGTGGTCAACCTGCTCTCGCGCCGCCGCGGGATGCTCGAGGTCAACCACAAGATCGACGGCGCCGTCCGCGAGGAGATGGGCCGCGCCGAGCGCGAGCACGTGCTGCGGCGCAAGCTGAAGGCGATCGAGAAGGAGCTGTCGTCGCTCCGCGGCGAGCCCGAGGACGACGGGAAGAACGGCGCCGACGCGCTCACCAAGACGCTGGAGGCGCTGCCACTGCCGCCCGAGACGCGCACGCAGGTCACCAAGGAGCTGCGCCGCCTCGCGCAGATGCCCGCGCAGGGCTCTGAAGTCTCGGTGTCGCGCACCTGGCTGCAGTGGGTGGCCGACCTGCCGTGGGGCAAGCTGACGCCCGACGACCTCGACGTCACCCGCGCCCGCGCCGTGCTCGACAAGGACCACCGCGGGCTCGAGAAGGTGAAGAAGCGGGTCACCGAGTACCTGGCGGTGCGCTCGCTGAAGAACGACATGAAGGGCCCCATCCTCTGCCTGGTGGGTCCTCCGGGCGTGGGCAAGACCTCGCTCGGCCAGAGCATCGCGCGGGCGATGGGCCGCAAGTTCGTCCGCGTGTCCTTGGGCGGCGTGCGCGACGAGGCGGAGATCCGCGGGCACCGCCGCACCTACGTGGGCGCGCTCCCGGGCCGCATCATCCAGGCGCTCAAGCGGGCGGGCACGCAGAACCCGGTGGTGATGCTCGACGAGATCGACAAGCTCTCGGTAGCCAACCAGGGCGACCCGCAGGCGGCGCTGCTCGAGGTCCTCGACCCCGAGCAGAACAACAGCTTCGCCGACCACTACCTGGAGGTCCCGTTCGACCTGTCCAAGGTCCTCTTCATCGCCACCGCGAACACGCTCGAGACCGTCCCGAGCCCGCTGCGCGACCGCATGGAGATCCTCGAGATCCCCAGCTACACCACCGACGAGAAGGTGGAGATCGCGCGCACCCACCTGCTCCCCAAGCAGCAGGAGGCGCACGGGCTCGCGGGCGTGCCGTTCACCATCGGCGACGCGGCGCTGCAGCGGGTGGTCACGGGCTACACGCGCGAGGCCGGCGTGCGCGGGCTGGAGAAGAAGCTGGCAGAGATCTGCCGCAACGTGGCGGTGGAGCAGGTGGCGGGCACGCTGGTGAGCGGGCCCGACCAGGCGGTGCGGGTGGTCAGCGAGGGCGAGCTCGAGGCCATCCTCGGGCCCGACATCTTCGTGCCCGAGGCGATGGACCGCACGGGGCTGCCGGGCGTGGCCACCGGGCTCGCGTGGACGCCGGTGGGCGGGGTGGTCCTCTTCATCGAGGCCACCCAGATGCCCGGCAAGGGGCAGCTGATCCTCTCCGGCCAGCTCGGCGAGGTGATGCGCGAGTCGGCGATGGCGGCGATGAGCTACGTGAAGGCGCACGCGGCGCAGCTTGGCCTGCCGCCGGAGCCGCTGGCGGGGAAAGATGTCCACGTGCACTTCCCGGCCGGCGGCACGCCCAAGGACGGGCCGAGCGCGGGTGTTACAATTTTCACGGCGCTGGTCTCGCTGCTCACCGACACCCGCGTGCGCGGCGACGTCGCGATGACCGGCGAGGCCACCCTGCGCGGCAAGGTGCTGCCCGTGGGCGGCATCAAGGAGAAGGTGCTGGCCGCGCACCGGCTGGGGATCCGGCGGGTGATCCTGCCGATCCGCTGCAAGCCCGACCTGATCGACGTGCCCGAGAGCGTCAAGCGCGAGCTGGAGTTCGTCTTCGCGGACACGATGGAGGACGTGCTGGAGGCGGCGCTGGAGAAGAGCCCGATCGTGCGGGCGCCGAAGGCGGTCGCTGGGGGCGCGCCGGCGGGCGAGCAGGCGACCAGCGGGGTGTAGCCCGGTTGCTTTCCGGGCTACTTCCGCTTGGTGGACTTCTTCGCGCCGTTGGTGTTGAGCGCGACGGCTGCGCGGAGGAGCGCCTTGAACGCAGCCGCGTCGATCGCCTCTCCCTGGTGGAGGTCGATGGCGCGCCTGACCTTCCCGTCGAGGCTCGAGTTGAAGAGCCTGGCCGGGTCTTTCAATGAAGCGCCCTTGAAGAAGGTCAGCTTGACGACCGCCTTGTAGGTCTCGCCCGTGCAGAGCCCGCCGTCGTGCGACCAGACCGGCGTCCCCATCCACTTCCACTCCTCCAGGACCTCGGGGTCGGCCTCGGTGATGAGGGCGCGCACCCGCGCCAGCGCCTCGCCCCGCCAATCGCCCAGCGCGGCGATCTTCTCGGTGATCAGCTTGGCGGCCGCCTTGCCCGCTGCCTTCTCCTGGCTCTTCATCAGGCGCCCGCCGGCGCGGCTTCGAGGCGCCGCCAGAAAAAGTATGACAAGACCCAGAGGACGGCGGTGCCCGCCGCCCAGCCCCACGCCTCGGGGCCGTCGCCCACCGCGAGGTGCGCGATCAGCGCCGAGCCGAGGGTGATGGCGAAGCCGGCGTAGGCCCACTCCTTCAGCCGCGCCGGCACCGGCGCCACCAGCACCACCAGCCCGAGGAACTTGGCCCACGAGAGCTCCACCCGGAAGTAGCCGGGGAAGCCGAGGTGGGTGAACGCCGCGGCCACCTGCGGCAGGTTCAGCTGCGCCCAGGCGGTGAAGCCCATCTGCAGGCAGAAGAGCGCGGTGGCGGTCCAGAAGCCGACGACCAATCCTTTGGAGCGGGGCATGTGCGGGTCCTTGCGTGACGGGAGCCGCGAGGCTACTTCCAAAACGGGATCCGCTGCAGCTTCGCGGGCCCCTTCTCGCTCGCCCGCGGCAACCGCGGCATCTGCAGCGTGACCACGTGCCTCCCCGGCGCCAGCGCCTGCACCGGGATCATCGCCAGTGCGCCGCGCGCCGCCGTGGCCGGATCGGTGGAAGCGTCGAGCGGCGCCGCCACCGGCTGGCCGTCGATCCGCACGTCGAGCAGCTTCGCCAGGCAGTCGAGCGCCGGACGCGCGGCGCCGCCCTCCTTGCCCGCCTGCTCCACCTGCTGCGGGCAGGCGAGCCGCAGCGCCGCCGCCGCCTGCCGCGCGCGGTAGGGCACGAACAGCTCGAGGTAGGGCCCCTTCACCAGGCGGTCGGGGATGACCGGCACCGGGTTGGGCGAGAAGGCGTCGCTGCCGCGCAGGCTGGCATAGTGTGCTGCGAACACCGTGTCGTCGGAGGTGGGGTCGTCGTCGGGGAGGCCGGCGAAGTCGCCGTAGTCGAGGTCGCCGCGGTCGGCGAGCAGCTGCCCGATGGTGAACAGCGAGGCGCTGAAGATCATCACGAAGATGAGGACGCCCGTGCGCAGCCGGCCCTCGTTCGACTGGAAGACCGAGAGCAGCGTGTTCGAGCCGCGCACCAGGCCCGCGCGGTGGTAGAGGCCGAGCAGTCCGCGCACCGCCCGGCCGGGAAGGCCCGTGGGCGAGAGCCGCTCGCCCAGCCGGCGGTCGATGGTCATCGCCAGCACCAGCGGGACGAACACCAGGAGGAAGATCGCGGCGATGGCGTTCTGCCCGGCCTCGCGGTGGCCCGCCGCGCCGGCTGCCAGCGAGAGCAGCAAGCAGCCGAACACCAGCGCGAAGGGGATCGCCATCACCATCGCCAGCCCGAACCCGACCCCGAACACGCGGGTGGCCCGGTTGTCGGCCGCCTCGATGCGCGCGGCCATCCCGGGCTGCGCCTCCACCACCGACCGCTCGAACGGGCCCAGCTTGACGCGGCGGAAGTGGATCCCGTCGGGGTAGACCGAGTTGAGGCCCACCATCGCGGTCCAGTGGCCGCGCAGGACGAGGTGGAGGACGAAGGTGGCGATCAGGGTGAGGAGGCTGATCTTCGCGTAGATCCAGAGCGGCAGGAGCAGCGCCGAGGCGTCCTCGCCGCTGCGGTTGAACAGGTTGTAGAAGAGCGCGTCGATCTTGCCCGGCAGCGACAAGAGCCCGAAGACGGTGGCGCCCGAGATGAGCAGCTCCATCTCCCAGGTGGGCGTGGTCTCCTTGGGGATCTGGTTCTCCGGCCGCTGCGCTGCATCGCTCACAAGTGCCCCCTCGGAACCACGGCGCGCCGGCCCGGCTGCTGCGCGGGCAGGACGCTAGTTGAGCAGCGGCCCCTTGGGCGGCGGCTTGGAGGGCGCGCGCTGCTGCTGGCGCGCCATCGGCGAGGCCTGGTGGTGCACCATCCGCAGCGCCCCGTCCTCGCGCACGAAGACGTTGGTGGCCGCCAGGGCGCCGCCGGGCACCGCCTCGACGCAGAGCACGAACCCGCCCGCCTCGCTCGGGTAGGCCTCGGGTTCGCGGCAGACGATCGGCGGCGCGCCGCCAGCGCCGAAGAGCGAGCGCCAGCCGCCCATCACCTCGGCCCGGCCGCGCAGCGTCTCGCCGCTCGGGTGCGTGCAGGCGACCTTCGAGCGGCGCGCCCAGAGCGCGTCCATCGCCGCGAAGTCGCTGGTGGCGAAGGCCCGGTAGAAGAGGGCGTTGGCCTCGAGCAGGTCGCGCTCGTCATCGCTGGGGGACATCGGGCTGGCTCCCTCCCGCGGCGGCGGGAATCTCGAATCGGTAAATGTATTACTTGCGGCGCAGCGTGCCCTCGGCGCGGATCTGCGTCACCTCGTTGTCGTCGCCGTCGCCCACCTCGGCGGCGATCTCGGTGATGCGATTCCCCGCGCGGCGCAGGCGGCGACACAGCTCGCGGTTGATGTTCTGCAGCACCAGCACGTAGGCGGTGACGTCCTCGCGGTAGAGGGCGTAGAGGTCCGCGTTGGTGAGCTCCTGCAGGCGCGCGGGGCCGTCGGCGATCACCGAGAACGGGCGCGGCTGCATCTCGATCAACGTGGTCTCGCCGAAGAAGTCGCCCTCCTTGAAGCGGAGGAGCTTCACCGGCCTGCCCTCGGTGGCCTGCCAGGCGCACAGCTCGCCGCACTCGACCACGTACATCGAGCGGCCCTGGTCGCGCTCGCGGAAGACCGCCTCGCCCGCCATCACCTCGCGGGCCTTCAGCCGCTTCGACAAGAGCGAAAGCTGCGCGGGCTCGAGGCCGCCGAAGAACGGGGTGGCGCTGAGGAACTCCTCGAGCGGGGTCACTTCGCCTCCACCACCACGTACCAGAGCCCCCTGGGCGCGCCGGCGAGCCGGGCGCCGCACAGCGTCGCGCCCACCCCCTGCGCGGCGAGGACGATCGCGTCGGCGGTGAACTCCGCCCTCACCACCGCGGGGTCGTCGCAGACCACCTGGGTGCCGCCCGGGATCGAGAGGGGAAACGTCTGGCCTGGCGCCAGGAGCACGCGCACGGCGCCCGCGGGCAGGCCGCCGGCGGGCTCGGGGAACGGCTTGGGCGCGGGCTTGGGGGCCGGCTTGGGCTTGGGCTGGGCGTCGGGCTTCACCCCGGGCGGGGCCTCCTGCTTGTTCCCGGGGAGCTCGTCCGCGGCCGCGGCGGGCAGGGTGTGCACGAGCAGCGAGAGCGCGAGGAGCATGGCGGCGCGGCGCATGGACATGAGGGCATTGTAACACCCCGCCTGCTCGCGATGCACCGGCGGCCGCAGACTCCTTGCGCGCGCGCCACCGCGGGGGCCAGAGCCTGCGCGGCGTCCGGTTAGGGGAATGGTGCGCGCGGCGACCCGCGGGTATGCTCGCGCCATCAATTCCTGATTGGTTCCCTCTGGAGACCGAATGCCAAGGCTGATCCCCTCGCTCCTCCTCTCGCTCGCGCTCTCGGGCGCGGCGGCCACCGGCGCGCGCGCCGATCTGCCTCCGGGCCCGCCACCCAAGCCCCCGCCGGCAGCTACGCCCGCTGCGACGCCAGCTGCGATGCCCGAGGCGGCCCCCGAGGCGGCCCCTGAAGCGGCCCCTGCGCCCGCGCCCAAGCCGAAGAAGAAGAAGCCCAAGAAGAAGTCTGCGCCGCCGCCCGCGGCCGCCGTTGGCGAAGCGCCCGCGACCGCCGCGCCCGAGGTCGCCCCCGCTCCCAAGGCCGCGCCCCCTGCGCCCGCGCCTGCCCCCACGGGCGCGCCGCCTCCCGGCGGCTGCACCGGTCCGAACTGCCCTCCGTAGCCAAGGAGCGGGCCCGCTCGAGGTGCGCTACCGCACGCCCTCGAACTGGAACAGCGCGCCGCTGCCGGTGCTGTACGACCAGGCGACGCGCTGCTCGTCGGCGCTGACGAGGATCTTCACCACGTCGATCATCCCCGAGGGCTCGCCCGGCGCGAGCGTCTTGAAGAGCGCCGCCTGCCCGCTCGCGAGGTCGTAGCGGTAGACGCGCGGCGAGCGGTCCTTGACGAAGAAGAGCCCGCCCTTGGCGCTCCAGGCGAGCAGCTCCCGCGCGAGGCCCTTGCTGCCGGGGAGCACCAGCGGCGCGCCGCCGGCGAGCGGAGTCAGCGAGATGGCGCCGTCCGGATCGATGGCGGCGACCCGGTCGCCCTCCGGCGAGAGCGGGCCAGCCCAGGCTCCTTCAGGTCCGAGGGCGCGCGGCTGGCCGCCCGACGGCAAGAGCCACATCTGCACGCCCTTGCCAGGAGCGCGTGCGGTGAGCAGCGCGCCGGCCTCTCCGGGGAGGAGGACCGCGCCTTGGATCTGCAGCGGCGAGACGTCGACGCTGTGGCTGTCGCCCGAGCCCGTCGGCACCACCTTGAAGCTGGTCGAGCCGAGCTGCTCTTGCGTCACCAGGAAGCGCTTGCCGTCCGACGAGAACGCGTGCGGCCAGCCCGGCCCGAGCCGCACCGCGGGCGAGCCATCGGTGGGCCGCAGGTAGCCGACGCCCTCGGCCGATTCGCCCGCCACCGCGCCGCCGCTCTCGGTGAGCAGGACCGCCTTGCCGTCGGGCGAGAGCGCGCTGAGCACCGAGTAGTCGAACCAGCTGAGATCGTGCGTGCCGGTCTCGTCCACCAGCGCGACCTCCTGCTTGACCTGCGTCTGGCTCGCCAGGAGCCGCCCGTCGCTGGTGAAGGCGTGCAGCCAGAGGTCGCCCGTGTCGGCGTGCACGGCGCGCACCCGGCCCGCGCGATCGACGGCCCAGAGGGCGCGGTGCAGCCCGGGCTCGGCCTGGCTGAAGAAGACCTCGTCGCCCCTGGGCGACCAGGCCGGCGAGACGATCCGGTGCCGCTGCCCGTCGCGCAGCACCTTGGGCTTGCCGCCGAAGGGGAGCAGCACAAGATCGCCGCGGTCGCTGCCGCGCTCCGGGGAGTCGACGAACGAGAGCGCGTCCCCCTGCGGCGAGAAGCGCAGGAAGCGCACCGAGCCGCGGCTCTGGTAGAGGACGGTGCCGAGCGGGAGCTCGACGCGGCTCACCTCGCCCACCTTGCGCACCACCGCGAGCCGCTCGCCGTCGGGAGAGTAGTCGGCCCAGGAGACGTCGTCGGCCAGCTCGCGCGGGGCGCCGCCGAGCGCGTTCACCTCTGCCAGGGTGCCCCCGCGGAAGGTCACCTGCGAGATCACCGGGCGCAGCAGCACCGCCAGCTCGCCCTTCTTCGACACCGAGAGCAGCTCTGCCGGGCCGAGCCCGAGCGGCCGCAGATCGGGGCTGCCGACGCGCGAGGTGTAGAGCTCGAGCGGCCCGTTGTTCCACGCCGCCGAGAAGACCACGTTGGCGCCGTCGGGCAGGTAGCGGGCCGAAGCCACGTAGCCCGGGCGGAAGGTGATCTGCTGCACGCGCGCGCTTGGCGCGGGCGGCGGCGCCAGCAGCGACACTCCGGCAGCGGCCGCCAGCGCGCCCAGCACGAGGCCGAGCGCCATTGCGGGGAGCCGACTTCGCGGCGCCGGGCGGGGCGCAAGCTCCAGCGTACCCGGGCCTTGTTGCAGCGCCTCGGGCTCGAAGCGGCGCGTGGGCGTCGGCGTAGTGGCGGCGTCCCCGAGCCGCGGCCCGAGCGAGGCCGGCGCGGCCGGGGTGTTCGCGGGGTGGGCCTCGACGGGCGACACCGGGCCCGGGGTCCAGCGCGCCGGCGCCGCCTGCACGGGCGGGAGCCGGGGTGAGGAGGGCCGGCGCGGGTCGCCGGGCAGCGGCGTGCCCTCGCTCTGGGCCAGCTCCTCGAGCTCGAAGATGAGGTCGCGGCTGCTCTGGAACCGCAGCTCGACGCGCTTCTCCAGGCAGTGGAAGACCAGCCGCTGCACCAGCCGCGGCACCTCGGGCCCGAGCGGCGGCGGGTCGGCGTTGAGGATCGCGTAGCCCGTCTCGAACGCGGTGTGCCCGACGAAGGCGCGGCGGCCCGCCAGCATCTCGTAGAGGATCGACCCGAAGGAGAAGAGGTCGCTGCGCGGGTCGAGCGGCTGCCCGCGCGCCTGCTCGGGGCTCATGTACGCGGGCGTGCCGATCATCGCCCCGGTAAGTGTATGCGGCACGTCGCCCGAGAGGGTGGTGCCGCTCTGGTCGAGGCGGGTGAGCTTGGCGATCCCGAAGTCGAGGATCTTCACGCGCCCGTCGTGGAGCACGAAGAGGTTGTCGGGCTTCAAGTCGCGGTGGACGATCCCCTTGGCGTGCGCGGCGGCGAGGCCCTGCGCGGTCTGCAGCGAAAGCGAGAGCACGCGCGGCAGCGGGAGCAGGTCCTTGGCCTGCGCGAGCACCTGCCGCAGCGACGAGCCCTCGAGCAGCTCGCTGACGAGGTACGGCAGGCCCTGGTGCTCGCCGACGTCGTAGACCGCGAGGATGTTGGGGTGGTTGAGCGAGCCGGCGAGGCGGGCCTCGAGCTCGAAGCGGCGGACCACGCTGTCGTCGTCGAGGCGGGCGGCGGAGAGGACCTTGAGCGCGACCTCGCGTCCGAGGCGCGTGTCGCGGACCCGGTAGACCTTGCCCATTCCGCCGGCGCCGATGGCGGCGACGACTTCGTAGGGCCCGACGCGGCTGCCCCCAGAGAGCTCCACGGGGGCACCCTACGGTGAGCGGGAGCGAGGGGCAACGAAACGGCTGCCGGCCGCGCTCTACGGCACCCCGAACAGGCCCCGCGTGATCAGCCCCAGCGACAGGCTCGCCCCGTTGGCCGCGAGCGACCACAAGAGCGGCCGCCGCACCCCGTGCCAGCGCAGCCAGAGCGCCTCCAAGAGCCACGCGAAGGTCTCGGCCCACACCACCATCCAGATCCACTCGAGCCCCGCGCGGGGAAAGACGAACCAGACCACCGGGTGCGTCAGCGCGCTCGCGCCGAAGGCCACCCAGAGCGGGGCGCCAGCGCGGCGGTAGATGGGGATCTCGACCGCCTGCGTGAAGGCGAACGCGAGCAGCCAGGCGCCCAGCGCTTGCACCGACTCGCGCACCACCTCGCGCGCCGCCGGAGACAGGAGGCCTGCCAGCGCGCTCACGCGGCGGTCCGGCCCTCTGCGGCCCAGAGCGCGAGCGCGGCCAGCTCGAGGTGGCCGTGGAAGCCCGCGAAGCGCAGGTAGCCGTCGCGCGCGGCCGCGGCGTCGAAGAGCGCCCAGCCCGCCAGCACCACCGCCAGCAGCGCGCAGAGCCAGAGGAGCGGCGCGCCGAGGTCCTTCGCCACCTCGCGCAGCCGCCCGCCAGGCCTCGAGCGCTGGTGCTCGTGCTCGGGCACGGCGCTCCTCGCCGTCGCCGGGATCACCACCAGCCACGCCGCGTAGTGCGCCGCTTGGAGGAACCCATAGAGCAGCACCAGCCGCGTCCCGGCCTCCACGGCCAGCCCCGGGGCGAGACCCGCGCGCAGCTTCTCCAGCTGCAGCCCGCCCAGCGAGGAGGCCGCGTCGAACCCGCTCCCTGGCGCCAGCGCGGCGAGCGGCACGAAGAGTAACACAATTGCCCCAGCGGCGACGGCCGCAGCCGGCAGCAGCAGCGCCTTGCGCCCGCCGGGCCAGAGCGCCGCCGCGAAGCCGAGGGCCACCAGGTTGTGCAGGTGCGCAAAGAGCAGATCGCCAAACGGGCCAGCCCAGAGGGCCGCGCCGAGCAGCAGCGCGCAGCCCGCGCCCAGCAGGGCCCGGCGCGCCATCGAAGCCCGCGCGGCGAGCAGGGCGCCGCCGGCAGCGAGCAGCCCGGCCCAGAGCGTGGGACGCACGCAGCACAAGAGCAGCGGAGCACCGGCGGCGAGGAGCAGCGCGCCCCGGCGGTGCAGCCCCGGGCGCAACACCAGGGTCCGCAGGTCGCTCGCCACGTGCGGCACGCCCAGCAGGATCGGCCCCGCGAGCAGCAGCCAGAGCGGCGCTCTTGCGGCCGCCAGCAGCGCCGCGCAGACCAGCAGCGTGGCGAGCAGCGCGACGCCGGAGAGCCCGGGCTGCAGGGGCCGCTGCGCCGCGCGGTGCACGGCGCCAAGCCCGGCCCCGCGCGTGGTTACACTTGCCGTACTCACGGGTCCTCCATCACCTGGGCCTGCGGACCGCGCACGCCAGAGAGGTACGCGCCCAGCGAGACGCCCGCGAGCGCCACCGCCGCGCCGGCCCACGCCAGCGGGCGGATCTGCTCGCCGAACCAGACCGCGCCGATCGCCAGCGCCGCCACCGGCGTCAGCTGCATGAGGACGCCGCCGAGCGAGGCCTTGAGCCAGCGAAAGGACCAGGTCATCCCGAGCTGGGCGACGATCGAGAAGGAGGCCGCCGCCAGCACCAGCAGCGCCGCCCGCGGACCGGGCAGCACGAACGAGCGCACGGTGGGCCCGAGCGTGAGCAGCGCGCCGCCCGCGTTGAAGGCGGCGAAGATCTCCCAGGAGCCGTCGGTGGCGCGCAGCTGCCGGATCGCCGCCACCGCTGCGCCCGAGAGCACCGCGCCGAGCATGCCGACCAGCTCCCAGCGGTTGAGCGTGAAGGGCTCGCCTGCCGGCGTCTGCCCGAGCACCAGCAGCGCCACGCCGCCCAGCGTCAGCGCGAGCGCGCCGAGCAGCGCGAGGCCGGGCTTCTCGCCCAAGGCCAGCGCGGCCCAGAGCGTGGTGAAGGCGGGCGCCGTGTACTGCAGCAGGGTGGCGATCCCGACCGGCAGGTGCTCGATGGAGGTGAAGTAACACAGCACGGCGAAGCCGCCGAAGAGCCCGCGCAGGACGAGCCCGCGCAGGTTCCGCGCCCGCAGCGGCCGCCGCTGGTGCACCGCTAGGCAGACGAGGCTCCCCAGGACGAAGCGGAAGAACGCCACCTCCGGCCCGGGCACGGAGCCGGCGGCCAGCTTGGCGAACGCGGCCATCGCCGAGAACAAGAGCGCGCTGGCGCACATCACCAGCGCTGGAGAGAGCGGGGGCAAGGGGCGCTAGGGGCAGGCGTCGATGGTGGCCGCGCCCGCGAGCGACGAGGTGAGGAAGCTCATCAAGCGGCAGCGCGCGTGCGCGTTGTCGAAGAGCACGAGACCGGCGAGCAGGACGCAGAGCGGCTGGGCGCTGCGGGCGGGGCTGGCGGCGGAGTGGCTGGTCATCGGCGGCGGAGTATCGAGGCGAAGGGCCGCGCTGTCGACAGGGCCGCGACGTTTCTCTGGTAGAGGAACGCCACCGATGCGCCCGCGCCTGATCCCCTTCATCCTGCTCGCGCTGCTCGCGCCGCTGCTGGCGGTGATCGCGCTGCACCGCTCGGGCGCGCCGCTGCTGCAGCCGCGGCTCACGCTCGCCCTCTTGAGCCCGCCCTCCGCGCCGGGCTCCGCGCCGCGGCCGGCCGAGCTGCGCAGCACCTACCGCGCCCGCCGCTGCATCCCGTGGCTCACCTGCCGCGCCGACTGGAGCGGCGGCCCGGCAAGGCCGATCGAGATGGAGCGCCGGCGCTCGCTGGAGCTGCCCGCCAGCGGCGCGGCCGAGGTGCAGGTCCCCCGCACGCTCTTCTCGCTCGCCTCATTCGAGCTGGTCGGGATGTCGCTGCGGGTGGGCGCGATGTCGAACGCGGGGCGGGTCGACCTGCTGCTGGCCGCGCCGTCCGCCGCCAAGGAGGCCTGCGCGCTCGTCGTGCGAGGCAGCGAGGCGGAGCTGCAGGTCTCGCGCGCGTGCGACCGGATCGAGCTGCGGCTGGGGCAGCGCTAGCGCATGCCCGGCGCTATGCCGCGTACTCCTCGATCGGCGGGCACGAGCAGACGAGGTTTCGATCTCCCGCCACGTGGTTGAGCCGGCCCACGCTGGGCCAGAACTTGGTGGCCTTCACCCACGGCGCCGGGAAGGCGGCCTGCGCGCGCGTGTACGGGTGGTCCCAGGCGTCGGCCACCAGCACCTCCGCGGTGTGCGGCGCGCTCTTGAGGATGTTCTTCTCCTTGGAGGCGCGGCCCTCCTCGATCTCGCGGATCTCGGCGCGGATGGAGATCAGCGCGTCGCAGAAGCGGTCGAGCTCGGCCTTCGATTCGCTCTCGGTCGGCTCGATCATCAGCGTGCCAACGACGGGGAACGAGGTGGTCGGCGCGTGGAAGCCGTAGTCGATCAGCCGCTTGGCGACGTCGTCCACCTCGATGGCTGCGTCGCGCTTCACCCGGCGCAGGTCGATGATGCACTCGTGCGCGACGTTGCCGCGCTTGCCCCGGTAGACCACCGGGAACGAGGCGTCGAGCCGGTGCGCCATGTAGTTGGCGTTCAAGATGGCAATCTTGGTGGCCGCGGTGAGCCCCTCGGCGCCCATCATCTTGATGTACGCCCAGCTGATGAGGAGGATGCTCGCCGAGCCCCACGGCGCCGCCGCCACCGGGCCGATCGCCTGGGCCCCGCCGGTCTTCACCACCGGGTGCCCGGGCAGGAACGGCGCGAGGTGCGGCGCGCAGCAGATCGGGCCCATGCCGGGGCCGCCGCCGCCGTGCGGGATGCAGAAGGTCTTGTGCAGGTTGAGGTGGCAGACGTCGGCGCCGAAGTCGCCCGGCCTGCAGAGGCCGACCTGCGCGTTCATGTTGGCGCCGTCCATGTAGATCTGCCCGCCCTGCGCGTGGACGGTGGCGCAGATCCGCTTGATGTCCTCCTCGAAGACGCCGTAGGTCGAGGGGTAGGTGATCATCAGCGCCGCGAGGTGCTTGCCGTGGAGGGCGACCTTGGCGTCGAGGTCGGCGAGGTCCACGTCGCCGCTCTCGGTGTTCTTGACGACGACGACCTTGTAGCCGCACATCGCCGCCGAGGCCGGGTTGGTGCCGTGCGCCGACTGCGGGATCAGGCAGACGTCGCGGTGCCCCTCTCCGCGGCTCTGATGATACGCGCGGATGACCAGCAGGCCGGCATATTCGCCCTGCGCGCCGGCGTTGGGCTGCAGCGACACGCCCGCAAAGCCGGTGATCTCGCGCAGCATCGCGGAGAGCTCATTGAAGATCTGCGCATAGCCCTGCGCCTGCGCCACGGGCGCGAACGGGTGCAGGCCGCCGAACTCCGCGTAGGTGATCGGCATCATCTCGGCGGTGGCGTTGAGCTTCATCGTGCACGAGCCGAGCGCGATCATCGAGCGGGTCAGCGAGAGGTCGCGCGACTCGAGCAGCCGCAGGTAGCGCAGCATCTCGGTCTCGCTGTGGTGCGTGTTGAAGACCGGGTGGGTGAGGTAGTCGCTCTTGCGGGCGAGGGCCGCGGGGATGGCGCGCTGGGCCTGCAGGTCGGCCGTACGCGGGGCCTGGCCGACCCCGAGGGCGAGCTGCAGCGTGACCAGCACCTGCTCGACGTCGGCCTCGCTGGTGGTCTCGTCGACCGAGACGGCGATGGTGCGGGCGTCGATCAGGCGGAGGTTCTGCCGGCGGGCCTCCGCCTTGGCGATGACGGCGTGCGCGACGTCGGCCGCAAATGTAATACACACGGTGTCGAAGAAGCCGTCGTGGACGACCGTGCCCAGCTGGTGCTTGCGCACGCCCGCCGCCAGCAGCCCCGCCAGCTCGTGCACGTGCTCGGCGATGCCGCGGATGCCCTTGGGCCCGTGATAGACGGCATACATCGACGCGATGATCGCCAATAACGCCTGCGCCGTGCAGATGTTGCTGGTCGCCTTCTCGCGGCGGATGTGCTGCTCGCGCGTCTGCAGCGCCATCCGCAGCGCGCGGTGGCCCTGGGCGTCCACCGAGACGCCGATGATCCGGCCCGGCAGCAGGCGCACGTACTCCTGCCTGGTGGCGAAGAACGCCGCGTGCGGACCGCCGTACCCGAGCGGCACGCCGAACCGCTGCGACGAGCCCACCGCCACGTCCGCGCCGAGCTCGCCCGGGGGCGTGAGCAGCGCCAGCGAGAGGAGGTCGGCCGCCATCACCACCAGCGCGCCGTGGGCGTGGGCCTTCTCGATGAAGGCGCGGGGATCGACCACCGCGCCGTCGCTCCCCGGGTACTGGAGGAGCGCGCCGAAGATCTTCTTCGAGAAGTCGAAGGTCGCCGCGTCGCCGACGACCACCTCGATGCCGAGCGGCCCTGCGCGCGTCTGGAGCACCGCCAGCGTCTGCGCGAGGCAAGCCTGATCGACGAAGAACGCCGCGCCGGCCGCCTTCGCCCCCTGCGCCGCGTGCACCAGCGTCATCGCCTCGGCGGCCGATGTGGCCTCGTCGAGCAGCGAGGCGTTCGCCACGGGCAGGCCCGTGAGGTCGATGACCATCGTCTGGTAGTTGAGCAGCGCCTCCAGCCGGCCCTGCGCGATCTCGGGCTGGTAGGGCGTGTACTGCGTGTACCAGCCCGGGTTCTCGAGGATGTTCCGGGCGATCACCGGCGGCGTGATGGTGTCCGAGTAGCCCTGGCCGAGGTAGCTCTTGAAGAGCTGGTTCTTCCCGGCGATGGCGCGCGCCTCCTGCAAGAGAGCGTGCTCGGAGAGCGGCTTTGGGAGGTCGAGCGGCCGCTGCAGGCGGATGGCCGCCGGCACGGTGGCGTCGATCAGCGCGTCGAGCGAGCTTTGCCCGAGCACCTCCAGCATCGCCACCACATCTTGAGCGGAGGGCCCGAGGTGGCGGTTCACGAAGCGATCAGGGTGGCGGGTCGTCAGGGACATTCAGCGCGCTCTTTGCGGCTCGCGGCCGCAGTGGGAGGAAGGCTGGGAGGCAGCGGCGCGCAAAATAGGGTCAGGGCGGTCAATCCGCAAGGCGGGTTGAGGTGCCTCTGCCAGGGAGCAACGTCGCGACTCCCGGGAGCGCGGACCCTGCGCCGGCGCGGGGTTGGAGGTCTGCGGCGCAGTGCCACGGGGGCGCGAGGGCGCGCTGCGTGGCGGGCGCCGCCCTGCCCACCCGCCTCAATCGCGCGGCGTCGCTCAGAAGGTCGCGGGCCCGCTCTTGGAAGGGGCTGCGCCCGGGTCCAACGCCTTGCTCCCTACCGCCACCACCTCCACCGTGGTGACCCCGGTGTCGCGGCCGTTCGCCCGGTTGCCCTCGCGGAAGGAGATCTGGACCCCTTCGACCGGGCGGTACTCCTCGTAGGTGGTGCTGAACTCGAGCGGCGGCGTGCCCGGCCCGCTGGCGCGCGAGCGGGCGATCAGGCCGGTCTGCGGATCGATCTCCGCCGTCACCGAGAGGCCGTCGCCGAGCGGGATCTCGACGGCGCGCAGCGTCCGCGTGCCCAGGCGGACCTCGCCGCGATCGACTGCGGCTGCGCGGGCCTGGTGGAGCAGCCACGGGAGGTCGAGCCGGACCAACTGGAGGAGCATCGAGGTCAAGAGCGGGCCCTGCACCGGCGCGCCGTTGCGGAAGCCGCGGGTCCCCTCCAGCACGCGCACCTCGGTGGGCTCGCCGGGCCAGGCGACCTCCACGCGGAGCCGGTCGGGCCGGGAGTAGACGCGGGAGATCTTGCCCTGGGCGCCCGGGTGCAGGAGCGAGGTGACGTGGCCGTCGAGCCGGAAGGCATCCGCGCGCAAGAGGGCCCCGGCGCCGCCGTGGGCAGCGACGCACTTGTCGAGCAGGGCGGTGAGCGCTGGGTCGCTCTTGGCGGGGTGCCATTGCGCCGGCGCCGTGGGTGGGGCGCCGGGACCGGCGGACGCGGAGGCCGCGGCGGCGAGCGAGAGCGCTAAGAGCGGCGCGAGGTTTCGACGGGCCATGTGGAGCCTCCCTGGGAGCGCCGCTACATGGCCTGTCCACAAGGCGTGGGCAAGGGAAAGGAGCCCGGGTGGGGAGGCCGCGGCGAGGTGTCACAAGGGGAGGGAGCCGCCCCGCGCTACCGCGAGGCGAGCAGAGAGGCCGCCAGGTCCGATGGGGACGTGCCGTAGTCGTGGCAAGCGAGGCAGAGCTGCTTGGCGTTGGAGACGCGCCCCGCCTTGCTCGCCTCGGTGCAGTAGTCGAGCTTGCGGAACGGCGGGTAGGCGAAGAGCTTGTGCCCGGCGTCCACGCCGGGGGTGACCCGGCTACTTCTTGGAGGTCTTCACCGCTGTGACGTTGTCCATCCGCGGTCCCGAGACGTGGCCTGTGACGCAGACGCGGGCGCCGTGGTGCAGCGAGGCGCTGGCCTTGGCCTGGTCATGGCTCGGGCTGAACGAGAGGGAAAAGTGGTTCTTGCCGCCGTCGGCCTGGAGGAACACCAGCGGAGGGCAGGGCGCGCGGATGCACTGCACGTGGTCGATGCGGATGGTGCCGCAGACGGTGGTGGCCTTGGCGACCTTCGGCTTGCCGGTCCTCGCGGGCGTGCCGGCGGAGGCGGCGGTGGCGAGCAGGGCGGCGAAAGCGAGGGTGAGCGCGGTGGTGGACTTCATGGGGTTCCTCGGATCGGGGTGCGGGTACGACGAGGCTAGCACGCCGACACGGGAGGGAACGCCCGAAGGGCGCGGCCGATCTGTCTGGCTCGAGGCCGGGCGCCTGGCCGCCCGCATCGGCCGCGCGGACTTCAACTGACCGGCCGGAAGCGCCGCCTCGGCCGCCGCTGGACCATCGCAGACCCGCTCCCGCTGCGGGCCGCTACCTGCCTCGCGCGGCCATAGCCGGGACCCCCCTTGCAATGGTGGCGCAATCGGCGGCAGGATCCGCCGTGCTCCCCGGCGGCGACCGCGCGTGGGCTGCGCAAGACTGGCAGGCCACGCCCACGCCCCCGCAGTTCTTGCGTTTCGACCTCCGTTTCCGGGAGCTCCCGGAGTGCGTTTCAGAGTGCGGTTGGTGGCACGCGCGTTGCTCGGCTTTTCTCTCCACATCCGAAGGCCGCGGGAGCCGTCATGAACAAGGCGCAGAGCTTCAGGCCCGGTGACCTCCGCAACGTCGTCCTCCTCGGCCACGGCGGCTCCGGCAAGACCACCCTCGCAGAAGCGATCCTCCACCGCTGCGGCGCCATCTCCCGGATGGGCTCGGTAGACGACGCGAGCACCACCAGCGACTACGAGCCCGAGGCGAAGGAGCACCGCCACTCGACCAACTCGACGCTGCTCTTCGCCACCCACGAGAAGCGCGAGATCAACCTGCTCGATACGCCCGGCCACCCCGAGTTCGTCGGCTACGCGCTCTCGGCGCTGCCCGCGGTCGAGACCGCGGTGATCGTCGTCAACGCCGTTACCGGCATCGAGTTCAACACCCGCCGCCTCTTCCACGCCGCTGGCGAGGCGGGCCTCGCGCGGATGGTCGTCCTCAACAAGATCGACGCCGTCTCCAGCGCCGTCCTCAAGGCGCGGGTGGACGAGCTGCGCGAGGCGTTCGGCGGGAAGCTGCACTGCATGAACCTGCCCGCGCAGGGCGGCAAGGACGTCATCGACTGCTTCGACCGCGCCGCCGGCGCCGCCGACTTCTTCTCGGTGGCGGACGTCCACCGCGAGATGCTCGAGTCCACGGTGGAGGTGGACGACCAGAAGCTCGAGCAGTACCTCGCCGGCGAGCCGCTCGATCTCGCCGGACTGCGCGGCACCTTCGTCAAGGCGATGACGATGGGCCAGGTGGTGCCCATCGTCTTCACCAGCGCGCGCGATGAGGTGGGCATCGACGACCTCCTCCACATCCTGGTCGAGGAGGCGCCGAGCCCCGTGAGCGGCCGCGCGCGCCGCATCCTCGTCGACGGCGCCTTGGTGGAGCTGAGCTGCGATCCCAGCGCGCCGTTCCTCGCGCACGTCTTCAAGGTGGCGGGCGATCCGGGCCTGGGCCAGCTGGCGATGCTCCGCGTGCTGCAGGGCAAGCTCGAAGGCGCGACGACATTCATCTGCGGCGCCGACAAGAAGGCGCGCAAGGCCGGGCACGTGCTCAAGGTGGAGGGCCGCGACCACCCCGAGCTGGAGGCCGTCGCCTACGCGGGCGATCTGGTCGCGCTCGCGCGGCTCGAGGACGTGGGGGTCGGGCAGCTGCTCCACGACCCCTCGATCACCGGCGACCTGCGCGCGGTGCCGCCCGCCTATCCGGCCTCGATGCTCTCGCTCGCCATCTCCTCCAAGAGCCGCTCCGACGACGTCAAGCTGGGCGTCTCGCTGCAGCGGCTCGCCGACGAGGACCCCACCTTCCGCTTCACCCACGACGCCGTCACCCACGAGCTGGTGCTCTCGGGGATCGGCGAGATGCACCTCAAGATCCTGCTGGAGCGGCTGCGCAACCGGTTCCGGCTCGAGGTGGACGCGAAGGCGCCCACCGTGCCCTACCGCGAGACCATCGTCGCGCGCGCCGAGGGCCACTACCGGCACAAGAAGCAGACCGGCGGCGCGGGCCAGTTCGCCGAGGTGTACCTGCGCATCGAGCCGCGGGCGCGCGGCGCCGGGTTCGAGTTCAAGAGCGAGGTCTTCGGCGGGACCATCCCCACCCACTTCATCCCGGCGGTGGAGAAGGGCGTGCTCGACGCGCTCGCCAACGGCAACCTGGCGGGCTTCCCGGTCCACGACGTGCGGGTGGTGGTCACCGACGGCAAGTTCCACGCGGTCGACTCGAAGGACATCGCCTTCCGCACCGCGGGCCGGATGGCGGTGCGCGACGCGATCAGCAAGGCGCGGCCCGTGCTGCTCGAGCCCGTGGTGAACCTCGAGGTCTCGGTGCCCGAGCAGCACCTGGGCGCCATCACCGGCGAGATGAAGCACCTGCGCGGCCGCGTGCTGGGCGTGGAGCCGCTCCCGGGCGGGCTTTCGCTGGTGCGCGCGCAGGCGCCGCTCGGCGAGCTCGGCGGCTATGGCGCGACGCTGCGCGGGGCCACCGGTGGCATGGGCAGCTATGTGATGGAGCTCGCCCAGTACGAGCCCGTGCCGCCGCTGCAGCAGCAGCAGATCGTGGCGTCCCGGGCGGGGCGGAGGGTGGAGGTGGAGTGACGCGGCCAGGTCAGCCGAAGCGGCAATAGAAAGAGTAATACGAGACCAGGCCCAGCGCCCCCAGCGCCAGCCAGCCGAGCGGCCGCGCGCGCCGTTGCAGCCACTCGCAGGCGATCCCGAACACCGCCGCGAGCGGCAGCATCAGGTACTGCAGGTAGGTGCCCTTGACGACGCCGAGGTTGTCGAACGGATAGTCGACGGCGAACAGCAGCAGCCCGAGCACCCCGCTGGCGGGCGCCAGCAGCAGGAAGAGGCGGGGGACGTCGCGCTGCGCCGCTTGCCTGCGCACGGCCAGGAGCCACGCCAGCGCGCTCACCAGCGCGATGACGAGCCCTCCGTGAAACGAGAGCCGCGCGGGCCAGAGCTCGGAGGCGGGGATGTCCCGCCCGTTGCAATTGAACGCGGGGGTGCGCGCGGTGTCGGGCCGCGGCATGTAGCCGAAGCAGTAGTAGTCGGAGAAGGTGGTGGCGAGCAGCAGGGGCCAGAACCGTGAGGGCGCGGTGCCGCTCGGCCAGAACGGGCGCGTGTGCATGGTGGGCGCCCAGCCGGTGAAGAAGTCGGGGGGGCGGCGCTGCCACCGCGGGGTGCTCGCGATCGGCGCGAGATACCCCGACTGCGTCGACTGGAAGCTGGAGACGATCCAGACCCCTTTTTGCTGGTGGTTGCGCCAATACCAGGCAAAGCCCACCGCAGCGGCGAGCGCGACCGCGAGCGCCGCTGGAGCGAGCCGGAGGAGCCTGCCGCGGAGGTTCGGCGAAGGCACGACCACCGCGCCGAGGAGCGCGCAGCCTGCGAAGAGCCCCAGGGGCACGAGGCCAGAGACCTTGGTGAGCAGGCCCAGTCCGAGGACGAGCCCGAGCGGCGCCGCCAGCCCGCGCCGGCCGCCGAGCAGCGCCGCGCCCCAGGCCAGCGAGAGCGCCGCCTCCAGGTTGCTGAGCGCCTCCGCGCCGAGGGTGCCGTCGGCGAAGACCGAGGCGGGCACGACGCCCGCGAGCAGCAGGGCGACCGACCGCGCGAGCCTCCCGGGCACGAACGCGCGCAGGGCGAAGAGGAAGACCACCAGCCGCGCGCAGCCGAAGAGCACCGAGAGCGCGCGCACGCCGCCCGCGCCGGACCCTAGCCTGACCAGCAGGCCCGAGAGCGCGTAGTAGAACGGCGGGTGGAAGGTCTCCACCGAGTGGTCGATCGGCGGCAGCGAGGTATGGGCCGCGAACCATTCGACGTATTGCCAATGGAATGGGGCGTCGTAGCCCCAATCGGGGTTCAGGTTGACGAGGGTGGAGAGGCGCAGCGCCACGCCGGCGGCGAGGCACAGCCACTCGGCCCCGCCGGCCAGCCTGGAGAGTCGCGCGAACAACCTAACCCCCGGTCAGCTCCACCAGCTTGAGCACCGTGTTCCAGTTTCGCATGGTGGAGACCGTGCCGAGCTTGGAATCGATGTACTGGTTCGTCAGCTTGGTCTTGGCCATCCCCGCGCCGTACAGCGCGTAGAGCTCGCTCCCCACCACGGTGAACACATCTCCCGGTGACCGATTCGGGTCGAGGCTCGCCACCTGCGCGGCGGTGGGCTTCTTCCCGAGGAACCCGACATGCAGGAAGCGCGTCTCCGCTTCGGGCGACTGGTGCGGGTGCTTCGCGGCGATCTTCTTCAGCGCGGCGGCGCTCCGCACTACCACCGGAACGGTCAGCTGCTTGGTCTCGAGGATCGCCGCGGAGATCAGCTCCGGGATGCGCGCCGCCAGCGCGGGCTCGGCGCGGAACACCACGTTGCCGCTGTTGATGTAGGTGACCACGTCGCTGCAGCCCGCCTTCACGAACAGGGCGGCGAGGTCCTTCATCGGCAGCTTGTTGTTGCCGCCCACGTTGATTCCGCGGAGGAGGGCTGCGTGATAGGGGGCGGGCAAGCGGGGCTCCTCGGATGGACGGAGCGCGAGTGTAGCCGTTTGCGGCTATTGGTCGAATCGGAGAGGAGGGGTTGGTGCCGGTGGGAAACCGCAAGATGCGGCCGAACGTCAACCACTCGTAGCCGACTCCGAGCCCGCACCACGGCTCCCAAGCTCCTCCGCCGAAGTGCCACTCAGCCGCGGCCCACACCCTGTCGGAGCGGATGCGGGAGTAGAGGGCCTCGCCTTGGACGGCAGGGGCCGCCTCGCCGCCCGCGAGCAGCACGACGTGCTCGCCGAAGCGCCAGCCCAATTCGAGGCCGAGCGGCGCCAGCGCCCTGGAGACCTTGCCAAAGCCGATCGACGGGCCGTCGCCCCCCTCCTGCGCGGCCCCGACCGGTAGCGCGGCTCCCGCGGAGACTCCCACGTGCAGGCCCGCCCCAGCGGCGGGCGCCGCGACGAGGAGGGCACTTCCAACCAGCGCGAGGAGGGCGTGCACGGGGCACTGATACCATCCCTGCGGCAGGCGCCGCACTGCCAGGGCCCGCGACGCTAGTATCGCGCGCCCGAAGTCTCTCCCCTATCTGGCCGGGGCCAGAGAAGGTTCGCCGTGCCAGGAGCCCCGGCAAATGCCGGGGCTAGAAGCAATGCCGCTCACTTAACGGGGTCGAGGCACCCGAATCCGGAGCCCCGGCAAATGCCGGGGCTAGAAGGACGGCCGCCCGTCCGGGCTGCGAGCCGTG
>JAYWAO010000485.1:0-9719 GCA_043782365.1 Deltaproteobacteria bacterium
CCACGTCTTCGCCAGCGCCAGCACCAGCGGCGTCTACTTCCTGCGGGTCGCCGGGCTCACCACCACGGCCACCGCGCGCTACGACCTGACCGTCAGGACCACGCCATGAGCCACGGAGCCGCCCGGTCTGCCCTGCTCAGCGCCTGCTTCGGCGCAGCGCTCGCGCTCTCGGCCTGCCACCACACCACCGCGGGCGGCGCGCCCGACGCGGGCCCTGGCGACGCCGGGGACGCAGGCGCGCACGACGGGGGCTCCGCGGTCTCCGACGGCGGCACCACGACCGACGCGGGGCCCGACGCGGGCGTGCAGGTGATCTTGAACGCGGTCTATCCGGGCCTGGGCCCTGCGGCGGGCGGTACGCCGGTGCTGGTGACGGGCGCCGGGTTCGTCGAGGGGTTCGCCAGCCGCGGCGGCGGCCTCGTCTCCAAGCTCACCCAGGTCCGCGTGGGCGGCGTTCTCGCGAGCGACCTCGACGTCATCGACGACAACCGGCTCCAGCTCACCATCCCAATGGGGACGCCGGGCGCGGCCGAGGTCAGCGTCACCAACCCCAACGGCACGGGCACCTGCAGCGGCTGCTTCCGCTACCTCGCCAAGGTGGTCATCGCGTCGATCACGCCCGCGAAGGGCCTCGCCGCGGGCGGCACGGCGGTCACCATCAGGGGCCAGGGGTTTTCTCCCGGGATGCTGGTCACGCTCGGCGGCGTCGAGCTGATCGGGGTCTCGGTCACGAGCAACACCACCCTGTCGGGGCTCACGCCCCCGGGCGCGCCGGGCGCGGTGGAGCTGGTCTGCGCCACCCGCGACGGCGGTGACAGCGCCCGGTCGGCCTTCGTCTACCAGGAGCCGCTCGCCGTCACGGGCGCCGCCCCGCGCACGCTTCGACCCGCGGGCGGCCGCCTCACCGTGCAGGGGCGCGGCTTCGGGCCCCGCGCGCAGGTGGAGGTCGGCGGCGCCGCGCTCGCCACCACCTGGGCCTCCGGCCAGTCGCTGTCGGTGTTCGCGCCCGGGCACGCGGACGGCGCCGTGGACCTCGCGGTGGTGGACCCGGACGCGCTCCCCTCGCAGGACCTGCCGCAGGCCTCACCGCCGCGCACGGTGCTCGCGCGCGGGCTGGTCTATCTCTCCGCGCCCGGCGGCGGCCCCGGCGCGCTCGCGCTCGACGCGCTCGACCCGCGACATGGCCCGCTCGCCGGCGGCGTCTGCCCCGGCGACTGCCTGGCGCTCACGGGCAGCGGCCTCTCGCAGCCCGACCTCGTCGTCACCATCGGCGGCGCGCAGGTGTCCCCTGCGGCGGTGCACGTCGACTCCGACCAATTGGCGCGCATCGATCTCCCCGCTGGCAGCGCTCCGGGCCCGGTCGACGTCGCCCTCTCCTCCGCGGCGCTCGGGTCCCAGGCGCAGATCGCCGCCGCCGACCCCGGCTCCTTCCGCTACGACCCGGCGCTCTCGCTCGCGCAGGTGACGCCGCCATCGGGGCCGGCACTTGGCGGTACGCCGTTCACGCTCCTCGGGCAGGGCTTCGCCACCAGCCCCGGCGCGCCTCTCCTGGTGCGGGTGGGCGCGCTCCCGGCCACGCAGGTGGTGGTCGCCCAAGGCGGCCTCTCGCTCACCGCGGTCACGCCTGCAGGGCCCCCGGGCGGCGCCGACCTCACCGTGGTGGCCACGGGCGTGGACGGCTGGCAGCGCACCGCGGTCTTCAAGGGCGGGTACTACTTCAGCGGCGGGCTCGCGCTCTACCAGGTCGATCCACCCTCGGGCGCGCAGTCGGGCGGGGCCGAGGTGCTGCTGCGCGGACGCGGCTTCTCCGATGGCCTCGCGGTGCGCTTCGGCTCCAATGCCTCGACGCAGGTGAGGGTGCTCTCGCCGAGCGAGGCCCGCTGCGTGGTGCCCGCGGGCGTGCCCGGCGCGGTCTCCGTGCAGGCCGGCCTCCACGGCCAGAGCGACACCCTGCCCGCGGGCTTCACCTACTTCGACCCGCAGACCAACGCGGGCGGGACCGGCGGCGGCCCGCTCTTGGGCGCGCTCAACATCACCGTGATCGACGCCACTCCCTACATCGACGGCAACGTCGCCGGGGCGAACGTCGAGGTGCAGTTCTCCAGCGGCGGGTCGATCTCGGCCGTCACCGACGGGCGCGGCCAGGTGACCCTGAGCGACCCGCGCCTCGTCTCGCCCGTGGAGGTGACCGTCTCGAAGGCGCTCTACACCGCCGTCACCGTCATCGGCCACCAGGCCGCGAACCTCACCGTCTGGCTCTCCGGCCCCATCCCGCCGCCGCCGCCGCCCGGCGATCCTCCGCCGCCCCCGCCCGCTCCCCTCAAGGCGACCATCGCGGGCCACGTCTACGGCTTCAAGGCGCCCCCCGCCCTGGTGCTCTCGCGCTCGCAGCGCCTGGTCGCCTATGTGCGGCTCGCCAGCACCAGCGTCTGGTCCTCGCCGCCGTTCTCCCCCCCGCAGACGCCGATCGTCATCGACCGCGACGGCGGCGGGTTCTCCTTCGACACCACCCGCCTCTCGGCCACCACGCTGACCGCCATGTACGGCGTCGAGGACGACCTCGGGCCCAACCTCACGTCGTTCACCCCGCTGCTGCTCGGCGTGAAGCGCGACCTGCAGCCCGACCCGAACAGGCCGATCACCGACGCCGACCTCATCCTCGACACCCACCTCGACCGGCAGGCCACCGCCACGCTGGTCGGCGTCCCGCCCGCGGTGGGCGCCAGCCCGGTCACGCACCAGGCGGGCGTGGTGCTCGACCTCGGCGCCTCGGGCTACGTGCCGCTCTCCTCGGCCACCGGCGTGACGGGTTCGCAGATCGTCTTCCAGCGGCTGCCGGCCTCGGCGGGGCAGGGGTTCGTCTTCATCGACCAGGTGGTGAGCGGCCCGGCGGTGAGCATCTACCTGCGCCGGATCTTCGGCGACGTGCTCGGCGGCTTCCAGCTGGGGCCATACCTGCCGTTTCCCGTGCCGGTGAGCCCGCCCGACCTGACCCAGCTGCCGGCCAACTTCGACTGGACCTTCCGCTGGCAGCTCTCCGGCAACCTCGCGCCCAACCTGCTGCAGCTGCGCCTCGACGGCAGCGGCTTCTCCTGGAGCGTGGTGCTGCCTGGAGACGCGCGGCAGGTGGTGCTGCCCGAGTCGCTGCGCGGCCGGATCACCGGGGGCCGCAGCTACAGCTGGACGCTGACCGCCTCGCTCGCGCCCGGGTTTGACTACACTTATTGGTCCTACTACGACCTCTACGGCGGCGCCTGGACCTCTTACGCCTACGGGTCGGCGCAGTTCCTGGTGGCGCAGTGAGCCAGGGCGCTCCAAGAGCCGACACGGACGGCGCGCTCTCCGGAGGTCGGCGGCGCGCCCTCGCCTCGCTCGCGGCAGCGCTCACCGCTGCGCTCTCTCTCTTCGCGCCCGCCTGCAAGAGCAACGGGCCCAACCTCTGCGCCGCGGACCAGCAGTGCGCGCCGGGCTTCTCCTGCGACCCGACCACCGGCCGCTGCGGCTGCGAGAGCGACTCCTCCTGCGCCGAGGGCGAGAGCTGCAACGCGGCGGGCTTCTGCCAGCCCAAGCTGCGCTGCGACTCCTCGGCCGACTGCGAGAAGGGCAGCTACTGCGACTCGCAGAGCGGCGCCTGCATCCCGTCGGGCACCTGCACGCAAGACCTCCAATGCCCTGCCGGGCAGGTCTGCGAGCAGTTCTCCTGCAACACCGGCTGCCGCCAGACGGGCGACTGCCACCTCGCCGAGGTCTGCCGCGCCTGCGCTGCCGGGACGCCCGCCGCCCAGTGCCCGGTGGGCAAGCAGTGCCTCAAGGGCCGCTGCGACCGGCAGAGCTCCTGCCGCTACGGCGAGCTGTGCCTGCCGCCGCCGGGCCAAGACCCGAGCACCGACTGCACCGCCGACACCGCGACCTGCACCTGCCTGAAAGACACCCGCGGCCCGTTCTGCGGCGGCTGCAGCAGCGCGCCGGCGACGCCCACGCTCTGCCGCAGCGTCGACGACAGCTCGTACCAGGCCGAGAGCTACTGCCTGATCGACTCGACCAAGCCGCTCGGGCAGGCCTTCTTCTGCGGGGTCAACTGCGCCGAGGGCCAGGAGTGCCCCAACGGCTACGCTTGCCGCGACGTGCGCATCGTCACCGCGCAGACCTGCAAGTTCGCCGACGCGCTCTCGGCCTGCAAGCCGCCGCCGGGCAAGCAGCCTGTGCCCAGCCCGTGCGACCCCGCCAAGACCCACGCCGTGGCTGGCAAGCCCGGGCTCGTCAACGACGACTGCCTCGCGGTGCAGCCGCCGCTGGTGGGCGCGGTCTGCGACCCGCTCACCAAGGTCTGCTCGGCGCAGTGCCTGGGCACCGGCGAGACCTCCAGCTATGGCTTCTGCTCCTGCTTGCAAGACTCCGACTGCCCCCAAGATCACTGCTCCGCCTCGACCTACACCTGCTCGATCAGCGGCAAGCCCTGCCAGCTCAACGTCTCGCCCGACGAGTGCCAGACCACCCACCAGATCCGCTGCGTGAAGGCGCTCGACTCCCGGCTGGGCGAGGTCGGCTACTGCCGCATCGGCCAGAACTGCGCGCCCGCGCCCGGCTACACCTGCGAGGTGCTCCGGTCGGGGGGGCCTTAAGAGTATTACTCGTTCCAGGGACGGCCTACTTCGCAGCCGCGGTGAGGTCGTCGGCCAGCTCGTCGTAGCCGCCGAAGGCCTCCTGCAGAAGCCCGGCGACCGCGGCGTCGGGGAGCTCCTCCTCCTCTGGCGCGGCGGGGAGCTCGATCGACAGCGCCGCCCGCGCGCAGGCCTCCTCCAAGAGGAAGACGGCGCCCGAGCGCAGGCGCACCTTGTCGCGGCCCGGGTCGAGGGCAGCCTTGCACCCGGGGCAGGGCCGGGAGAGGTCGAGGAGCGCCGCCTCGCCGAAGCGGG
This sequence comes from Deltaproteobacteria bacterium, assembly GCA_043782365.1. GTDB lineage: Bacteria > Myxococcota > Myxococcia > Myxococcales > 40CM-4-68-19 > CAIWCD01. Next base: position 4,917 of record JAYWAO010000485.1, read on the forward strand.
GCAGGGCCGGGTCGCTCGCGTGCCCGCAGGCTCCACAGCTCAGCGACAGCGGCACGAGCGGCAGGAGCAGGTAGCCCTCCTGGCCCGCGCCCACCGAGTAGAGCGTGTAGTCGCGGAACCCGCGCACGCCGTCCTCGTCTTCTCCATAGGGGTCGCGCCGGCCGTCGTCGCGGTCGATCCACACCACCTGGGTCAGCAGCGCCGCCTCGCCAGCGGTAGCGAGCAGGGCCCCCGCGCTGGCGGCCGCGGGGAGGTCGAGCCGCACCGACTCCGCCGCTGGCGCCAAAGGCAGCGCGCGCTTCTCCAGCGCCACCTCGGCCGAGGGGTCGAGCACGTCGAGCTCCCGCAGACCGCGCCAGAGACGGGCGAGCGCCGCCGGGGCGATCGGGCGTGCGAGGTCGTCGGGCAGGATCCAGCGGCGGTGCACCAGCAGCGTGCCGTCAGGGGTGCGGATGGGGTCGACGCGCTCGCGGCGGACGGGCATGGGTCGTTCTCTCTCTGGGGCGTGCGGGGAGGGCCGGGGACTTCGCTAGCGCCGCGGGTGGCGGCTGCCGGGGTTCGTCGACTCTTCGTCGCGCGCCTGCGCGGGCGCGGCCGGCCGCTGCTGGAGGAGCGGGTTGCGGGTGATCAGCGTGCTCTCGTAGGGCAGCGCCGCCTCGACCTCGGCCTGCAGCTCAGGGTCGAGCTCGATCGACGCGCCCGATGACTGCGGGGCGGGCCGCACCGGCGGCGCGGGCGAGGGCGGTGCGGACTGCTGTGGTGCCTGTGGAGGCGACGGCGGCCGGCGCGGCGGCGGACCGGGCAGCGTGGTGGTCCGCACCGCGCCCGGCGCGCGCACCTTCGCGGGGTTGAAGGGAGCAGGCGGCGACCCCTCTGCCCCGAACGAAGGCAGGCTCGGCGTGGTGGTGGGGAACGAGGGTGGCGCGGACGCGGGCGCCGCGGCCCGCGCCGGGCCCGGAGCAGCAGGACCCGGCAGAGGCACGGCGGCCCCCCCGGTCTGTGCGGCCGGAGCAGCCTGTCCGGTCGGCGCTGCGGGCGCTGCCAGCGGCGCTGCGGTAACAGGTTGGGCGGCAGCCGCCACCGGCGCCAGCTGCACTGGTGCGCCTGCAGGTCCCGGCTGCGCTTGGCCTGGCGCCGCAGCCAAAGCGTGCACCGGCGCTTGGGCCCCGGGATCCGTCGCCGAGTCGCTGGAGGTGGGCCGCGCCGCGGGCGGCGCCCCGCGAACCCAGCGGGTGGCGGGCCCCAAGTCGGCGAGGAACACCGGCGGCGGCCCCAGCCCCTGCGCGGCCGGGTCGAAGAACGAGGCGTCGAGGCCGAGCCCCGCTGCCTGCAGCTTGCCGAAGAACGACGGCAGCACGCCGGTGGGCGTGTGGTGCCCGAGCACCTCACCCTTGGGTCCTCGCCCGGTGGGCGAGAAGACGTAGAGCTCCTGCGCCCGGTACTCGCCCTTTTCGTCGAGCGGCAGCACCTCGGCGACCGAGGTGATCTTGCGGCTGCCGTCCCCCATCCGCTCGCAGCAGACCACCACGTGCACGGCCGAGGCGACCTGGGCCCGCACCGCCCGCAGCGGCAGCTCGAAGCCCGCCAGCAGGCAGAGCGACTCCAAGCGGCGCAGCGTGTCCACCGCCGTGTTGGCGTGGGCGGTGGTGAGCGACCCGCCATGGCCCGTGTTCATCGCCTGCAGGAGGAAGAACGCCTCGCCGCCGCGGACCTCGCCGACGATGATCCGGTCGGGCCGCAGCCGCAGCGCCGAGTGGAGCAGGTCGCCGATGCTGACTTCGCCCTTGCCGAGCCGGTCGGCGGGCCGGCTCTCGAACGACACCAGGTGCGGCTGCTGGAGCTGCAGCTCGGCGGAGTCCTCGATGGTCAAGATCCGCTCGTGCGGCTCGATCATCGACGAGAGCACGTTGAGCAGCGAGGTCTTGCCCGAGCCCGTGCCGCCGGCGACCACCACGTTCAAGCGCAGGCCGATCAGCGCGTGGAGCAGCTTCGCCAGATCGGGCGTCAGCGACCCGAACTGCACGAGCTGCGAGACCTTGAGCCGCTCGGGGAAGAACTTGCGGATCGACACCGTGGTCCCGCGCCGCGCGATCGGCGGGAGCACCACGTGGATGCGGCTGCCGTCGGGGAGCCGGGCGTCGAGCCGGGGCCGCTCCTCGGTGAGCGGGCGGCCCACGTACTGCGCCATGTTGCGGGCTGCTGCGAGCAGGCCCTCTTCGGAGAAGCGGGCGTCGGTGCGCGAGAGCCGGCCCTTCTTCTCGATCCACACCTCCTCGGGGCCGTTGATGAGGATCTCCGAGACCTCGGGGTCGTCGAGGTACGGGGTCACGGGCTTGAGGAACGCCCGGAGGCTCTCTGAGAACATGGACACGGAGGGAAGATACCGCGCGCTGGTGGCCGGTGGCGAGCGGACGTACGGGCAGGCCTCTCTGACCGTCGGGCGGTGTCCCGGTGGGGGAGGGCGAGCGGCTTTGCGGCACCCGGTCGGAATTGCGCGTACTCTCTCGTGCGTACAGCAGCTCGATTGGCTTTCGGAGGGGTGAATGGCTGGCAAGGGCACAGGCAAGGGCGGGGCGGGCAAGGGCACCAAGAAGGCCACGCGGCGGGCGGCGCCTCCCAAGGCTGCGCCGAAGCGGCCGGCGAAGGACGCGGCGCCCGAGGAGCCGCTCGAGGACGGCGCGGACGAAGAGGTCGAGGAGGACCCGCCCGAGAACCCGGCGGCGCGCAGCCCGCTCGACAGCCTGGGGGACTTCGCCGACAAGGCCGCGAGGCAGATCGGCGACTTCGTCGACAAGGCGCGCGTCAAGGCCAAGCCCACCATGGAGAAGGCCACGCAGGAGACGAAGAAGGTCGCGGTCGACCTCGGCAAGGGCTGGGACGAGGCGTTCGGCACCATCCGCGCGCAGGCCAAAGATCTCATGGCCAAGGGGCAGCACACCAAGGTGCGGATCAAGTTCCGCGACCGGGTGCTGGCCGAGCTGCCGATCGCGGCGGTGGCGGCTGCGGAGGTGGCGTCCTGGGCGGCGTTCGGGCCGTTCCGGCTGGTGATCGGCCACCTGGTGGGCCGGGCGGTGCTCGACGTGGAGTTCATCTCCAACGCCGACTCCCACGTCGCCGAGGGCCGCGCCTGGCTCGCCGACGGCGAGATGGAGAAGGCGCTGGCGGCGTTCGACAAGGCGCTCACCATCGACCGCAAGTCGGCCGGCGCGCACCTCGGCCGCGGGCTGGCGCTCAAGCTGCGCGGGGACAAGCCGGGCGCGAAGGCCAGCTTCGCCAAGGCCGAGGAGTGCGACCCCCACGGTGAGACCGGGCGCGAGGCGCGGCGGCACCTCGACAACCTCGGCCTCTGACGCACCGCCGGAGCCCTTGCCGCGAAGCGGGCGTGCAGGGGCGCGGACCAGGAGAGCCCAGGGTCAGAAGACGAAGACGAGGCCGCCCAGGCCCAGCTTGGTCAAGCGGCTCGCCCAGACCGGCCACTCCAGCTCTGGAGACGCGTAGCGCACGAGGTCCAGCACGGCGGCCGAGAGCAGGAGCCCGTCGATGAGGAGCCGCGGGCGCCCCGACACCTCGACCATCGAGCGCACGTCGCCCGCGCGCGGCTCGACGCCGAGCAGGTTCGCCGCGACGTAGCCCACCGAGGTGAGCGTGTTGAACGCGAGCATCCCCTCGCGGAAGGCGCTGTCCTGCGCGCGCAGGCGCGGGTCGTGGGTGAGGATCACCTCGTCCTCGAGGTGCTGCAGGTCGAAGCCCGCCGAGAAGATGAGGAACGCGCCCGAGCGGCCCGGCCCGAACGGCGCTCCCTTGCGGGTGCAGGTGTCGCCGTAGCAGGCGATCGACGGGGCGAGCGCGAAGAACGGGATGAACCCGAGGAACGTGACCCGTTGGACCTCCGGCAGGTGGCCGAGCGCCGCGCCCGCCAGCACGTGGCCACCCTCATGGAGGAGGAACGCCGACCCCACGCCGCCGAGGAAGAGGCCGACCCGCGCGGCAGGAGAGCGGGTCGCACCGCCAGCGGCCGGTGCAGCGGTCTGCGCGAGCGCGGCGGGCGGAGCAGCGAGGGACGGCGCGGCGCTGGCGGAGACGGGCGCAGCGGTTGCGGGCGCCGTTGCAGGCCGTGGCTCGGCTGCGCTGGCCGCAGAGGTCGCGGCCAGCGCGCCGAGGGTCGACGCCAGGAGTGCGCGGATCACCTGGCCCGAAGCTAGACGTTGAACATGAAGTGCATCACGTCCCCGTCCTGCACCACGTACTCCTTGCCCTCGATCCGCAGCGCGCCCTTCGCTTTCGCTGCCGCCTCCGACCCGAGGTCGAGCAGCACCTGCCAGTTGATCACCTCGGCCTTGATGAAGCCGCGCTCGAAGTCGGTGTGGATCACGCCAGCAGCCTTCGGGGCCTTGTCGCCCTTGTGGATGACCCAGGCGCGCGTCTCCTCGGGGCCCGCCGTCAGGTAGCTCTGCAGGCCGAGCAGGTCGAACCCCTGGTGCACCAGCTTGTGCAGGCCCGGCTCGGAGAGGCCCACCGTGGCGAGGAACTCGGGCCGGTCGGCGAGCGGCAGCTGCTGGATCTCCGCCTCGACCTTCGAGCAGATGGCGACCCACTTCGCGCCCTCGCGGGCCGCCATGTCCACCACCTTGGCGACCAGCGGGTCCTTCAGCGCCTGCGCGGGGTCCTCGCCGATGGTGGCGAGCTGCTCTTCGTCGATGTTGGCGACGTAGAGCACCGGCTTGCTGGTGAGCAGGAAGAGCTCCTTGGCGCGGGGCCTCTCGTCTTCTGAGAGTGTTACAGTTCTTGCGGGTTTGCCCGAGT
>JAYWAO010000486.1:0-3494 GCA_043782365.1 Deltaproteobacteria bacterium
ATCGACTTGATGGTGCGGAGGTTCGAGGTCACGTCTTCGCCGACCAGGCCGTCGCCGCGGGTGGCGCCGCGGACGAACTTCCCGTGCTCCCATGAGAGCGAGATGGCGAGCCCGTCGAGCTTGGGCTCGACCACCCAGGTGACGCGCTCGTCGCCGAGGACTTTCCTGACGCGGGCGACGAACTCGTCGAACTCGGCGTCGTCGAAGCAGTTCTCCAACGACATCATCTGGCGGCGGTGGGTGACCTTGTCGAACTTCTCCGAGGGCGCGGCGCCGACGCGGCTGGTGGGCGAGTCGGGCGTTGCCAACTCGGGGTGCTCGCGCTCGAGGGCTTCGAGCTCGCGGAAGAGGCGGTCGTACTCGGCGTCGCTGAGGGTGGGCGCGTCGAGGACGTAGTAGCGGTGGCTCGCGTCGCGGAGTTGCTCGCGGAGCTCAGCGGCGCGGCGGGCGGGCGTGGTCATGGCGGCCAGCACTCTACTAGAGGAGTCAGACAGGAGTGGCGCTACCGGGTGGGGCCGCGGTCGCAGCACCCGACTAGAATACGCAGCGGAAACCGACAGTGCTGTCCGCCGCGTGGGTCTCGAGCCAGTGGCGAGAACGCGCGCGGAGACGCTCGGCAGGATCCTTCCACGATCCCCCGCGGACGACCTTTCCGACTGGGGTGCGGTCCCTGCCAAGCGGGACGTAGTCGCTGGTCGTCCATTCCCAGACGTTGCCGGCCAGATCGCGCTGGCCCCACCTCGATGCTCCCGCGCGATGCGCGCCGACGGGACAGGTGGACTTGCGGGCTGCCTCAGGGGCAGCTCCGCTCCAGCAGGCACGCTCACCCGGCTCGCCTTCTCCCCAGGGATGGACGCGATCCTCGCTGCCACCGGAAGCGGCGTACTCGCGCTCCTCTTCGGTCGGGAGGCGCCCGCCGACCCAGCGGCAGAACGCGGTCGCCTGGTCGAAGTCCACGCAATTGACCGGGTGGTCCAGGCGATCCACGCCCTGCAGCACGAGCCCGATGCCCAGGGACGAGTTGCAGCCCTGACCCTCAGCCAGGGTGCAGGCGCGCGCCTCGACACACCGCGCGTAGGCGGCCGTGGTCACCGCCGTCACGCCCATCCGGAAGGCGGCGACCGCGACCGTCCGTTCGCCTTGGAACTGGAACGAGCCTGCCGGAAGGTCGACGAACTGGAGACCGCTCTTCACCTCGACCATTGCGCAGCCGAGCGTCGCCAACGACAGCAGCAGAGCCGAGACGATGGTGCGAGATGGCAGAAGAACCCCTGGGAACGAACGGCCCTACCTACCCCGACGCAAGGGTCAGCGCACCGATCTTCGTCAGCGCCGCGTTGCGCTCCGGGGTGCTGCCTGCTCCAGCGCGAGCAGCAATGGATGCGCACGTTGCCCCACCCCGCGCCCCACGTCGTGGTTGACTTCCAGCCCCACCCTTCCTATTTTCCGCGCCGCACCCCATCCCCAGCGCGCCGCCCGTCCGGGCTGGCAGCGCCCCCCGAAGACGAGACGCGCCGCGCGGGCGCGCCGAAGGCCCCCCCCGATGAACTTGTCCGAACTGAAAGCGATGAAGATCACCGCCCTGGCGAAGCTCGCCAAGGAGCTCAACATCGAAGCGCCCGGCGCGCTCCGCAAGCAGGACCTGATCTTCCACATCCTCCAGGCCCAGAAGTCCGACGCGCTGATCGAGGCGGAGGGCGTGCTCGAGGTGCTCCCCGACGGCTTCGGGTTCCTCCGCAGCCCCGACTTCAGCTTCAGCCCCGGCCCGGACGACATCTACGTCTCGCCCTCGCAGATCCGCCGCTACATGTTGCGCACCGGCGACATGCTCAAGGGCCAGATCCGGCAGCCCAAGGACAGCGAGCGGTACTTCGCGCTGACCAAGATCGACTCGATCAACTTCACCGAGCCCGTCGAGGGCGCCCAGAAGGTCCTCTTCGACAACCTCACCGCGCTCTACCCCACCCGGGCGATCAACCTCGAGCACAGCAAGACCGAGATGAGCACCCGCATCATCAACCTGCTCAACCCGGTCGGGTTCGGGCAGCGGTGCCTGATCGTCGCGCCGCCGCGGGCGGGTAAAACTGTATTACTCCAGGACATCGCGCACGCCATCAGCGCGAACCACCCCGAGGCGTTCCTCATCGTGCTGCTCATCGACGAGCGCCCCGAGGAGGTGACCGACATGTCCCGCACGGTGCGCGGGCAGGTCGTCTCCAGCACGTTCGATGAGCCCGCCACCCGCCACGTGCAGGTGGCCGAGATGGTGATCGAGCAGGCCAAGCGCCTCGTCGAGCACGGCCGCGACGTGGTGATCCTGCTCGACTCGATCACCCGCCTCGCCCGCGCCTACAACGCCACCGTGCCTTCGAGCGGCAAGATCCTCTCGGGCGGCGTCGACTCCAACGCGCTCCACAAGCCCAAGCGGTTCTTCGGCGCGGCCCGCAACTGCGAAGAGGGCGGCTCGCTGACCATCATCGGCACCGCGCTGGTGGACACGGGCAGCCGGATGGACGAGGTGATCTTCGAGGAGTTCAAGGGCACCGGCAACTCCGAGATCGTGCTCGACCGCAAGCTGATGGAGAAGCGCATCTTCCCCTGCCTCGACATCAACAAGTCGGGCACGCGCAAGGAGGAGCTGCTGATGGACGACAAGCAGCTCAACCGCGTCTGGGTGCTGCGGCAGCTGCTGCATCCATTGAATGTAATCGATTCAATGGAGTTCCTCCTCAGCAAGCTGCGGGGGAGCAAGAGCAACAAGGAGTTCCTCGATTCGATGAGCCGGTGACCAGGCGATCCGGCAGCCGGTTTCAGCTACCGGATCCGGATCAGCTCCGGAGCTGACTGAGACCGCACCGGGTCGAGGCCAGCCGCGCGCGCTCAGGGAGAGAGCGACTCCACCAACGCCACCGGGTCGGTCTCCGCTGTAATCGGAATCCGATACAACGCATATACGTCGTTCGAACCGTGCACCACCCCAGCGACCGCCGCGCGGTATCCGGCCTTCTTCGCCAGCTCCCGCGTCGCCGCCCGCACCGAGTTGTACGGCCACGCGAGCAGCTCCACCTTGCGCCCGAGCCCCGCCGAGAGCAGCGCGCGCGACTGCTCCAGCTCCTCCAGCGCCGCCGCCTCGCCCAGGTCGGGCATCCGCGCGTGCGTCAGCCCGTGCGAGCCCAGCTCCATCCCGGCGTCCTGCAGCGCGATCAGCTCGGGCCAGGTGAGGTAGCGCTTCTCGCCCTCGGGCGTCTTCTCGACCGCGCGGTGCGCCTCGTCCGCGCGGATCTTCCCGGCCACCACGAAGAACACGCCGACCATCTTGTGCGCCCGCAGCGCTGGCAGCACGCGCTCGAGGTGATCCTGCGTGCCGTCATCGAAGGTGAGCACCACCGACTTCTGCGGCAGCGCCGGGCCGCCCTCCAGCTGCGTCAGCAGCGCCGAGAGCGGCACGGTGTGGAACCCAGCGCCGGAGATTGCGTCGAGCTGCGCGATGAAGC
>JAYWAO010000487.1:0-3491 GCA_043782365.1 Deltaproteobacteria bacterium
AGCATCGCGCCCTACTCGTCGTTCGGCCCCGAGGTCGCGCTCGCCGCGCCCGGCGGCGACAAGAGCCAGGGTGAGGAGTTTGGTGTGTTACAGCAGACCGTCGGCGAGGACGGCCAGCCCGCCTACCGCTGGTTCCAGGGCACCAGCATGGCGACGCCGCACGTCGCTGGGGCGGCGGCGCTGCTCTACTCGGTGGGCGTGACCAATCCGGCGGCGGTGCAGTCGCTCTTGCAGTCGAGCGCGCGCGCCGGCGTCGCGCTTCCGGGCGCCAAGGCGGCGGAGCTGTACGGCAGCGGCGTGCTCGACGCCGGTGGCGCGGTGCGCACGGCCACCCTGTGGTGGGGCCTCACGCGCCTCTTCCTGGCGGGGGGCTTGGCGTGGTTCGCCATCGCCCACGCGCGCAAGCTGGGCCAACTGCGGCCGCGGAACGCGCTCGGCGTGCCGTTCTGGGGCGCGCTCCTCCTCGCCTCGGGCGGCGTCGCCGCGCTCGCGCCCGCGGGCCTCGCGCGGGTGGCGGGCGTCTCGCTGCTGGCGCTCCCGCCGGCGGCGTTCTCGTTCCCGCTGCTTGGCCTGCCGGGCAGCAACCTCGCGGCCTCGATCGCCGGCTGGATCGGCTTCTCCGCGGTGGTGCCGTTCGTGCTCGCGCTCGTCGCGCGCGGGCTCTCGCGGTCGAGCAGCCCGTCGAGCGGCTTCTTCGGCGCGCTGGTCGCGGGCCTCTGCTTCGGGCAGGCCGGCCTGCTCGTGCACGCAGGTCTTGTCAATGCGGTGCACCTGCCGCTGCTGCCGTCGTTCCTGGCGCCGGCGTGGTTCCTCGTCGGCGCGGTGATCTCGTGGGGCGCGGGCCGCGGTCTGCTCGCGCGGGAGGCGGTGCGATGAAGCTGCGCGGGAGGGTCGAAAAGAGGGATCTCGAGGGCGGCATTTACCTCCTCGTGCAGGCTGGCGGCGCGAAGACCACGCTGCTCGGGGCGCGCGCGGAGCTGGCCGGGGCGGTGGGGCAGGAGGTCGAGATCGAGGGAGAGGCGGGCGGCGGGTTCGGGCTGGCGATGAGCGGGCCGCAGGTGAAGGTGTTGGCGGTGAAGAAGATCTAGATGTGGCTTGGGCCCACGGCGCTCTGCGGTCGGCAGGACCGCGGGCTCGGTCCCTGGCAGGACCGCCCGCATCGTACGGGCTACCAGATCAGCTTGACACCGAAGGCCAGCAGCGACTCGTCGCAGCCGAGAAGCGGTACACCCTCGATGAGGCTCTGCGCCGCAAGCATCCGGTCGAACGGGTCGCCATGCGCTGCAGGGAACGACCCGGCCAGCCGGGCATGGGCCAAGGTGATCGGCAGTTCAAGCAAGCCGACCTTGACCATCCAGCCGGGAAAGTCCTGCACCATCAACGCGGCCTCCGGCAATCGACCGAGACGATGCTTGGTCACGATCTCCCACGCGCTCGCCGCCGAGAAGAGCAGATCGTTCGCGGGATCCGTCAGGAGTGACTTCGCCCGCCGCGAGAGGCGCGGGTCTGCCTTGCCCCACCAGAGCAGCGTGTGGGTGTCGGGGAGCAGCTTCATTCCTCCCCCGTCCATCCCTTGGGAAGAGGCTCGTCGAAGGCCGGGCCGATCCCGCCCGTTCCCAGCCAGCCCCCTTTGCGTGGCTCCTGCTTCGCCAGAGGAACCAGCCGCGCATAGGGCTTGCCGTCTTTGCAGATCACCAGCTCCTCTCCGCGATGCGCACGCTCCAGTAGTTTCGACAGCTGCGTCTTGGCCGCGTGTACGTTGATCTTGACCATGCGGGGAGATTAGTCCTCTGGATGGACTAGGGTCAAGGTCCGGCCACGGGTCTCCTCCTCCCGAGCACCGGGCCTGCCACCTCTCCTCCGCAGCCCGGCTCGCTCCTCTCCCCCGCCGGCCAACGCCCCCACCACGCTGGGCAACAGCAGCGCGCCGAGCGAGCAGCCCGCGATGAAGGCACCGGTGGCCAGGAGCGCCGGACGCCAAGCCCACCCGCGGCGCAGCGAGGCGACGTGGAGGGCCGTGAGGGCGAGCCCGAACGGGATCCGCCCGACGAGGTCCCACCGCGTGAGCGCGTGAAGGTGACCCGTTCCCATACCCTGCCCTTGAAGAAGGCGACGCCGCCTGCAGTGACCAGGATGGAAGTGAAGTGTGACGCTACCCCCTGTCCGTTGAGCGGGCGAGCCGGAAGGATGGGGGGATGACGCGCGCCGCTCGGCGGGTCACCGTGCCGGGTGGCGTCCGCCGTGCTACACCGCTCTCGCCCGTGACCGAGCCCCGCGAGCCAGCCGCCCCAGAGCCCCAGGTCGCCCCGCTGACGCCGATGCTGCGGCAGTACGCCGAGGCCAAGGCCCAGGCCGGCGACGCGCTGCTCTTCTTCCGCCTCGGCGACTTCTACGAGCTCTTCTACGACGACGCCAAGGTGGCTTCGGCGCTGCTCGGGATCACGCTCACCGGCCGCGCCAAGGGCGAGGACCGCGTGCCGATGTGCGGCGTGCCGTACCACGCGGCCAAGGGCTACGTGGGCAGGCTGGTGGCCGCCGGGCACAAGGTCGCCATCTGCGACCAGATGGAGGCGCCGGGCCCGGGCAAGACGCTGGTCAGGCGCGAGATCGTCCGCCTGGTCACCCCGGGCACGCTGATGGACGAGGAGACGCTCGAGGCCCGCGAGCCGCTGCTCCTCGCCGCGCTGGTCGTCGAGCACGGCGCGCCCAGGCGCAGGGGCGCGCGCCGCGACGAGCAGGACCCGGACGGCACGCGCGTCGCGGAGCCGCTCCCCGCGCGGGCCGCGCTCGCGCTGCTCGACCCCTCCACCGGAGAGCTGCGCGCGCTCCCGCCGATGTCCTGGGAGACCGCGCTCGACGAGCTGTCCCGCGCCCGGCCGCGCGAGGTGCTCATCCCCGAGGAGCTGGCGAAGACCCCCCTCGCCGAGCAGGTGCGCCGGGCGAGCGGCGCCGCGCGCCTCGAGCCGCGGCCGCTGCGCGACGTCGCCTCTTCGGAGCTGCTCCTCAAGCGCCACCTCGGGCTCGGCACGCTCGACGGGCTCGGCCTGGGGCACGAGCCGCTGCTGGTCCAGGCCTGCGCGGAGGCGCTCGGCTACCTGCAAGAGACGCAGCGGGCGGCCGCGCGGCACGTGGTCCGCGTGCAGGTGGAGCAGCCCGCGCAGCGCCTCTGGCTCGACCCGGCGGCGGTGCGCAACCTCGAGCTGTTCCACGGTCCGGACGGGCGCCGCACGGGCACCCTGATCGCGCTGCTCGATCGCACGCTGACCGCCGCTGGCGGGCGCCTGCTCGCGCGCTGGCTCGGCGCGCCGCTGCTGGAGCTGGCGGCCATCGAGGCGCGGCAGGACGCGGTCGAAGAGCTCACCAACGCGGCCGTCCTGCGCGAGGGGCTCGGCGACGCGCTGCGGCCCGTGCTCGACGTCGAGCGACTGCTCGGCCGGCTCGCGGTCCGGCAGGGCGTGGCGCGCGATCTCGCGGGCCTGCGCACGTCGCTC
>JAYWAO010000488.1:0-3491 GCA_043782365.1 Deltaproteobacteria bacterium
GAGAACGGCTTTGTCCGCGCGCGAAGTCGGGCGGACGTACACCTGCTCGGAGCTGTCGGAGATCAGCTCCATGGTGATGGCAGAACCGTCCTTGAGCGTCAGCTCGATCTCGACGGTTCCGTGGTAGTTGCGCTCAGTCCACAAGAGATCGAAGCGACGGAGGGGAACGGCCGCGAAGTCGTGGCGTGTGATCGGGGCTTTTGTGTAAGCGCCACCGTGCCTATTGAAGTCGTTGAGCTCGCGCCAGCGCTCGAGTGCGGTGCTCCAGGTAGCGATGGCCTGGAGGAGAGTGGTCTTGCCGACGTTGTTCGGGCCGGCGAGCACGAGGTGGCCGGACAGGTCGAAGGTGACGTCGGCGAAGCGCTTGAAGCGCTTGAGGGTGACGCGGCGGATCATGGCTGCGCTCCAGCAGGCGCCGCGCTGTGCGCGCCGAGCGTATTTAGGTCCACCAAGAACTGTCTCAACTCCGCGAAGCAAGCGTGGCCGATGTCGAGCAAACCGTTCAGCGCAAAGTCAGGCAACCGCATCGGAGGGCGATCGCCCTGGCCCGAGAGAAATGCGGCGACCCAGGCTTTGTCTCTGTTGCGGGGCTTTGCTTGCGTGACACCGGCGGCCTCCAGTGAAGCCCGGAAGGCGATCGTGCTCGGCGTTGCGACGTGGCCGGTTGTCGATTCGATGCAGAGTGCCTCCAGTGCTCCGGGACGGCCTTGGCCGGGCAGCACGAGCGTCTTGTGAGGAGGGAACTGCATGCCCGGAGGTGTCCGCAGGCGCGCTGCTTTGATTGCGTCTTCCATCGACTGGCCTGCGGCGGTGGGGTCGTCGTCCGCATCCCGTGTGACGCCGAGCCCACGCAGCGATTGGAATCCCGGAACGGTAGGCATCGTGCGGAGGAAGGTGCTCAAGTTGTCGCGGCCACCGTAGTACTCGCACTCGAGGAAGTTCAAGGCGTACTTGTGTTTGATGGCGCGCATCACGCCCTGATCCCCAGGACCCTCGCTGAGCACCAATATCGGCCCGATGAAGTGAGTCAGGTCGTTTCCCCCGCCCCTCGTTCGCATCACCGGACCTCGAAGTTGAACTTCTCGGCCGACTCCATGTCCTGCTGGTCGAAGTACACCGCGGTGACTCCGGACGGGACGCGCTCGAGTCGATAAAAGGTGAGCTCATATTTGGGACGCGCCCTGAAGGCCGCGTGTGCAGCGCGAACCATCTCGAGGCTATGCGTGGTGGCAAACACTTGGGTCTCATACTGCTCGGCGGCCTGGCCTATCGCGGCCCAGGTCTTTTCCCTAACCGTGTGATGGAGACCGGAATCGACATCGTCGATCAGGATGGCGCCGTTCTGGGCCCTGGCGATCGCCAGCAGAATGGCGAGTAGGCGGAACGCGCCGTCGCCCATCGCCGACAACGGCAGTAGCCGGCCGAGCCCCAGGTCTCCATAAATTCGCGTGGCCCCGTTCTTGGCTAGCAGGACGAGCCGTTTGAGTCGTGGGTCGATCTCCTGAAGCGCCCGCACGAGACCCTCGGTCTGCCCGAGTTCCTCAATGTGGCTGAAGCTCTCCATTTCGGGCGTATCCAGGGCGGGCGGGCTGGACATGAGAATGGTCGGCGGCCGATCCGGGAGTTGCGCGCCGATCATCCGCTGTGCTTGCCCGAAGAGCAGCGAACTCTCGGCGAATGCTCCTGCTCCCTCCCGAGCGCGGACGACGTATTCTTGTACGTGCATCAAGGGCGGTCCGAATGAGCTCGGGACCGGTGCAGCATCGGTTTGAAGTGGCGCCGTTGGAAGGCTGGCGCGGAAGACTTCGCGGAGCATCAACGACACCTCCTCCCGCCTGCCATCTACCACCTGCTCGAGGTCAATGACCGCGTCCGGCGCTAAGCGATGAAAGAGTACCGACACGTCATCGACGGTCATTGGAAAGAAGTTGGAGTTGTGCTCCCGCAATGAACGGAGCTGCGCTGGCCCAAACAGATTATTGGGACCGCCCAACAGAAATAGCGCCTCCAGCACGCTGGTCTTGCCGGTATTGTTCTTTCCTGCAAACAGATTCACGCGCTTGAGGTCCTTGATCTCCAAGTCCTCGAAGCCTCTGAAATTCTTGATGTGCAAGCTCGTGATCATCGCTTCCCCTTCGCCGGCTTCGCGCCCGCCACATCCCGCACCACCAGCAGCTCATTCCCGCGCTCGTCGATGACCTTGACGGCCACCTGCGCATTCTCCCCCAGCGCGAAGGGTTCGCTCAGCGTACCAGCGAGGTGGGCCCACACGCTCTCCTCGTAGGCGCCCTTCAGCGCCCGCTTGAGCGAGTCCCACGCGCCCGTCTTGGGGAAGAAGGCCTGGCAGACGTGGAAGACGCGCCCGTTGTAGTCGGTGTCGAGGAACCAGGCGGGGACATCTTCGCCCTTCTTGGCTTCGTTCTCCATCTTCACGGGGTCGAAGACGTCGAGGCCGAGGAGCTTGACGCGGTAGAGGTCGGGGTCAGCAGCGCCCTTCTTGGTGGGCTTGGCTTTCTTGGGCTCCGGGCGGACTTCGATCTCGGGGAGGCCGCAGACGGAGAAGATCTGGCTGGACTGCATGGTCTTGAGGAGGTCGCCCATGAGGAGATCGGGGGTGGCCTGGACGTAGACGGCGGTGATGCCCTGGATGGTCTCGCACTTCTCGATGTATTCGCGGGCGTTGGGCTGGATGGCGAAGCCGATGACGTAGAGCTGGCGGTAGTTCTTGTTGAAGGCTTCGCGGGCGGCCTCGGCGACGAAGCGCTCGCCGCAGGCGCCGTTCTCCGGGCCGAAGGCGAAGGCGACGGGGGTGTCGTCTTCGAGGAGCGCTTCGGCGGAGAGGACGAGGGCTTTGGTGGCGGGGCGGAGGTTTTTGAACTTGACGGTCTTGTTCTTGGGGAGGCGGAGGAGGGGGCTGTGGCGGAGGACTTCGAGCATGCGGTCGGCGAAGGAGCGGTCGTCGTCGTTGGCGGCGGGGGCGTTGTCGTCGAGGGCGGCGGGGGTGGGGATGGTGGCTTCGACGCAGAAGGGGCCGGTGACGCGGGTGGTGGCGCGTTGCTCTTCGGGGCGGTCGACGAGGACTTCTTCGGCGGGGGGTTCGTTGTTGGCGATGCTCTTGAGGGTCACGTGCGGGACGATGCCACCCACCTCCTCGCCCTTCTGGTTCTGCCTGCGCATGTAGACGAACCCTCCAGAAGGGCCACGCTTCTCGTCCTTGAGTGCGTACCAGGGGAAGGTCGCAGTCAGAAGGCGCTGACGGGCGAGGGCGAGGGGAACGCGCGAGGTGTCACAAGTGATCCAGCGTCGGCCCCAATGCTCAGCCACATACGCGGTGGTGCCTGATCCGCATGTAGGGTCGAGCACCAAATCTCCGGGATCGCTGGTCATGAGCATACAACGTTGGAGAACTTTTATGTTGGTCTGAACGACGTAGCTCTTGTCGCGCGCATCAAAGCCCCACTTTGTGTCCTCCCAGACATTACCGATTGCAG
>JAYWAO010000489.1:0-3485 GCA_043782365.1 Deltaproteobacteria bacterium
GGGGGTGCGGGCAGGCGCGCGAGGGCAGCCGCGGCGGAAGGGCGCCCCCAAGCGGCAGTCCCGAGGGCCGGATTCGCACGGACCGCGAAGGGGGTACACTGCGACACCTCTACACAGGGGTGGAACCATGCAGCGCGTCGCCTCGCTTCTGCTCACCGCAGTTGCCGTCCTCTCCGCCTGCAGCAAGGACTCCACGGAGTCGCAGCCCGTCTCGGGCGGGCCGCCGCGCAAGTTCTCCCTGCCGCCGCCGCCGCCGAGCATCACCCCGCAGACGCCCGCCTCGCTGCTGGGCAAGCCGCTCGCCATCGTCGCCGCGCGGCCGCAGGGAGAGCTGCGCGGGCTCGAGCGGCCCACCCTCACCTTCAACAAGCCCGTGGTGGCGCTCTCCGCGCTCGAGGACGCGCCCGAGAACGGCGAGCCCGGGCAGGGCCCTGCGAAGGGGTTCACGCTCGAGCCCAAGGTGAAGGGCCGCTGGCGCTGGCTCGGCTCCTCGTCGGTGGAGTTCGTCCCGGAAGGGCCGATGGCGTACTCGACGCCGTTCACCGTCAACGTGCCCGCGGGCCTCGCCGCCCTCGACGGCAGCAGCCTCCGGGAAGCGTTCGCGCTGCACTTCACCACGCCCGTGCCCGCGGTCAACGGCGTCTCGCCCGGCACGCTGGAGTGCCGCTTCAGCGTGCCCAAGCAGGTCTTCAAGGTCACGCTCAACCAGCCCGTCGCGGATGCGGGCAAGGCGTTCTTCTTCGAGTCGGGAGGCAAGCGCGTCGGCGCGTCGGTCGTGCACGCGGTGAACGTGCAGGACGAGCAGCGCGAGCTGGAGGCGAAGGCCGCCGCCGACCCGAAGTTTGCCAAGGAGAGCGGGATTTCGCCGCGCCGGTTCGCCCGCGCCGAGCCGTCCGCGCTCACCTTCAAGAATCAGGAGACCCGCTACGAGCTGGCGCCGGCGTCGGCGCTGCCGCTGGCGCAGCCGTTCACCTTCGGCCTCGACGCGGGCGTGCGCGGCGCGGCCGGGCCGCTCACCATGGGCAAGCAGTGGCAGGAGGCGTGCGCGGTGTACGGGCCGATGCAGGCGGTGGCGGTGAAGCGCTGCTGGGACGACGGCGACCACTGCGCGCGCGGTCCGGTCTGGCTGCAGTTCTCGAACCCGGTGGGCCCGCTCGCCGAGCTGAAGAAGTGGCTGACCATCACGCCGCCCGTCACCCTCGAGTGGGACGAGCAGTCGGGCGACGAAGACCTCGGCGCGGAGCTGGCCGACCAGCGCACCCGCCTGCGCCTCCCGGCCCGGTGGGCGGCGGGCCAGGGCTACACCATCTCGCTGGCGGCGGGCTTCAAGGACAAGTTCGGCCAGGCCGCGCCGGCGTTCGAAGGGAAGGTGCAGCTCGACGACCTGGTGCCCTCCGTCTACCTCGGCCGCGAGCTGGCGCTGCTCGAGGCGGCGGGCGACGGGCAGCTCCCCGTGCAGGTCACCAACCTGAACAGCCTCGAATATGATGCGTGGGTCTTGTCGCCGCAGCAGTACCTGCAGCTGCGGTATTGCAACAACGACCGCTGCAACCGGTTCCCCGCGCTGCCGCCCGACGTGAAGGGCGCGCTGCCGCTGGCGTACCCGAAGAACGAGCCGCACCTGCAAGGGCTCGACGTGCGAGGCGCGCTGCGCGGGGCGAAGACCGGCCTGGTGGCGCTGCGGGTGCTGCAGCCGCCGGGGCTGCACCAAGAGGTGAACCCGCCGCTGCGCGTGCTGGCGCAGCTGACCGACGTGGTCGTCCACGCCAAGGTGGGCGTGACCGGCGGGGTCGCCTGGGTGACGTCGGCGCAGAAGGGCACGCCGCTGGTGGGCGCCAAGGTGCTGGTCTTCAGCTCGATGGGGCAGGCGCTCCCCGAGGTGCTCACCGACAAGGACGGCCTCGCGCCGCTGCCGCCGATCCTGGACATCGAGCACAAGGCCCCCACCTGGGAGCCGCCCAAGCTGCTCGTCTCGGCGACGTACCAGGGCGACACCGGCGTGGTGACCACCGCCTGGGACGACCAGCTCCGCGGCGAGAACATCTCGATGGGCTTCGACGCGCTCGCGCCGCGGCCCGTGGGGCAGGTGTTCAGCGATAGAGGCATCTATCGGCCGGGCGATACCGTCCATTTGAAGGCGCTGATGCGGAGGCTCGCGCCCAACAGCCCGAGCGGGCTCTCGACGCCGGGCGGGCAGGTGCGGATGTGGGTCAACGATCCGGCGGGCGCCGTGGTGGCCGAGAAGGTGGTGCCGGTGACCGCCTTCGGCACCGCCGCGTTCGACCTCGTCCTCCCCAAGGAGGGCAAGCTGGGCGCCTTCTACGCGCACGCGGCGCTGGCCGCCGATCCGCAAGCGGAGTGGTCGGGCTGGTTCAACGTCGCCGAGTACCGCGCGCCGCAGTTCCGCGTCGACGTGCTCACCGAAGGCAAGGACGCGCTCGCCGGCGCGAGGCCCGCGCCCACCGTCTCCGCGCGCTACCTCTTCGGCGGCGCGATGACCGGCGCCCGCGTGACCTGGAGCGTGGTCCGCAACTCCACCAGCTTCAGCCCGCCGCGCCACGACGGCTACACTTTTGGCCGCCAGACCTGGGGCCAGGACGAGGGAGAGCCGCCGCCGGACTCGGGCATCTTCGCCACCGGCGAGGGCGTCATCGACGCGAAGGGCAACCTGGCGATGGCGCTCGGCCCCGTCGAGGCGCTCGCCGACCGGCCGGCCGACTACTCGATCGAGGCGCAGGTGCAGGACGTCTCGCGGCAGACGGTGGCGGGCCGCGCGCACCTCCTCGTGCACCCCGCGGCCTTCTACCTGGGCCTCGGCAAGCAGAGCCTCTTCACCGAGGTGAACAAGCCCTACGCGCTGCCCGTGGCGGCGGTGCTGCCAGGCGGCGCCGAGCAGGCCGGCGTCAGCGTCAAGGTGACCGCGCTCCTGCGCTCGTGGCACGCGGTGAAGAAGAAGGGGGTGGGAGGTGTGTATCAATCGATCACCGAGCCGATCGATGAAGTGAAGGGCTCCTGCGAGGTGTCGACCGGCGCCGAGGCCGCGCCCGCGAGCTGCACGCTGGCGCTCGAAGGCGCGGGCTTCTACACGCTGCGGGCCGAGGCGAAGGACCAGGACGGCAGGCTCGCGCTCTCCACCACCGCGCTCTACGTGATCGGGCCCGGCTTCGCGGCGTGGCAGCGCGGGGACTCGCCGCGCGTCGAGATCGTGCCTGACAAGAGCGAATATGCCGTCGGCGACGTCGCGCACCTCTTGATCAAGTCGCCGTACCCCGAGTGCCTGGCGCTGGTCTCGGTGGAGCGCGAGGGGGTGCGCGAGCGGCACGTGCAGAAGCTCACCGGCACCGCCAACACGGTCGACGTGCCGATCACCGAGGAGATGGTCCCCAACATCTACGTGGGCGCGGTGCTGCAGCGGGCGCGCGTCGCGCAGGGCGGCCTCGAGCCCGGCGACGACCCGGGGCGGCCCTCGGTGCGCGCGGGCTACG
>JAYWAO010000490.1:0-3464 GCA_043782365.1 Deltaproteobacteria bacterium
CCCCGCTTGACCCTCCGCGCTGCCAGCGCTACAGCACCGCGCCATGGCCAAGCAGGTTACCAGCGACCACGGGCGCATCCTCCACTACGCCGGCGCGCACCACCTGTTCCCGGTGGCGAAGAAGGGCGACCGGACGCAGATCCGGCTCGCCTCCAACGACGAGAACCTCGAATCGCTCGGAGAGAGCCGGATCGGCTGGGACGCGTTCTTCCGTCCGTTCATCGACCGCGGCCTGGTCTTCCTCCACGACGAGACTTCTGGCCAGCCGGTGACCCCTTCCGAGGCGCAGCAGGCACAGGCCGGGTAGCTGCCTTCTTCGCCGGCAGCGCGCGGGGCACCGGCCGCGACTTCGGGTCGAGGTCGGAGGGCCGCAGCCAGCCGTCGGAAGGCCCGGAGGCCTGCGCAGGCCGCTCGCCGGGCCGCTCGTGCTTGCCCTTATGCCCCTGCGCCTGCGCCGGCTTCTGCGCATGCTTCTGCGAGTGCTTCTGCGCCTGCGCCTGCGGCTGTGTGCGGTGCTGGGGCGCGTGCGCGGGCTTCCCGCGGGCGGCTTCGCGCGGCGCCTCGTGCTGCTCGCGCGCGGGCTTGGGCTTGTGGGCCTTCGGGTAGCCCGCCTTTGCCTCGTGCGCCTTCTCGTGGGGCTTCCTCGCCCCGAGCTCGTCGGCCTTCCCGAGCAGCGAGAAGGTGATCCGCCGCCGGATCGGGTCGGACGACTCGACCCGCACCCGGAGCGCGTCGCCCACGCCGAACGAGCGGCCAGAGGAGCCCACCAAGAGGCGGTGCAGCGCCTTGTCGTGCTCGACGTCGTCGCCGAGCGACTCGGCCGGCACCAAGCCCTCCACCGACGGCTCGTCGAGCTCGACGAAGAGCCCGGGCTCGGCTACGCCCGAGACCACCCCGTCGAACTCCTCGCCGATCTTGTCCTGCATGAAGACCGCTGCGTAGAAGTGGTCGACGTCGCGCTCGGCCTTCATCGAGGCCCTCTCGCGCTCCGAGCAGTGGGCCGCGACGCCGGCGAGCGCCGCCTCTTCCTCTTCATGCGCCGCCTTGCTGAGCAGCGACCCGCCCCGCTCCCAGAGCTGGTGCAGCAGCCGGTGGACCGCGAGGTCCGGGTAGCGCCGGATCGGCGAGGTGAAGTGCAGGTAGGTGGGCGCCGCCAGCCCGTAGTGGCCGATGTCGTCGGGGCTGTACTGGGCCTGCATCATCGCGCGCAGGAGCAGCGAGTTGAGCGCCTTCTCGGCCGGCGTGCCCTGCAGCTCCTCGAGGAACGAGTTGAGCGCCTTGGGCGTCAGCTTCTCGGGCAGCCGGTGGCCGTGGGTCTGGGCCATCGCGGAGAACGCCTCGAGCTTCTCGGCGTCGGGCTGGTCGTGGATCCGGTAGATCGTCGGTAACCCTCTTACCGAAAAATACCGGGCGACCGCTTCGTTGGCCGCGAGCATGAACTCCTCGACCAGGCGGTGCGCGTCGTTGCGGGGGCGCAGCACGATGTCCTCGACCGTGCCGTCCTCGCGGAGGATGATGCGCGGCTCCGCCAGCGCGAAGTCGATCGAGCCGCGGTCGCGCCGCAGCCCGGTCAGCTTCTTCGCCAGCTCGCCAGCGACCAGCAGATCCGGGAGCAGCGGCTGCAGCTTGGCGGGGCACTTGCCCTCGAGCGCCTCCGCCACCTGGGTGTAGGTGAGCCGGCCGTGGCTGCGCATCACCGCCGGGTAGAGTTCGGCCTGCTGCGGGTGTCCTGCCTCGTCGAGCGCGAGGTCTGCCACCATGCAGAGCCGCTCGACGTCGGGGTTGAGCGAGCAGATCCCGTTGGAGAGCCGCTCGGGCAGCATCGGCAGCACCGTGCTCGGGAAGTAGACCGAGGTCGAGCGGTGCAGCGCCTCGCGGTCGAGCGCGCCGCCGGGCCGCACGTAGTGGGCGACGTCGGCGATGGCGACCACCAGCCGGTAGCCCTTGCCGGAGCGCGAGACGTGGACGGCGTCGTCGAAGTCGCGCGCGTCCTCGCCGTCGATGGTGACCAGCGGGAGCGAGCGCAGATCGCGCCGCGCGGCCCGCTCCTCGGGCAGCACGTGGTCGGGGACGCCCTGGGCCGCCAGCAGCACGGCCTCGTCGAACTCGTCGGAGAAGCCGGCGGCATAGGCAGAGGCGAGGATCTCGAAGCGGGCCTCGCCGCGAGCGCCCAGCGCGCCCACCACCTGCCCGTGCACGGACCCGGCGCCCGAGCCCTTGCCGGACTCGTCGCGGATCAGCCGGACCTTGACGAGCTCGCCGTCGGTGAAGCGCCCGTCCTTCGCGACGGGGATGGCGTCGGTCATCCGCCGGTCGTGGGGCTCGACCACCGCCTTGCTGCCGCGCACCCGGTAGGCGCCCAGCGCCATCTGGCGCCGGTGCTCGACGATCTCGATCACCTCGCCGACGGTGCGCCCGTCGCGGCCTCGCGAGAGGCGCAGGCGGACCACGTCTCCGTCGAGCGCGCCGCCCGTCTGGCCCGGGGGCACGAAGACGTCCTCCTCGCGCGGCCCGCCGAAGAGCGGCGCCACGAACCCGTAGCCCTCGCTCTTGAGCAGGAGCGGCCCGACCAGCTCGCCCTTGTTGCGCGGCGCCGGCCTGGCCACGGGGGTGCGCTTCTCGCCCCAGGCCTTCGCGCCCGGAGGCGCAGCCGTGCCGGCGGTCTGCTGCTCGGCGCGGAGCCGGGCCCCTTCCCGCAGGGCCGCCGTCCCCTCGGAAGAGGTTCTCGCCTGTTGCTGCGCTGGACCCTTCGCGTGGGCGTCCCGCTTGCCGCCGCGAGACCTCAGCTCGCGCGCCTCGGGGGCGGCATGGGCGGGGGCGTTCTCGATAGCCCTGGCTTGCGGGGTCTCGAGAGGCGCCTTGTAGTGGTGCCCGTCAGAGGTGATGCGCCCTTCGGCGATCAGCGACTGCAGGGTGTTGTGAAGGTTGTTGCGGCCGCCCGCGCCGAACTGCGCGGTCAGCTGCTTGAGTGAGAGGCCACGGCCCCGCGCGTGCCGTAGCACGCCCAGGAGGGCCTCGAGATCGATGTTCATTGCAACTCTCGGTTTCCGGCGCCAATGGCGCCAGCGCAGCGCGAGAAGACTAGCTCTTCTCGTCTTTCTGCGCAGGGTGCTCTGCGCACCCATCGGACTTGCAGGCAAAGCCCGGGATGGCACCTTGCAGGAACGAATGAAGCGATGCGCTGAGCTCCGGCGGCATCTCCTGCGCGACCAAGGAGCGACGTGCGACCTGCGACGTCTCCTTGTAGGTGCGGACGAACGTGATGCACGGCATGCACTTGCTCAAGTGGCGCTCCAGCGCCTCGGCCCGCTCCACCGGCAGCGACCCGTCGAGATAGTCCCCGAGGAGGTCGACGCACTCTGCGCACTGGTGGATTTCGGTGTCCAAGATCGGAGCGTCCCTCTTGAGGTGCACTTGGTGCTGAATTCATTTCTTCAACAGCTTCTTCAACGGCCACTGCGACA
>JAYWAO010000491.1:0-9591 GCA_043782365.1 Deltaproteobacteria bacterium
GACCGATCGCGGCTGCGCACCCTCCTCGTGATGACCGCCGGCCTGCTCGCCGCGCTCGCGGTGACGTCGGCGGGGGCCATCCTCACCTTCGGCTTGCTCCAGCACGAGACCGCCACCTCTCTGAGCAAGTCGGTGCGCTCGGTGCTCTTGGTCGAGCAGCTCGAGGCGGCCCTCAGGCGCTTGCCCGCGACGCGAGCGGGCGCTGCCGAGGAGACCTCCCTCCGCCGGCTCCTCTCCGAGACCTCCGAAGTGGAGCAGTCGCCCGCCGAGCACGCGGCCGTGGAGCGCCTTGCCGGCGCCGTCGAGGTGCTGCTCCGGGAGCGCGCGAGCGGCGGCAGCGCCCCGACGCTGAAGGCCATGCTCGACTCGGCGCTGGCGCAGGACGACGCGCTGCTGCAGATCAACCTGGCCGAAGCGCTGGCTGCGGAGTCGCTGGCGCAGCGACGGGCCAGCTTCTCGGTCGGGCTCGCCGTCGCCGCGGCTGCCGGAGAAGTCCTGGCGATGGCGTACTTGCTCCTCTGGGCCCGGCGCCGGCTGCTCGCTCCGCTGGAGGGCCTGCGGCGGGGGATCGCGCGCATCTCCCAAGGAGAGAGCGGAGTCCGCGTCCCCGAGGACGCGCCCGAAGAGCTGCGCGAGGCTGCCCTCACACTCAACGCGATGGCCCGCGTCATCGACGAGGGAGCCGAGGGCCGCGCGTCCTTCCTCGCGCGGGTCGGCGAGGCTTTGAAGGGGCCGCTCCAGCTGATCGGGGCGTCCCTCGATCACCTGCTGCTCTCCCCTCCCGGCGCCAGCCCCGACGCGGTGTTGAACCGCGTGCGGACGCTGCAGGTGCAGGTGGGAAACCTCGAGCGGGTGGTCCACGAGTTCCTCGACGGCGCCCGGGTGGAGGAGGGCGCGCTGGCGCTCGAACCCGAGCCCGTCGACCTGCGGGACCTGGTCCGCGACTCCGTCGAGGTCTTCCGGACCGCCCTCCCCACCCAGGCGATCAACCTCTCCCTCCCGCCCGCACCGGTGCCCGTCGTCGTCGACCCCGTGCGCTTGACCCAGACGCTCAACGCCGGGCTCGTCTGGTCCATCAACCGCACCCGGAGCGGCTCGACGCTGGAGGTGGAGCTGGCGCTGCAGCCCTCGTCCGACCCCTCGCAGGAGGAGGCCCGGGTCTGCGTGCGGGTCAGGCAGGGAGCGGCGGTGCGGATCGAGGAGCTGTTCGCGACCCTGCAGCAGCTCGATGACCGGCTGCGCGTGGTGCCCGGTGCGCTCCTGAGCCTGCGGACGGCGCGGAAGATGGCCGCGGCCGTCGGCGGGAGCCTCGCAGCGCTCGATGGCGTGGTGACGCTGGCGCTCCCGCTGGCTGGGGACACGAGGGAGCGGCCAACTCCTGGCGCTCCCGTCATTGCGACGGGGCATTGAGGCGCGGGGCACCAATGGCCGGCCACGGGTAGATACAAAACCGCCCCTGGACCGTGTTGTTCGATCCAGGGGCGACGGGTTCGCCGTTAGTTGGTTGCGGGGACAGGATTTGAACCTGTGACCTTCGGGTTATGAGCCCGACGAGCTACCGGACTGCTCCACCCCGCGTCAGGGGAGGCGCTAGATAGGCCAACCCTGCGCAGGTGTCAACGGCTATTCGCAACGCGCCGCGCACAAACACCTCGGGCGCGCCGCTCCCCCTCCACCCAAAGCACCCGCGCGCTCGCCCCCACGGTCCGCTCGACCGCCCTCGCCGCCCCGCCACCCAAGGTCCCGCCCCGGGTCCCGCCTTGACTCCCGCCTCCGCGCCGTGTTCGCTGGCTTGCACCTCGTTCGCGGGAGGGCAGCCGTGGAGCGCAGCGCGCGGCACGCCGGGCAGCGACGGGGCAGGGCGCCCCTTTGGAGAGCCACTCCCGTGGCGGTGTGCCTCGCCGCGCTCTCCCTCCTCGCCCCCGCGCCAGCGCAGTGCGTGGCCAACCGCATCACCGGCGCCGTCGCTGCCCGCCTCGACCAGAGCCTCCTCCCCGTCCTCGGGCCGCTCATCCAGCAGGAGGTCCCGCCCTCGATCGCCATCCCGCCGACGCCGTACACCGTTTCACCTGTGGCGGCCCCTTCGATGACACCATCGTCACCCCCGAGGGCGTGGTCGCGCACCTCACCACCAAGTCGGTGTCGCTCAGCCTCGTCGCCGGGGCGGTGATGCTGGACGCGGTGGTCGACGTGAAGCTCGACGGGCGCCTCGCGCTGCAAGTGTGCGCCGCGCCCGATGCCAACTGCGCCCTCGACGCGACGGTCACCGGCGCCCCGGTCCACGCCCGCGTCGAGCCCTCGGTGGTCAAGTGCGCGCCGAAGATGCCGATCACCGACTTCAAGCTCACCGTCGACCCGGCCAAGACGCAGCTCGTGCTCTCCGACTGCCTCTACGACGGCCTCCTCAACACCGCGTACAGCTGGTTCCAGGGCTACCTCGTGCAGACGCTCTCGACCAAGATCGGCGACGCGGTGAAGGAGAAGCGGGCGGCTTCTCCCCGGTGGCGGCCTCGGTGTCGTGGGGCGAGGACAGCCCGGGCCGCTACAGCGCCACCAGCGCGATGCTGGTCACCTACGGCGTGCCCGTGGGCGTCTTGATCGCGCCGAGCGAGCGGTTCGGGGCCGCGCTCGCGGCGGGGCCGATGTTTGGCGTGCTCGACTCGCAGTACCACCTCGACTTCGGCGCCTTCGCCAACGGCAAGCTGCCGCCGGGCTCGCAGCCGATCCCGCTCGAGGACCCGCAGCTCGAGGGGCGCGTGCAGCTGCGCGCGACGGGCTGGGACGCGCTCCTGGTGGCGGGCGTCTGGGCGCGGCCGCTCGACGGGCTGCGGCTCGGCGGCGGCCTCGTCAAGCCGTTCGGGCTGACCATGAACGGGACCGCGCGCGTGCAGAGCTCGCCGTCGCTTTCGCAGGCGCTGCCGGGGTTCCAGATCGATTCGCAGGGCGACCTCACGCTCAGCTACAAGCTGGCCCTCCAGCTCCAGGCGGAGGCCGAGTGGCGCACCGGCCGCTGGTCGTTCGCGGCGCTCGTGGGCGACGTGCAGACGCACGTCCACCCCTCGGTGCCCGCGGCCATCACCAACGCGACGGTGAAGATCCTCGACGGCGACCAGACCTCGGTGAGCGACCTGCGTGACGCTTACACTTATGGGCTGCGCGTCTCGCGGCAGGTGGGCGAGCGCTGGGAGGTGGGCGGCCGCGTCGACTGGCTGCCCACCTCGGTGCCGGCCGAGACGATGAACACGGGCAACCTGGACTTCGACCTGCTCGAGCTGACGGCGGGCGTGCGGCTGCGCTTCGGCGAGGCGAGCGTGCTCGAGCTCTCTTACATGTACGTGCACGCCTTCGACCGCAAGGTCACCAACTCGATCTTCAACCCGTACGCGCCGCCCGACTCGGGCCTCGCGTCCCCCTCGGGCAACGGCAGCTACGGGGTCTGGGCGCACCTGCTCACGCTCTCGTGGATGGGCGTGCGGCCGGCGACCCCGGGAGTGGCCCCGCGCCCCGAGGCCCCGCGCCCCGTGGCCCCGCGCCGAGAGCCAGCGTCGAGGGGGCCCGCGGTGTGGATCGGCGAGGTGCCGAAATGACGGGCTCAGTGCCCCTGCAGGAGGCGCCCGAACCCGGAGACCGGCCGGCGGTCGTCCTCCGACTCCGAGCGCGTCGCTGCGAGTGGCCTCGCCGCGAGCTCGATGCCCAGCGCCTCCGAGAGCGGCTGGGGGCGCGGCGGGAGGTACGCCGGCGCGGCCTCTCCGGGCCCGAGCAACGGGAGCGCCGTCTTCCAGCGGCTGGCGAGCACGCGCAAGAGCTGCGCCAGGGCAACGTCGGTGGCGAGGAGCTTGAGCCCGGAGTGCTGCGGGGTCCGCCAGCAGACCCGCGCGCGGGCGAGCGGGTGCAGGTCACCCCTGAACGGCAGCGCGAGCTCCACCTGCTGGCCGGCGGCGCCGCAGTCTCCCCTGAGCCGGGCGCCGTCCGCCGACACCTCCAGCAGCTCGCAGGTGAGCGGCTGCCCGGTCTGGCCGAGGACGTGCACGGGGAGCCCGGCCCAATGGCGCACGGAGCGGCGCGCGAGCACGGCGAAGCCCCTCTCCCGGCGGAGGAAGTGGCGCGCCTCGGGGAGCTGCAGCGTCAGCACGCCGGTGCCGCGGGCCCGGACCACGCCCGTGGCCCAGCGCAGGATCCCGTAGCTGGCGACGCTCGCCTCCAGCACGAAGGAATCGCCCAGCTCGAGGGGGAGCGCTGCCGAAGCGTGGACGGTGCCTACGCCGCTGCGAGAGATCTGCATCCCCCGCTTCAGCGCGTCTTCATCGGCAAAAGCGCTCTTGAGCAGCCACGACATAGCTTCGACCATCACCCGAAGTGACCGGACCGCTTGCCCGGACCGGCGCCCCCCAGGCGACAGCAGGTCCATCCCTAGCAGCAAGTTGCCCCCCAGAGCGAGCCGGGTTGTCCCCGTAGGTAATTTAGCCCTACTGCAACCTCTTCACCCAGGAACGCGGCAGCACGGGCTCCCGCAGCAGCCCCGAGGTGCCGCAGGCGCAGACCGCCGAATGCACCACCGTCCTGGCCCCTCCCCAGAGCCGGCTGAGCGACTGCAGCAGCTCGCCGAGGCCCGGGCGTGGCTGCGGCCCGGCGAACCGCACGCCGGTCTCCCGGGAGCCCGCCCAGCAGATCCGGCCGCTCAGGCGCTCGGCGGTCGAGTTCGCGCCGAGCAGGCGCAGCGTCAGCGGGTCGCCGATCCGCGCGCCCAGCGAGGCGCCGATGCGGGCGCCGTTCGGGCCGACATCGAGCAGGCGGGTTACCCGCGCGACGGCGTCGGTGCGCACCTCGACGAAGAGGTCGCTGCCGAGCCTCCGCTGCAGGCGCTTCGGCGCCGAGAGCGCCCCTTCGACCGCGCCGATGAGCTGGGGTGGGAACGCGAGCCAGGCGCCCGTCGCGTGGTTGGCCGCCCGCAGCTGCGCGAAGACCGAGCCCTCGGCGAAGCACTCCTGCTGCGAGCCGCTGAACTCGAGGCCGAGGAGCACGCGGCCATCGTCGGGCAGGTCGAGCCTTGAGAGCGGGAAGTAGAGCACCAAGCGTCCGCCCGCGCGGTGGAAGTGGCGCTTGACCTGCGCGGCGTCGTCGAACTGGTAGCGCATGAGCGAGGCTTCCATCCTGCGGAGCAGACGGCTTGACCCGGCGATTGGGTAGAGGCTTCGACCGGCGACAACGGAACGGGGGAGCGCGATCTGGTGGGATCCCGCCGGATCCGCGAGCCGCTGGAGGGCGGGCCTGCATGCTCCCCCTCTCTTCCCCGGCGGAGACCTCGCGGTCGTGGGCGCGCGCCGCTCAGGGCGCGTTCAACGAAAACACCTCCAAGGCAAGGCGGTCCTTGCCGGCCCGCTTGGCGGTGAGCATCAGCTGGTCGGCGCGCGCGACCGCGTCCTCGACGCTGGCCGGCGGCTGCATCCACACCGCGGCCCCGACGCTGGCGGTCAACGTCCAGCCGCGCGCCGACAGCCCGTCCCGCAGCGCCGCGACGAGGCGCTCGAGCGCCACCCGCGCCGCCGGCTCGGAGGTCTCGGGCAGCAGGACGCCGAACTCATCGCCGCCGAGGCGAGCCGCGGAGTCGATCGTCCGCAGGCTGCTGCGCAGCAAGTCCCCGACGGCGCGCAGCGCGCGGTCTCCCTCGGCGTGCCCGAAGACGTCGTTGATCTGCTTGAAGCCGTCGAGGTCGAGGTAGGCGAGCGTGGAGGAGGTGCCGCTGCGCCGCTGGCGCTCGAGCTCCTGCGCGAGCAGGTCGCGGAAGGCGCGGCCGTTGCTCAGGCCCGTGAGCGCGTCCTCGCGCGCCCAGACACTCTCGCGGTGCAGCTGCGCCTTCAGCTCACCGAGCAGCGCCGCGAAGGCGAGGAAGACGCACAGCTCCACGCCCAGGTTCCAGAGCACCGCGCCGGGCGAGATGTGGTTGCGCCGCGAGAAGGCGCTGGTGAACGCGCCGGCCAGCGAGCAGACCACCGAGAGCAGCGCACCGGCCCGCGCGCCGAGGAACCAGACGGAGGCGGCGATCGGGCCCAGGTAGAGCAGGGCGACCGCGACCTCGGCGCCGAGCAGCCAGTCGCTCAGCGCGACCCAGCCGACCAGCAGGAGCACCACCGCGCCCTGCAGCTCTCGCGGCAGCGCCCCGAACCGGGCGCTCAAGCCGCGCGGCGCGCCGGACCAGAGTGGGCGTGGAGCGCGACGCATCCCTCGTCCTTTCGCCAGCGGCGCGAGCGCCTCCGTGGGCGTAAAGGAGCGACCATAGGCAAGGGATATTGGCTTCGCCATAGGCGCAAAGGCCCATGCCAACTTCGACCAGGGGATCCCGCAGGCCCGCGGCCCGATGGCCTCCCACAAGCTCAGGGCGCCCTCCTGCGGACCCCCGGCTGGAAGGTGAACTGCCAGTCGCCGTAGGAGGTCGAGGTGGCGAACGCCAGATCGGCGTCGTCGAAGCCGAAGGTCTTGAGCGGTTGGCGCGTGGAGCTGCTGGCGACGCCCATGATCCCGCCGCTCGGCGCCGGCACCAGCACCCAGTCGACGGCGTTGGTCATCGGGTCCGGATAGAGGCGCCGCAGGTAGCGGATCTGCACCGGCGCGTCAGCCGGACCCCCGAGGAGCTCCTCCAGCGTCTGCGGCCAGGCCCGTCGCTGCAGGAAGTAGCGGCCGACTGCAGCGCGGTACTCGTGCCCCACCCAGAGGAGCTGCGCCTCGCGCTCGCGCCGCGCGCTGGTCGCCGCCACCTGGCCTGCGGCCGCCAGCAAGAGGCCGATCAACACGATGAGCGCGAGCAGCCCGATGTAGGTGAAGCCGCGGGCGCGGCGCCGCAGCCGCACACCACGCAGTACACCACGCAGTACACCACGCAGTTCACCACGCAGCATAGGGAACCCCGTTCTCGCCAGCTCCCTCGGCGCCGCTCATGACGTCCTTGACGCCGTTGTCCTCGGGGTCGTCCGCGTTCACCACCACCCACTTGTCGCTGGCCTTGGTGATCGGGTCGACCGGGATGGCGCGCAGGTAGCGCTTCTCCACCAGCACAGCGAGCGACTGGGGATACTTGCCGGTGTCGCCATGGAACTTGTCGATCGATTCACGCAGCGCGCTCAGGTCCTGCTGGAGGACCGCTTCCCTGGAGCGCTGCAGCGAGCGGAAGTAGCGCGGCACGGCGATGGTCAAGAGCGTGGCGATGATCGCCATCACGCAGAGCAGCTCGATCAGCGTGAAGCCGCGGCGTCTACCAGTCACGGTAGGGCACTCCGTTGAGCCCGGTGCGCGTGGAGCGCGAGTGGATGTCGTAGACGTCGTCGCCGGGCTGCGGGTCGTCGGGCGGGCTGGCGTAGCAGCGCAGCCCCCAGGTCTCCTCGGGCGGGACCGACGGGTCGGGCCAGAAGGGGTCGCGCGGCACGCGTCGCAGGAAGAAGATCTTGACGCCCTCCTTCGGGCTGCTCGCGTCGTCGACGCCGTCGACCAGCGACTTGAGGTCCGGCGGGTAGCCGCTCTTGTCGGCCTTCTTCTTGATGCGGCCCCTGTCCGCGGCCAGCTTGTAGGCGTCGATCGCGGCGCGCAGGGTGCGGAGCGAAGCGCGCAGCTCCGACTCGCGCTCCCGCTGGAAGACCAGCTGCGCCGAAGGGACCACCGCGGTCGCCAGCAGCGAGACGATCGCCACCGTGATGACCAGCTCGATGATGGTGAACCCGCGGCTGCGCATCGGCCCCTCACTTCACCGCGGCGATCTTCAGCGGCGTCGCCTGGGTGGCGGCCAGCGCGGCGCCGTCCTCGCCGACCAGCACCACCTGCGTCGAGATGGAGATCTCCGGGCGGGCCAGCACCACGCGGAAGCGCAGGTTGAGCAGCGTGCCGACCCCGGAGAGCGGGGCCCCCTCGCTGCCGACCAGCTCGAGCTGCACGCCGCCCGCCCTGGTCTCCACCTTGGGCGCGTCGGACGGCGCGAGGTCGCCCGCGTCAGCGCTGACCAGCTGCAGGGCCGAGGCATCGAAGCGCACCTGCGTGCGGATGCGCCCCAGCGACGTCACCGAGGCGAGCTTGACCGACACGCTGACCTCCTCGCCGACCTTGGCCGTCTCGGGACCCTCGATGGTGACCTTCGGCGCGTTGTCGACGGCGGCGGCCGCGCTGTCCGGCGAAGGCCCATCCGCCGGCGGTGCGGCTGCGGCTGCCGGGGCCACGTGCGGGCCAGCCGACGCGGAGACGCGCGTGGGCGTGGCGCGCGGGCCGCTCGGCGGAGGAGCGGTGGTAGCGGATGGCCCGCCGCCCATCGACACCCCTCCCGGCACGAAGGGCTGGTTGCTCGCCCCTGGCGCCCCGGCCGCGCTGCTGGCGAACGGCCGCGACCGCGTCTGCGACTCGCTGCCGTACCAGAACTCGGTGGTCTCGCTCGACGGCCGCGGCTGGGAGCGGATGATCCGCGGCGTGATCGAGAGCACCACCTCGTTCTTGTCGCGGCTGTTGTTGGTGGCCCCGAACAGCCGGCCGAGGATGGGGATGTCGCCCAGCCCGGGGATGTGCGAGGAGCCCCGCTGGTCGGTGTCCTGGATCAGCCCGGCCAGCACCTGCGTCTCGCCGTCCTTGAGCTCGAGCAGCGTGCTGGCGTTGCGGGTCCCGATCTCGTAGGCCAGCGTGGAGCCGCTGCCGGTGTTGACGCTGACCCTGTTGAGGATCGAGCTGACCTCCAGCGAGACCTTGATGGCGACGTTGCCGTTGTTGTGGATGGTCGGGGTCACCTCCAGGGTCAGGCCCGCCTCGACGTAGCTGACGCTGCTGGTCGAGAAGGAGCCCCCGGTGGTGGCGCTGGTGCCGGAGGTGACCACCGGCAGGCGGTTGCCGACGACGATCTTGGCCTTCTCCTTGTTGCGCGCGCGGATCCGCGGGCTGGAGAGCACGTTGCTGGCGCCGACCGTCTTGAGGAAGTCGGCGCTCACCCCGAGCGACGAGACGATCAGCGTGTTCTTGTTCTGCTTGAAGAGGTCGGACCAGACGAGGCCCGTGGCGCTGCCGCCGTCGCTGTTCGGCGGCTTGCTGGCGCCGACGCTGAAGCTGCCCGGGTAGTTGATGCCGAGCTTCTCGGCCACGCTGTGGGTGATCTCCAGCACCTCGACCTCCATGATCACCTCCGGCTGCGGGAGGTCGAGCGAGGCCACCAGCTTCTCGGCCATGCGCACGTGCTCGGGCGTGTCGCGCATGATCAGGGTGCTCGAGCGCTCGTCGACGAAGAGCGTCTTGGCGCCGAGCACCGTCTTGAGCATCGACTCGGCGTCCTTGGGCGCCGCGTTGGTCAGGTAGAAGGTGTGGACCACCTCGTCCCGGTAGTCCTTCTGCTTGGCGGGCGTGTTCGGGTAGATGATGGCGATGTTCTCCGAGAGCACCTGGCGTCCGAACTGGCCCTGCGCCAGGATCAGGTCGATCGCCTGCTCGACCGGCACCTGGTTGACGAAGATGGTCGTCTTGCTGTCGGACTTGATCTCCTTGTCGAAGATGAAGTTGAGGCCGGTCTGCCGCGCGAGCGCCTCGAACACCATCTTGGTCGAGGCGTCGCGGAACTGAAGCGAGACCGGCCGGTCG
>JAYWAO010000492.1:0-3461 GCA_043782365.1 Deltaproteobacteria bacterium
GATGGGGTCCGACGCGAGTTCAACACACAGGCCCGCTTCCCTTCGCGAGGGAGGCCTATGTGAACTGCTCGGCGCCCCGAGTTCGCGGCGTCTACAAAATGGCTCCTCTTGGGCTACGGGTGGCGAACGGAGCGCGGTGCGGGCGGTGGAGAATCATGGGGTTGCGAGGAGGGTTCGTGGGCGAGAACGGTGCCGGCGACGACTGGCGAACTTCTCTCTGTGTGAAGTGGCTCGGCGAGGGCCTCGCCCGCGAGAAGCGGGCCTGCGAAGGGCGCCTCCTGCGAGGGCCAGGCTTGCACCGCGCCGGACCTCCTGACACAATCATGCCCGAGGTGCGGTCATGGTTTTCATCGAGCGAAGCGGCGCTGGACTGACGGTGAAGGAGGCGGCCGTCCTGGCGGACGTGAGCGAGAAGGTCGTGCGCCACGAGATGTCGGCGCGCATCGTCAGGCCCCTGCGCAAGGCGCGCCGGCATGTCGAGCTGGGCGAGGGGGCAGTCTTCTACTTCTCGCTCGTCTCGAAGCTCCCGTTTGAGTTGAGCCGCGGCGACCGGCGCGACCTGTACGACTGTCTCAGCAGCAAGGGGGGCGACCGCGGGCGGTGGAGCCTTGGGGCGAAAGGACTGGTACTCCACGGCGGCGTCCCCGTGGTCTTGCCGACCAAGGAGATCGCGCGAGCCATCGAGGCGCGCCTGAAGCTCTTCGCGCTCGGGAAGAAGCGCGTGGTCAGCCATCCCGACACGCTCGGCGGGGAGCCCGTCTTCGAGGGCACGCGGCTGTCGGTCCGGCACGTCGGAGCCTTGGTCAAGAAGGGCGTGCCGGTCGAGGCACTGCGAGAGGAGTTTCCTAAGCTCTCCGCCGACGACTTCGCGTTCGCGCGAATCTTCGTCGATCTCGGACGGCGGCCTGGCAGGCCCCGGAAGCTGAAGTTCGTCCGCTCGTGAGCACGCTCAAGCTGCTCCTCGACGAGAACCTCTCGCCCAGCCTCCTCCGCCGCCTCGCCGAGGACGGCGTCGTGGCCGAGCACATCGTGTATGTCGGGAAGAGTGGCCTCTCCGATCCCGAGCTCTGGACCTTCGCGCTTGCCCGCGACGCCGTCGTGGTCACAATCAACGCCAGGGACTTCTTGAGCCTTGCGGCGAAGTCGGAAGTACACGCTGGACTGATCGTCTTGCGCTCGCAGGGCCTCGACCGGGCCGCGCAGTGGGCCTGGCTGGAGCCGGTCGTGCAACATCTCTCCGACACTGGCGAGCAGCTCGTCAACAAAGCGGTCGTCGTCGTTGGGCCCGGCAAGTTCACCATCGCCGATCTTCCGCAGCCGAAATGAACCCGATGTTCTCGCCTGCCCTCCGCAGCGCCGAGTTCCTCTTCTTCCACGTCTTGCTCTCGCTGGTGGACCGTGTCAGCCGCCTCCCGCGCGCCTCGGTGGTGCCGGACGCCGTGCGCCTCTATCGCGAGAACATCGCGCTCAAGGCCCAACTCGACGCGCTCGAGCGACGGCTGCTCGTCTCGAAGGGCCGAGCGACGCGGGCGACGGTCGCGCTGCGCGCCGCCCAGGTCTTCGCGTATCTCCTCACCCGCGGCGATGAGCCGTTCCAGCGCTACAGCCTATCGGCGCCGCTCAAGACCATCCTCAACTGGGTGACGCGCTTCCGCTCCGCGCGGCGGCGCGTGCGCCCGGGAGGCCGCCCGCCGCTGGACGAGCAGATCGCCGGGTTCATCGTCACCCTCAAGCGCGAGAACCCCGGCTGGGGCCAGCGCGGCCACGGGTGGCGAACGGTTCGAGGGCTCGCGCGTGGAGAATCAAGGTCTGTGCGCAGAGCTCGAGGGTGAGAACGGTGTCGGGAAGCAGTGACGAACTTCTCTGAGTTTGAAGTGGCCTCGCGCAACCAGGTGGCGGGTCGCCGGCTTCCATGCCGACAACTGGCGCAGGCTCGCGATCAAGTCGCTCGTCCGCTCGCTCCAGGCATCCGGGCAAGCCATAAGGACTTGGTGTAGTCGCGCCGGTGGTGCGAGAGGGAATCGTGTGCCCGCCCGCCGGCGTGCAGCTCGTGCAGGTTGAGATCTGTGGGGTAGAATCCACCTTGGGGCAGGACGAAGGCGCGCAGCGAATCCGTCGCGATGGGAGGCAACCTGCTCGGCGCCTCGGGGGCCAATGTCGCGAGAACGCTCCATTCGCTCGCCCAGCAGGTGGAAGCGCAGCGGCGGTTCGTCGACGCGCGCCTACGGTGGCCAGCGAGGTGGCGTGGGCCCCTGCGGCGTGAGCTCTGGAGTCACGCCCTCCCGGGTGATCGCGAGCGCGTGGTCGACGCCTTCGACTGGCTGCGCAGACATGCACCGCACCGGCTTCCGAGGCTCGACGCCTCCTTTCTGTTCGAGTTGCACGACCGGACAGCTGGCGGGCGTGACTATCGCCAGGTGAAGCTGCACGTCGGCGAGCAGCACGACTACCCGCCGCCGACCGAGCTCGCAGCGATGGTCGAGCAGGCGCTGGAGTCCGCCCGCAAGAGCGTAGAACCGGCGCCCATCGCCGCAGCCCGGCTCCACCTTGCGCTGGTTGCCATCCATCCTTTCCGCGACGGGAATGGGAGGACGGCCCGCCTCGCAGCCACGTCCCTGCTGCTGGCCGCCGGATACCGTTCGACGCTCTTCACTGCCGTCGACCAACACTTCGAAGAAGAGCCTCGCCACTACATCCAGGCGCTCAACCGCTTCCACGCGAGCGCGATCGACCAGGAGACCTGCATCACCTTCCTCGTGCACGCGATGGCGACTCGCTCTGCGGCCGTCGCCTGGTTTCGGGAGCGCAGCGAGCGCTTGCGCGCGCAAGCCGGGTCGCTGGGAGTGCCACCCGAGGACCTCGAGGCGGAGTTGCTGCGCTACGACTCCGGCGACCGCGGGTCCGTTCTTGCTGGCGCGGAGTTGCCCGGTTATTGTCCTTGGCCTGAGACAAAGCGCATCCTGGGGCCTGTAGGCCTCGCGCGACTCGGTGAACAACTGCGTCGCCTGCGGAGCGAAGAGCAGGACGACACACCGCCGTGACCGCGTGGGGTGGTCCGGCAATCTCCAGAGGTGGACTTGGCATCGAGCAACCGGACGGTCTCGCCCGCAATCCGCAAAGCACTGGACTTCGCGTACCGGAAGCCGCCGGCCAGCCCCAAACCAACCGCCCCGCGGACGCAGCGCTCCAACTCGATCATCGATGCCATCGAGGACCTCGGCGAGGTCTTGCAACTGGCCGCGCGGCTGCTGCGCGCGCAGCGGACGAAGCCGTCTCACGAGGAGACGCTCCTCTCGGTTCTTCCGGCGCCAGCGGGTCCCCGACGCTTCAGCGCAACCTCGCCCGGCACCCAGGTCGACGGCGGACCTGGCGGCCAGCCGGACGCTGGCCCTGGCACCGCTGACGCCGGCCCCGGCACGGGCGCCACCGATGGAGGCCCTGGCACCGCTGACGCCGGCCCC
>JAYWAO010000493.1:0-3459 GCA_043782365.1 Deltaproteobacteria bacterium
GGCCGTATGCCGTGGCCTTCTTCCCATTGTACCCACTTGTCTTGAGCGCACTGGGCTTCCTCGGAGTAGACACCTTCTGGGCTGCGTTTGCGGTATCCAACCTTGGTGCGCTCGCGGCCGCGCTCGTCCTTGCAATGGTGCGTGTGCCTGTCGCGCACCGGGGAGTGGCGTTTCGGAGCGCGCTCCTTCTTCTCGCCTCCCCGGGTTCAAATTTCCTGTCCTATCCATATCCAGAAAGCCTGTTTGCGCTCTTCTTATGCGCGGCTTTTGTCGCGCTGCTCAATGAACGGCTTCTCGTCGCTGGTGCGTTCGGCGCGCTCGCAACCGCCACACGCTCAGCGGGCGCTGTGGTTCCTGTCGCGCTTCTGGTCGAGGCATGGCGACATCGGCACAATCGCCAAGCGTCGAGAAAGTATCTGGCCGCCGCCATCCTTTCATTGGTCGGCGTCGGGCTGTTCGCGATTTGGTGCTCGGGGCATTACGGCGATGCATTCGCATTCGCGCGCATCCAAGAGCACTATGACCGCGCCTTGTCAATTCTCGGGCCCGTCAAGGCGTTGCTGAGGTTCAACGTGGATCCCGACTACTATCTGGTCACCTTGGTGGCCTTGGTCGCGGCGATTTGGATGGCGTTGCGTCCTCCGCTGTGGAGAGCAGTAGCAGCAGCGTTTCTGCTGTGGCTGCCGATGGCCACCGGTACCCTCAAAGCGATGATCCGCTATCAGGGTGTCAACGTCCCCTTGCTGATGGGGGTTTCTCAGGCGCTTTTCGGCCGAAGATTCCGCATCGTGCTCGCCGCCTCCATGACTTTGATGACTCTCGAGGCGATTCTCTTTGGGATGGGAATCGGCCATTACTAGACTAGCAGGCTGCTGAATAGCCATCCTGAGGGAACGACACCGAAGCGCTTCTGAAGCTTCACTCAAGCGGCCAGCGCGCAAGCGCGCCGTGGGGATGCTGGCGGGCGGAGTCTCCCGCAATGTGTCTGGATGGTGGGCCCGCGCTCTATCGCGATGGCGATCCGCGCAAGCCAATCCATCCCGGGGCCGAACTCGTGACGCCCAAACTGGGTGGTCACCGAGTGGGACTTCCCTGGCGGCCCGAGGCTGATTCAGCTCCTTGACTCCCCTTGGGGGTCGAAGGTCGTCATTTGTCATTTCGTCTCGCTTGCTCGGTACACCGCTGCGCAAGTGTATGACAGCGCATTGGCAGCGTACTTCAGGCTGTGGGCTTCGGGGGAGCGAAGAGGGGGTGTAGGCTTGGGGCTGTTGAGCGGCGAGGCGACGTAATACTTCTTATGAGACGTTGGGGAGCGCTGCTTGAACGTCCTATCGGTGCGCCGGGATAAACCGGTGAGGTGCAGTGAATGAAAGAGTCACACGGTGAAGGAGTAGCGACCCACACCGACCCCGAGTCATGCGGAGCTGCCTGCGAAGGCAGCGTCGAAGCGTTGACAGGGGCACATGCAGGCAGGGTATTGAGCCGCGGAAAAGTATTCCTCCAGGACGCCGACGCTCTCGATAGTAGCGGAAGGCAGCACTCTGGGCATCGCCAGCGCGAGATGCTCCGAGGTCCTGCGCGGTCGCAGACCCCTCGCATGCATGGAACCACCTCACACGAGAACCGGGAGATCCGCTGCCCACCCGAGGCGGAGCAAGCCGAGGGGCGCGTCGGGAAGTCCAAGGACGCAAGCCGACGATGAACGGACAGCGGAAGTCGGACGGGCCCATTGTACCGATGAAGTCCCCGAACAAAGCCGGGCAACCGGCAGCGGAGGGGGCGGAGGGAAAGGGCTCGGCCAAAGGGAATCTGCGACAGCAAAACGCGCCCTGGACACAGAGCCAGAACGGCGCGCCAAGTGCGCTGGAGCGGATACGGCAAGCAGCAAGAAGGGATAGGAAGAAGCGGTTCACGACGCTCCTGCACCACATCTACAACCTGGAAGCGCTCGAGCGAGCCTATCTCGGTCTCAAGAGACAGGCCGCGCCGGGCGTGGATGGAGAGACGTGGAAGCACTATGGCGAGGCCCTGGAGGCAAACCTCCGAGACCTCTCCGACAGGCTGAAGCGCGGAGCGTACCGGGCGAAGCCGGTTCGCAGGGTGTACATCCCCAAGGCCGATGGGCGGCAGAGGCCGCTCGGAGTGACCGCGCTGGAGGACAAGCTGGTCCAGCGCGCGACGGTCGAGGTGCTGAACGCCATCTACGAAACCGACTTCCTCGGCTTCTCATATGGGTTCCGGCCTGGCCGCAGCCAGCACAATGCGCTGGACGCGGTCTACGCGGCGCTGATGAGAAAGAAGGTGAACTGGGTGCTCGACGTGGACATCCGCGGGTTCTTCGACGCGATCAACCACGGGTGGCTGTTGAAGTTCGTCGAACACCGGATCGCGGATCGGCGCGTCGTGCGGCTCATCCAGAAATGGCTGAACGCGGGCGTGCTGGAGGATGGGAAGCGGACGCAGAACGAGGAAGGGACACCGCAAGGTGGCAGCGCATCGCCTCTGCTGGCGAACCTCTTCCTCCACTACGTGTTCGACCTCTGGGTCCATTCATGGCGCCAGAAGCAGACCGACGGCGACGTGACCGTCGTGCGGTTTGCCGACGACATCGTGATCGGGTTTCAAAGGAAGGCGGATGCCGAGCGGTTCTGGAAGGAGCTGACCGAGCGGTTTCGGAAGTTCCAGCTGGAGCTGCACCCCGAGAAGACGCGGCTTCTGGAGTTCGGCCGGTTCGCGGCTGAGAACCGGAAGGCGCAAGGTCAAGGGAAGCCGGAGACGTTCGATTTCCTCGGCTTCACGCACATCTGCGGGAAGACGTGGAAGACGAGAAGCTTCACCGTGCTGCGGCAGACGATCCGCAAGCGACTGCAAGCGAAGCTGAGAGAGGTCAAGGTTGAGCTCAAGCGACGCATGCACGCACCCATCCCCGAGTTGGGAGAATGGTTGCGCTCCGTGGTGGGCGGGCATATCCGCTACTATGGAGTGCCCACGAACGGCGTTGCGCTGGCGACATTCCGGTATCGTGTGGGCCGCCTCTGGCATCACGCCTTGTCAAGGCGAAGCCAGAAAGGGCGAGTGCCATGGGATCGGATGCTCCGGATCATCAAACGCTGGCTCCCTCCTGCGCGAATCTCTCACCCCTATCCCCTGAGGCGACTTGGCGTCACTACCTGAGGCAAGAGCCGGATGCGGGAAAGCCGCTCGTCCGGATCCGTGGAGGGGGTCGGGGGCAACCTCGATCCCTACTCCGACCCTCGACGAGGTTGTGCGGTTGTCCGTGGCCGCCCCCGTCTCCGACCTCTCGTGGCGTCATGACAGCGCCACTCTCATGATCTTGTCGGAAGGGAGAATGTTGAGCATCGACACCAGGGTGCGCTCGCCGGTTGCGGACCCGCCCACCTCGTTGTCGGAGGCTGTCCCCTTCAAGTGGCCGGGCGCAGATCGCACCGGCCCGGACGC
>JAYWAO010000494.1:0-9576 GCA_043782365.1 Deltaproteobacteria bacterium
GGCCTCTGCGAGGTGCACCTCGTCCACCACGCCGAGGAGGACGCGGTGGCCCACCGCCGCGTCACCCGCGACGCCGACAAGTGGATCGACCTGAGCGTCCACGAGAGCGGCCCGCTCGCCGTGCAGCGGCTCCAGGCGGAGGGCTTCACCGTCTGGGCCGGGCACCTGGGCGGCGAGGCGAAGCTGCTCGAGGAGCTCCCGGTGGACCGGCCGATCGCGCTGCTCGTCGGCAACGAGCACGAGGGCCCGTCGCCCGCGACCCTGGCGGCTTGCGACGGCAGCTTCCGCATCCCGATGTCGGGCTTCACCCAGAGCTTCAACGTCTCGGTGGCGGGCGCGGTGGCGCTCTACACGGTGGCGCGCGCGCGGCGGGCGGCGCTCGGGCGCGTCGGGGACCTCAACGAGGTGGCCAAGGCGCGGCTGCGGTCGCGGTACCTGAAGCTGGGCGCGAAGCTGGCCCGGCGGATCTCGGGGCCTCCCGCCGGGACCACCTAGCTATAGCTAGAGTCCTCCTGCGCCTGCGCGCCCGAGGCGTGTCCTGAGTCCTGCTCCCTTCAGGGCGGCAGCGACACGGCCCGCAGGGCTGCCCCTGGGCCCCTGCACTCCCTCGGGCGCGGCGAGCAGCCCGCGCCAACCGTGGCCAACGGTCCGGTGCCATTGGTCCCTGCCTCCAGCGGCCTGCGCTGCACGCCAACGTGCGGTAGAAGAGTCGCCCGCCCGCGTTCCCGCAGTCCAAGAGTGCCCGATGCCCGTCTTCCGCCACGCCCTCGCCGCCTCCGCCCTGACCGCCGCGCTCGCGTTCGCCCCGGCCTCTGACGCCGAGGAGCCCGCCGCGCCCGCCGCCAAGGAGCAGAAGTCCGCGGAGCCCACGGTCGCGCAGTCGAAGGCCGCCAGGGCCAGGAAGGCGCCCAAGGGGAGCGGCTCCGCCAAGCCTGCCGCCGAGGCGCCCGAGGTGAAGAAGGGCCGCCTGCTCGCCGGGCGCGTGCAAAAGTATTACGGGCGCTCCAAGGACTTCTCCGCCGCGTTCGCGCAGCGCTACAGCTACCTCGCGCTCGGCCGCGTCGACGAGAAGACCGGCCTCGTGCAGGTGAAGAAGCCCGGCCTCGTCCGCTGGGAGTACAAGACCCCCGAGAGCAAGCTCTTGGTGCTCGACGGGAGCGCCTTCTGGCAGTGGGCGCCCGAGGACAACCAGGTGGTGGTGAAGCGCAACGTGCAGGCCACCGAGCTGTCGTCGGCGTTCACCTTCTTGTGGGGCAAGGGCGACCTGCTCGCCGAGTTCAGCCCCAAGGCGATCGCGCTCCCCGACGGCATGGCAAACACAAAGGGCGAGGCGCTCGAGCTGCTCCCGAAGAAGCCGGGCGGGTCGGTGCAGAAGCTCGTCTTCTCCGTCGACGCCAAGGGGCAGGTGGTGGCCTCGCAGGTCACCGACGCGCAGGGCAACGAGAACCGCCTCGTCTTCAGCGAGGCGAAGGTCGACCAGAAGCTGCCCGATGCGCTCTTCAAGTTCGAGGTTCCCAAGGGCGCGAGCGTCCAGGAGCTGCCGTGAGCCATCCGCTGCTCGCCCAGCTGTTCGCCAAGGCCCTCCCGCTCCTCTCGGCGGCGCTCTTTGCCACGCTCTGCCCGGGCTGCGGCGGGCGGACCGTCGTGCTCGACGGGCGCGAGGTCTCCTACGAGAAGGCCGAGCGCGAGTCGTTCGACGACGCCAAGGAGGCCTTCACCGCCAGCCGCTACGACGAAGCGGCGGGGCTGTTCGAGAAGTTCCTCGCCAGCTTCCCGGACAGCCCGCTGGCCGACGAAGGCCGGCTGCGGCGCGGCCAGTCGCTCGCGCGCGCGGGCAAGCTGGAGGCGGCCCGCCGCGCGCTGGAGGAGCTGCTGGAGAAGCATCCGGCCAGCCCGTCGAAGGGCCCGGCCGCGGTCGAGCTCGCGGTGGTGCAGCGCAGGCTGGCGGCCACCGGGACTGCGGCGTCCACGCCCGCCTCGCAGGCCTTGAAGCCGATGGTGGCCGCGCTCTCCGAGCAGCAGAAGCAGGAGCAGGCCAAGGTGCTCAGCGAGGCCTTCGCCCAGGGCGGCGACCACGGCGAGGCGGCGAGGTTCGGCGCCCGCGCGGTCGAGAGCGCGCCGGCTGGGGCAGAGCGCGAGGCCCGGGTCCGCGAGTTCGAGGAGAAGCTCGCGCGCGCGGCGCCGGAAGAGGTCGCGCAGCTGGTCGCCGCGCTCGACCCGAAGAGCCCGGCGTGGCCCGCGGCGGCGCTGCGGCTCGCCAGGCTGCAGCTGCACTCCGGCGACCGGCTCCATGCGCAGGAGCTGGCGAACCAAATCGCGCAGACCGGCTCGGGGCCGGTCTCGGATGCGGCGCGCGGCATCTCGCTCGCGGTCTCCAGCACGGCCACGGTGAACCCCAACCTGATCGGCGTGGTGCTCCCGCAGACGGGCAACTTCAAGGCGTTCGCCGACGCGGTGCTCGACGCCATCGCGCTGCGGCTCGATCTGATGGGCAAGCAGCAGATCCAGGTCTCGGTCAAGGACTCGAAGAACGAGCCCGATGGCGCCGCCCGCGCGATCGAAGAGCTGGCGCGCGAAGGGGCGATCGCCATCATCGGGCCGATCGGCCTGGTGGAGGCGCCGGCCGCCGCGGTGCGCGCGCAGCAGCTGGGCGTGCCGCTCATCTCGCTCTCTCGCGCCGAGGGGATCACGGCCTACGGCGGGTTCGTCTTCCGCAACATGCTCACCACCAGCGCGCAGGCGAAGGCGGTGGCCGACTACGCGCAGAAGAAGCTGGGCGCGAAGTCGTTTGGTGTCTTACAGCCCGACAGCCCCTACGGCGACGACATGACGCGCTACTTCTGGGACGCGCTCGACGCGGGCGGCAGCGAGGTCCGCGCCTACGAGCGCTACCCGGTGCAGACGACGACCTTCAAGCCCTTCGTCGCCAAGATGGTGGGCCGCTTCAACCTCGGCGAGCGAGCGGAGTACCTCGAGGAGGAGAAGAAGATCGTCGCCGAGATCACCGACCCGTACCGCCGCCGCAAGGCTCTCTCGCAGCTGCGCGGAAACCAGAGCCCGCTGATCGAGTTCGACGCGCTCTTCATCCCCGACAACGCGAAGATGATCCGGCTGATCGCGCCCGCCGTGGCAGCGGAAGACGTCATCACCTCGGGCTGCGACGAGAAGGAGATCGCCGTCATCAAGAAGACCACCAAGCGCGACGACCTGCGCACGGTGCAGCTGCTCGGGACCTCGCTGTGGAACTCGCCGGAGCTGATCGACGAGCGGATGGGCGCCGCCCGCTACGTGCAGTGCTCGGTCTTCGCCGACAGCTTCTTCGCGCAGAGCCAGCGGCCGGCCACCCGCAAGTTCGTCGAGGAGTACGAGGCCGCCTACCACCGCGTGCCGGGATTCCTGGAAGCGCACGGCCACGACGCCGCCGGCCTCCTCAAGGACCTGATCGAGAAGAAGCACCCGCAGACCCGCGAGCAGATGCGGGATCTCCTGGCGGCGATGCCCAAGCCGTTCGAGGGGGCCTCCGGCGACCTGAGCTTCGCTCCCGACCGCGAGGCGCAGAAGCAGCTCTTCTGGCTCTGGGTCAACCGGGGGACCTTCGTCGAATTCGACCCCGAGGGAGCGCCGCCGGTGCCGCCGGTCCAGGCGCCCCCGGCCACGCCTGCGCCGCGCCCGGCGGGGCGTTAGCGGTTACTGTGAGAGCGGGCAGAGGGCGCAATCCGACGCGAGGCGAGACGTGAGCACGGGCCGCAAGCAGGTGATGGTGTTCCCCTTCACCGTCACCCTCGACGGAGCGGGCAACATGCGCGACCCGGCGCAGGGCATCTACGCGCGCTCCTTCGCCCGGGCACTCGCAGAGCGGCTCTCGCTCTGCGATGGCGTCTGCGCCACCGCCGCCACCCTCACCAGCCACGGCGTGCCCGGCGGCGAGCCCGGGGTCATCGACGGCGAAGACGCGCCGGGAGCCGACCCCACCGAGCACGGCTGGGTAGTCGCCAGCCAGCCCTGGACGCTCGAAGAGGCGCTGCAAGTGAAGCTCCCCGAGGGCACCGAGTACCTGCTCCATGGCGCCAGCGAGCTGACCGATCGGGTGCGCCTCCGCATCCTCCTGGTGGACCAGCCGCGCAAGGTGCTCGCGCTTGATCACGTGGTGCTGCGGCCGCGCGGAGAGCTGTTCGCGGCGCTCGACGAGGCGGCCCGCACGGTGGCCACTGCGCTCAAGCAGGAGCTTCCGGAGGCGCCGTTCCCCACCCGCGACGTCGAGGCGTTCGTGGCGTGGCTGCGCGGGCGGGACATGTCGGCGGCCCACGAGGCCGGCGTCTACGTCTCCGATCCGCAGCGCAGCTTCGACGGGTACCTCGAGGCGCTGCGCCGCGACCCCCGCTTTCACGATGCGGAGGAGCGGCTGCTCTCGTTGGCGCTCGACTTCTCGCTGGGCGGCGTCGGGCCGATCGCGGCCGCGCGGCAGGCCTGCGAGCGGCTGCTGGCGCAGGACAAGCACGCCTACAAGGCCTGGGCCGCGCTCGCCGAGATGGACCTCGCCCGGGGTGAGCCCGCGGCAGCGGCGCTGAAGCTGCGCACGCTCTTGACGCTCAAGGACGACTGGTGGCCGGCCTTCGAGCGGCTCGGCACCGCGCTGCTGCGCCTCGGACGGCACAG
Organism: Deltaproteobacteria bacterium; assembly: GCA_043782365.1. Lineage (GTDB taxonomy): Bacteria > Myxococcota > Myxococcia > Myxococcales > 40CM-4-68-19 > CAIWCD01. The sequence goes on from JAYWAO010000494.1 coordinate 4,657, forward strand.
CGAGGCGAAGACGTTCTTCGACAAGGCGCTCGCCGACCGGCCCGACGACATCGACGCGCTCCTCGGCGTGGGCCGCTGCCTCGCCGAGCAGGGGAGGTTCGCCGAGGCGGTGGAGGCCTGGCGCAAGGCGCAGGCCGCCGGGCACCAGAGCATCGCGCTGCACGACAACCTCGCCAACGCGCTGCAGTCGCAGGGGCGCTACCAGGAGGCGCGCGCCGAGCGGGCGTCGGCGCGGGCGCTGCGCGGCTACACGGGGCCGTTCAGCTTCTTGAAGAGCTGGTGGCATGCGGTGACGGGCGGCGAGAAGCCCGCGCGCCCGCGCTCGCACGAGCACGCAGAGGACGGCGAGGGCTAGATGGAGCCGCTCCCGCCAGCAGAGCCGCCGGCCCCGGCAGACAAGCTGCGAGGCCTGGACGGAACGGCATCGGCCAAGGCCGCCCCCTCGCCGGGCACGCTGGGCTCGCCCTGGCCGCCGCTCTTCAACCTCGGGCTCTTCGTGCTGACGTTCGCCTCAGTGCTGCTGGCGGGCTTCTGGCTCGACGACGCGGTTGGTCTCGACGACCTCTCACGCTTTGGCCGCGCGGCGGCGTTCGCGGGTTCGTTGCTCGCGATCCTCCTCGCGCACGAGATGGGCCACTTCTTCGCCGCCCGCTGGCACGGCGTGGACGCCACCTGGCCCTACTTCATCCCGGCGCCCGTGCTGTCCTTCATCGGCACCTTCGGCGCGGTGATCCGGCTGCGCGAGGTGCCGCGCACGCGGGCCGCGTTGGTGGACATCGGCGCGTCAGGTCCGCTGGCGGGCTTCGTCGTCGCGGCGCCGGTGGTCTACCTGGGCATGAAGCTCTCGCACCTGGGCGCCGCGCAGCAGCCGCTTTCGCCCTGGACGCTCTGGGAGGCGGGGCTGCGGGCGCTTCACACCGGCGACTGGCCCGCGCTGCGCGACGGCGTCGACCTCGGCGAGCCGCTGCTCCTCCAGCTCGCCGAGCGGCTGGTCTTCGGTGACCTGCCCGCGACCCAGACCATCTCGCTCCACCCGGTGGCCATCGCCGGCTGGTTCGGGCTCCTCATCACCGCGCTCAACCTCCTGCCGCTGGGCCAGCTCGACGGCGGCCACGTGCTCTTCGCCGCCTCGCGCCGGCTGCACGCCGCGCTCGGGCCGCCGCTCTCCGCGCTGCTGGTGGGCCTGGGCATCTTCACGCCGTTCACCGGCTGGCTGCTCTGGGGCGTGCTCACGGGCACCGTGCTCTCGCGCCACCCGCCGCTCTCGGGCCCGCCCGCCGAGTCCGAGCAGGAGGCGCAGCGGCCGCTCGGCTGGCGCTGGCTGCTCGTCGCCGCGAGCGCGCTGGTGCTCGCGCTGTCGGTGTCGCTGGCGCCGATCTCGCTCCTCTTGAAATGAGCGCGAGCGACGAAAAGAAGCCGGACCCCCAGCGGTCGCCCCAGGCGCTGCTCGGGCCGGGTGGGCCGCTCTCGCAGGTGCTGCCGGGCTATGAGCCGCGCACGCCGCAGCTGCAGATGGCGCAGGCGGTGGGCGCCGCGCTGGGACGGGGTCGCGCGCTGGTGGTGGAGGCCGGCACGGGCACGGGCAAGACGCTCGCATATCTCTTGCCCGCGGCGCTCTCGGGCATCAAGGTCGTCATCTCGACGGCCACCAAGAACTTGCAGGAGCAGCTCGCCGACAAGGACGTCCCGCTGCTGCGGTCGCTCGGCGTCGACGCCAAGGTGGCCTTCATGAAGGGCCGCCAGAACTACCTCTGCCTGCTGCGCAAGGAGCAGTTCGAGCGGCAGCCGACCTTCCAGACGCGCGAGGAGGCGGCGCAGAGCGCGGCGCTCGATCGCTGGGCCGAAGAGACCGAGACCGGCGACCGCGCGGAGCTCACCGAGCTCCCCGAGGGGGCCGAGGTGTTCAACCGGCTCACCTCGACCGCCGACACCTGCACGGGCCAGAAGTGCGGCTACTACGACCGCTGCTTCGTCTTCAAGATGCGCCGCCGCGCCGCCGACGCCGACGTCATCGTCGTCAACCACCACCTCTTCTTCGCCGACCTGGCGCTGCGGTCGTCTTCGGCTGGAGACCTGGGCGCCGCGGTGATCCCGAAGTACGACGCGGTGATCTTCGACGAGGCGCACGCGGTCGAGGAGGTCGCCACCGAGCACTTCGGCGCGCAGATCTCCAGCCGCCGGGTCGCCGAGCTCGGGCGCGATGCGCTCACGGTGCTCTCGCGCTTTCCGGGCATGATGAAGGCCCGCGACGCCGCCGCGGCGCTGGTGCGGGACGGCGCCTTCTTCTTCGAGGCGGCGCTGACGCTGCGCGAGCAGGACCCCGCGCGCAGGCAGCTCCCCCAGCGCGCCGCGAGCAGGGCCCGCGGCGGCTCCAAGGCAGGCACCGACCGGCCCGCGATCGATTCGGACCGCTGGCCGCTCCCGCCGGGCGCGCTGGTGCCCGCGGAGAACGAGCGGCAGCTCCTGGTGGAGCTCCTGCGCAACCTGGGCAGCGCGCTCTCGGCGCCAGGCGAAGGCGGCGAGAAGCAGAAGGACGACGAGCTCTCGCTGCTCGACCGCCGCTGCGTCACGCTCGCGGGCGACCTGGCCCTCTTCGCGCCGCCCGCGTCGGCGATGAAGAAGCGCAAGCTGGAGGCGGCTGGCGTGAAGGTCATCGACGTCGAGCCGGTGGACGCGACCGGCGCGCCGGTGCCGCCTCCGCCCGCGCAGCACGCCGACGGCCTGGTGCGCTGGGCCGAGCAGCGCGGCGGCAACCTCCTGATGCACGCCTCGCCGCTCGACATCGGCGGCCTCTTGCAGGACCGGCTCTACGACAAGATCGGCCCGGTGGTCTTCACCTCGGCGACGCTGGCGGTGGGCGGCTCGCTCAGCTACTTCACGCGCGCCGCGGGGCTGGCCGATCAGGACGGCCCGGTCTACCCGACCGACGAGCTGGTGCTCGCCTCGCCGTTCGACTACCAGCACCACGCCGTCATCTACCTGCCGCCGCGGATGCCCGAGCCGCAGGACGACGGGTTTATCGAAGCGGTTACCGACGAGCTGCGCAAGCTCGTCCCGATCACTGGCGGCCGCGCGTTTGCGCTCTTCACCAGCCTGCGCAACATGCGGCGCGCCCACGAGCTGCTCGCGGAAGAGCTGCGGGAGACGGGCCTGCGGGTGCTGCTGCAGGGCGAGGCCCCCAAGCCGGAGCTGCTGCGGCTCTTCAAGGAGCGCGACTCCGTGCTCTTCGCCAGCCAGAGCTTCTGGGAGGGCGTCGACGTCCAGGGCGACGCGCTGCAGTTGGTCGTCATCGACAAGCTGCCCTTCGCCTCGCCGCAGGAGCCGCTGACGGCTGCGCGCATCGAGCGGCTGCGGCAGGAGGGCGGCGACCCGTTCGGCGAGTGGCAGGTGCCGCAGGCCGCGCTGGCGTTGAAGCAGGGGTTCGGCCGGCTGATCCGCAGCGCCACCGACCGCGGCATCGTCGCGGTGCTCGACCCGCGGATGACCACGCGGGGGTATGGGCGGACGTTCCTGGCGAGCCTGCCGCCGTGCAGGGTGCTGCGGAGCGTGGACGACGTCGAGGCGTTCTGGAGCGGCGACCTGGAGGAGTGAAGGCCGCCCGCCGTTTTATGTAATACTACTGCACCCTGGAGTGACATTGGTGCCGGTTCGCGCTGCAGAGTGGTTTCTCCTCCTGCCTCGTCTCCCCGGGCGCCGCGTGCGGGGCGTCGCCGTGGCCCTCGCGCTTGCAAACAATCGGCGTTCGCGCTGCTCCTGCTCGCCCTGCGCGACGCCCCGATGGCGACGGCGCGCGTGTTCCCGTTGCTGGCCGCCGTGGTCGCCTCGGCGTGGCTCTGGCAGGCACGGCACGGCAGCGGTCCGCGCGTACGCCTCGCGCACAGGGCCACGTGGAGGCCAAGGTGCAGGGTGCCTCAGAGCGGCTCGCCGAGAAGGCGCGGCGGCAGATCGCCCGCGAGCAGCTTGCGGGTGTCCACGTGCTCGGCCCGGCCGCGGCGCCGCTCGCGCGGATGCGGGGGAAGTTCCGCTGGCAGGTGCTCTTGCGCGCCCGGGAGCACGGGCCGCTGCTGCGGCTGGCGCGGGCGCTGGTGGCGAGCCACGCGGAGGCGGGCGTGGAGTTGGGGGCAGATGTGGACCCGGTGTCGCTGCTGTAGCCTAGCTGGTTTAGCTAAGGGCGCGCGCAAGAACAAGTCGATTGGCGAGTGGTCCGACACCCCGCATAAGGGTTCGGCGTCGGGAGCCCCGGCAAATGCCGGGGCTAGAAGGACGGTCGCCCCCTTCGGGGGCTGCGAGTCGAAGGTCGGGCTCGTTCGGTTCGGTGGCCGAGGTTGGCCGTCCGTGTCTCGACCTGGCGTCCAGCGAGGTGTCGTGGTTCACCAAGTCTTCTCACAGCCCGGAGGGCGGCCGCTTTTCTAGCCCCGGCATTTGCCGGGGCTCCTGATCGGGCTCGATCCTGGCTTGGCGTCGATATCCCGCCGATATCGACACCCAGAAGGACCGAATGAGTAATTCCTTCGCGCGCCCTAAGCTAGAGCGCCCGCCAGTCCTCGGAGACCAGCCCGTCGACTCGCCGGTACTCGCGCAGGTTCCCGCTGACGACGGTGAGCGCATGAGTGAGTGCCGTTCCAGCGAGCATCACATCGTAGGGGCCGATGGGCTTGCCGGACGACGCGAGCGAACCCCGGACCCTGGCCGTCGTTCTGGCTTCCAGCTCGGTGAAAGGCGCGATGCGCGCCCGCGCGAGGAGCAGGCCGAGCACCTTCTCCACCTTGGCCCGCACGGCAGGCGTTTGCACCAGCCCGAGCTCCACCTCCATCAGGGTCACCGTTGAGACCCAGAGGCTCTCCGGCGCCGTAAGGGCGATGCGCGCGAGGACTCCAGGGTCGCGGCGGACGAAGAAGGATAGCGTGTCTGCGTCGAGCA
>JAYWAO010000495.1:0-9574 GCA_043782365.1 Deltaproteobacteria bacterium
CGACAGTGCTGCCACCGGCTGGCTGCTCCGGCTTGCTCTTCAACCCGGTGCTGTCCGGGGCCTCGCGGCTTCTTGCGAGGGAGGCGGCTTCTACTCTTCTGCGTTCTTCGCGTCAAGTTCTTTCGGCGACTTCTTTTCGGCTGCCTCGCTGCGGCCTGCTACGACCATTTCGAGGGAGGCGGCTTCTACCTCTCTGCTTCCACTGCGTCAACCGTTTTTTTCAGACTTTCGCACCTGCCTGCTTCCGACTGCTCTTCTGCCCCGCCGCGGCCTGCTGCCGTTGCGAGGGAGGCGGCTTCTACCGCTTCTGCTTCCGCCTCGTCAAGCGCCCTGCTCGACTTTTCTTTCTGCCTTCCCGTCGCCCGGAAAACCGCTCTCCGTTCGAGGGGCGCGGTGTGTACTGCCGGGGCTGGTTCGGGTCAACGATCTTTCTGCGCAGTGCGTGAGAAAGCGCGGATTTGCCTCTGGGGGAGGCGACTCACTGGAATCTACGGTGCGGGCCTGGTCTGGGCGGGCGCGGAGCCGCGTTGGTGCTGGGTGTCGGGGCGCGACCGGCAACTGCCGCGAACTACTTCAACGCGGAGGGACGCGGAGGGGTTGGGATGAGTCCTAGCGGTCGGGCGTCGTGCGCGGTGTTGACGGACAGGCTTTTCTCCGCGGCCCTCCGCGTTCTCCGCGCCCTCCGCGTTGAAGCAGTTTGCGGTCGTGCGGCGCTCTTGCAACCAACGCCTCGGTAGAGCTACAGGCCGAGCAGCGTCAGGTCGCGCGTGCCCGCCCTGCACCGCTCTGCGCGCACGATCGCCGCGAGGTCGTCGGTGGCCCGCTCGAGGTCGTCGTTCACCACCCAATACTCGTAGGCGAGCGCGCGCTGCAGCTCGCGGCGGGCCACGTCGAGGCGGCGACGCACGGTGTCCTCGTCGTCGGTGCTGCGGGAGCGCAGGCGGCGCTCGAGCTCCTGCAGCGACGGCGGCAGGATGAGCACCCGCACCGCCTCGGGGTGCTGCGCCTTGATCACCTCGCCGCCCTGGACGTCGATGTCGAAGACCGCCAGCGTGCCGTGGGCCTTCGCCTGCGTCACCACCGAGCGGGGGGTGCCGTAGTGGTGGCCGTGGACCTCGGCGTGCTCGACGAAGCCACCGGCCTCGGCCATCCGGTCGAAGGTCGCCTCATCGACGAAGTGGTAGTCCACGCCGTCGCGCTCGGCGCCGCGCGGGGCGCGGGTGGTGTAGCTCACCGAGAAGGTGGACCCCGGGTGGAGGCCGAGCAGGCGCCGCGCCAGCGTGGTCTTGCCGGTGCCGGAGGGGGCGCTGAGGATGAGCAGGATGGCGGACATGGGTGCGTTCTACTCCACGTTCTGGATCTGCTCGCGGATCCGCTCGAGCTCGGCCTTCACCTCGACCACCTGCGCGGAGATGCCCACGTGCTGGCTCTTCGAGCCGATGGTGTTCACCTCGCGGTTCACCTCCTGGAGGAGGAACTCCAGGCGGCGGCCGGCGGGCGCGTCCTGGGTGAGCAGCGCCCGCAGCTGCACCAGGTGGCTGGCGAGGCGGGTCAGCTCCTCGGCGACGTCGGTGCGGTCGGCGAAGAACGCCACCTCCTGCGCGATCCGCTGCGGGTCGGGCGCGGCCCCGCGGGTCAGCTCGGTGATGCGGGACTCGAGCCGGGCGCGCACCGCGTCCACCGAGGACGGGGCGAGGCGCGCCACCTCGGTGGTGGCCTTGTCCACGGTGGCCAGGCGGGCCGCGAGATCGCGCTCGAGCGCGTCCCCTTCGCGGCGGCGCATCAGGTCGTGGGCGTCGAGGGCGGCGTCGAGCGCGAGGTGCATCGCGGCGGCGGCGGCGGCGAGATCCGCTGGCGCCTCCCGGAGGCTGATCACCCCCTCGAGCTGGGCGACGTCGCTCACCGAGGGCTCGCCCGAGAGGCCCAGCTCGCTCTTGAGCTCGCGCAGCGCCTTCACGTAGGCCGCGGCGAGCTGCACGTCGGCGCGGGGCAAGAGCGCGCGGCCCGAGTCGCCCTCGCGCCGCAGGTGGACGTCGACGCTCCCGCGGGCGACGCGGGCCTTGATCTTCTTCACCAGCTCCGACTCGAGCGCTGCCAACTCGCGCGGGAGGTGGGTCTTCACCTCGCAGAACTTGCCGTTCACCGAGCGCAGGTCGACCGTCAGCGTCTCGCCTCCGGAGCTGCCGCGGCCTTGGCCGAAGCCGGTCATCGAGCGGATCACGCGCCCTCCTTTTCTTCGTGTGCAGCGCCGAACGGCTGCTTGGCGGGCGACACGGTCGCTTGCTTGGGCGGCGCTGTCAAAGCGAGCAGGCGACCCGCGGCCTCGAGCGCGGCCGCTATCTCCTCGGGCGGCGCGCCGGGTGGGCTGCCCTGCAGGCTGTCGTCGTTGGCCGCGTGCACCGGCACCGCCTCGAACTCCGCGCCACGGTGACCCCAGCGGGCGCCATCCGCCGCGAGCTGGAGCGCGACCACTTTCGCGCCGCAAGCGACGGCCAGATGGAGCGGGCCGGTGTCGTTGGTCGCCACCAGGGCGGCGCTCCGGAACGCCCCGGCGAGCTGCTCGAGGTCGCTCGGCGGCGCGAGCACCGCGGCGCCGCCCGCGCCCTCCACCACCGCGCGGGCGAGCTCCTCCTCACCGGGTCCCCAGAGCACGAGCGAGACGAGGCCGTGGCGCTCGCGCAGGCCGCGGGCGAGGGCGGCGAACTTCCCGGGGGCCCAGCGGTGGTCGGGCTTGCGGGCGCCGATGTTGAGGGCGGCGAACCGCGCCAGCGGATGCGCTTCCAGCGCGCCCTCGACGAACTGCCGCGCGCGCGGAGCGAGGCCCAGCGCGGTCTCCAGCGGCGGCGCCCGGTCGGGGGGCGCGAGGCCCAGGCCCGCCAGCAGGAGGAGCTTGCCCTCCACCTCGTTGAGCCAGGGGGGCGGCGCGCCCACGGTCACCGAGTGGAGCGCGTCCTGGAAGTGCGACCCGCCCACCGCCCAGCGCCGGGTGGCGACGCGGGTGAGCAGGGCGGCCGTCAGCGAGTACGAGTGCCAGTGGGACGCGTCGATGGCCGCGTCGTAGCCCGCGCGGCGCAGCGCCAGCAGCGCAGAGAGGAAGCGTCGCGGCGCGCGGAAGAAGGCCTGCTTCTCGAATGGGATCAGTGTAATACCCGGCAAGCCCGACAGCGCGGCGCCGCGGCCCGCGGGCAGGAGCAGGTCTACCTGCGCGCCGGGCAGGGCCGCTTGCAGCGCGCGCACCAGCGGCAGCGTCAGGAGCGCGTTGCCGACCCGGTCGTCGGGGCGCACCACCAGGACCCTCTTGAGCTCCGCGGGTGCAGGCCGGCCGCCGCGCAATGGGAGGAGCCGCGCTACCAGCCGCCCGCAGAGCCGCACCCAGAGCGGCGGCAGGGGATCGAGCCGGGGGTCCGGGCCCGCGAAAGGCTCCTCCCGGAGCGGCTGGCTCACGCTGCCGGCCCGGAGCGTGGAGCGGGTCCAGCCAGCGAAAGCGCGGCGGCGGCGACGGGCCCTGCGGCCAGCTCGGTGAGGCAGCGGTGGTGCCCGAGCGGACACCGGCGGTGTCCGTGCGGCCCGCACGGGGCGCAGTCGAGGTGCAGCCACTGCGGCCGGTCGCCGGGCCCGAACGAGTGCAGGCGCGGGTCGGTGGGCCCGAAGATCGGCACGGTCGGCACGCCGAGCGCGCGCGCCGCGTGGACGAGGCCGGTGTCGCCGCCGACGGCCACCGCGCACCGTTCGAGCAGGCCCAGCGCTTCTCCCACGCTGTTGCCCGTGGTGTCGGCGCAGCGCACGCCCGAGAGGCGCTGCACCTCGGCGGCGGCGGTCTGGTCGCCCGGGCCGCCGAGCAAGAGCGGCACGAGGCCCTGCGCGGAGAGCGTCCGGGCGAGCGCGGCCATCTGCTGCAGCGGCCAGATCTTGGTCTGCCACTCCGAGCCGAGGGCCAGCCCGGCGAGCCGCGCGCCGCCCAGGCCCAGCCGGTGCAGCGCCTCCGCGGCCTGCGCGCGGTCGGCCTCCGTGGGCACCAGCCTCATCGGCCCCGGCGCGGCGCCGCAGAGCGAGAGCAGCGCCGCCTCGCGCGCGAGGAACGGCCCGCCCGGATCGGGGGTCGAGGCGGTGCAGAGCAGGAGCGTCGAAGCGGCGCGGAAGCCCAGCCGGTCGGGGATGCCGGCGGTGCGCGCGAGCAGCGCGGTCCGCAGCGAGCGGTGCGGCAGCAGCGCAAGTGTATGACTCCGCTCGCGGAGCCTGCGGGCCATCCTGATCAGCCCGGCCCCGCCTCTGTCCGCGCCGCGCTTGTCGTAGACGAACACCTGGGAGACCTGCGGCATGGCCCGGGCCACGTCGCGGCCGCGGGGGGCCACGCAGAGGTCGAGCTCGGCCTTGGGAAACCGCGCGGCGAGCCCGGCCACCAGCGCGCTGGTGAAGACGGTGTCGCCGAGGAACGCGGTCTGGACGACGAGCACGCGCGCCGGGGGAGCCGCGGAGAGCCTCGCCGTCAGCGCAGCGGTCGTCTCCATCGCGCGCGGACCGCTCAGCCCTGCAGCGGCTTCGCCTCTTCGAGCAGCATGACCGGGATGTCCTCCTCGACGCGGAAGACCAGCTTGCAGGCCCGGCAGACGATCTCGTTCTCGGCCTCGTGGAACTCGAGGTCGCCCTTGCACTTCGGGCAGGCGAGCAGCTCCTTCAGTTCGGGGGCGATCGACATGGGTCTGTGTCTACCACAGGCCGAGGGCGCCGGCAGCGGAGCGCTTCACCGGAGCGCTTCACCGGAGCGCTTCACCGGAGCGCTTCACCGGAGCACTTCACCGGAGCACTTCACCGGAGCACTTCAAGGAGCGCGCACGGGCCCGCCGAGGCCGACGGTCGCGCCCACCGGCGGCAGGTCGCCGAGCGAGCGCCAGAAAGCCAGCGTCGCCTCGCCTGCCCGCGCGCTGGTGAAGCGCAGCGCCCGCTCGCGCGCGGCCTTGCCCAGCCTGGTCCGCAGCGATTGGTCCCCGGCCAGCTCGACGATCGCCTTGGCGAGCGCGCCTGGCAGGAGCGGGTCCACCACCCGGCCGCACGCCCGCGGGCAGGGGTCGGCGCGCGAGCCCGCCACCAGCTCTGGAGGCGCGCCGTCGTTGCCCACGATCAGCGGCACGCCGCAGGCCATCGCCTCCAGCACGCCGCGGCAGGCGCCGTCGTTGCCCTCGCGCAGCCAGACCGCGACGTCGAGGGCGCGGTAGGCGTCCACCAGGTCTGGCCCGCGGAGGTAGCCGCCGAACCGGATCCGCTCGGGAGCCAGCCGCTGCGCGAGGCCTCGCAGCGCCTCCTCGTCTTCACCGCGGCCCACCAGCACGAGGTGCGCGTCGGGGGAGTCGTGGAGCGCGCGGTAGAACTCGTCCACCAGGCGGGTCTGCAGCCGCTCGGGCTTCATCCGCGCCACCATGCCGATGAGGACGCAATTCTCGGGGATGCCCCAGCGGGCGCGCAGGCGGTGCGCTTCGGGCGTCCTGCCCGGCGTGAAGAGAGACGACTCCACGCTGCCCGGGATGGCCGCGACCCGGCGCGGATCGAGGCCCTGCGCGACCAGCGCGTCGCGATAGACCTCGCAGCGGACGATCACGCCATCCGAGGCGCCCAGCAGGCGGCGGCGCACGCCGAGCCGGCCTGGGCTGACGTCGACGCGCCGGTGGGCCTCCCGCACGATCCGCAGCCGCTGCCGCGCAGGGCCGGACCTGCGCGCGGCCCAGAGCGCCAGCGCGTGGTCGTGCGCGAAGGCGCATTGGATGAGGTCGGGCGTGCCCTCGCGGACCCAGGCGGTGAGCGTGCGGGCGTCGTGGATGAGGTCGCCCGGCCGCACCTTGCGCGAGAGCCGCAGCGCCTCCACCAGCGGGACGCCGGCGCGGGCGAGGTGGCCCGAGAGGTCCTCGCCGGGGCGCACGGTGTCGCCGCCGAAGCGGGCGTCGATGCCCTGGGCGCGCAGGTGGACCGCGAGCGCGATCAGGCCCTCGACCGGGCCGGTGCGCGACGAGCTCGCGCAGAGCAGCAGCGGCGCGCGCGGCCAGGCTGCGGTCTGCGCCTCGTCCGAGGGCGCGTGGACGAGGGAGCTCATCGGCCCTGGCCCTGCGCTGCCGATTCGCGCCAGAGCGCGCGCAGCCTGGACTCGCGCACGTACGCCTCGTAGGCGCGGGCCCGCGCGACGACCAACCCGGGCCCGCCGTCGAGCAGCCCCAGGCGCAGGAAGTAGCCGCGCACGAACCGCCAGAGCGGGCTGAAGACGAGCCGGAGCAGGGAGCCGCGCCGGCCCTGCGCGAACAGCCCGCGCGCCGCCTGCTCGCCGTAGCGTGCGCTCTTCTCCAGGCAGTGGGCCGCGCTGGTCCAGGTGTGGTGGAGCACGGGCGCGTCCAGGCTTTGTGTAATACCCTCGACCAGCAGCTTCTCGTGGACGGGCCGCGCGGGGTCGTAGCTGCAGCGGTCCTTGCGGAAGAGGCGCAGGTGCCGGTCGGGCCAGAGGCCGCCGAAGCGCAGCCAGCGGCCCGCGAAGTGGTTCTTGAAGGGGAGCGCGTAGGCGCTCGGCGCGGCGTCCGACGCGGGCGCGTCCGCGATGGCGCGCGCGGCCTCGGCCAGGGCTGGCGTGGCCCGCTCGTCGGCGTCGATCGAGAGGATCCAGGGTCCGGCGGCCTGCGCCAGCCCGTGGGCGTGCTGGGCGGCGAAGTGGTCGAACGTGCGCTCGAAGACCCGCGCGCCGGCAGCCCGCGCCAGCGCGCGCGTCTGGTCGCGGGAGCCGCCGTCGATCACCAGCACCTCGTCGCAGAAGCCGAGCGACGCGAGGCAGCCCGGCAGGTTCGCCGCCTCGTCCTGCGCGATGACGACCGCGGACAGCCGCCCTGCTCCGGAGCTCACTGCGGCTCCGCCCCGAGCGCCAGCTCGCGGACCCGGGCGAAGAGATCGGTGGTCGAGTGGTCCTTGGGGTCGCCGGCGATCACCGTGCGGCCGCCGAGCGACTCGACCAGCGCCCGCTCCGGCACGCTCCCTGGCGTGTAGTCGGTGCCCTTCACGTGCAGGTCGGGCCGCAGCGCGCGCAGGAGCGCCTCGGCGGTCTGCTCGTCGAAGCGCACCGCGTAGTCCACGCAGGCGAGCGCGGCGACCAGCTCCAGCCGCTCGGCCTCGGGCACCACGGGCCGCGACGGGCCCTTGGAGAGCCGCACGCTTTGGTCGGAGTTGACCCCCACGAAGAGCAGCCCGCCCTCCCCGGCCAGCGCCTTCGCGCCTTGCAGATAGCGCAGGTGGCCGACGTGGAGGAGGTCGAAGGCCCCGTTGGCGACCGCCACCGTGTGGCCCGCCGCGCGCGCGGCCTCGCGCGCCGCCACCGCCTCTGCGAGGGTGGCGATCACTTCCGGGGCCGCCCTTGGATGGTCACGGTCTGGCGCGCCGCGAGCACGGGGCCTGCCGCCAGCTCTGCCGCGAGCTCGGCGCGGCTCACCGTGGCGGTGCCGGGCTTCTGCACCACCAGCGCGCCGGCCACGTTGGCGAGCCGCGCGGCCTGGACGGCGTCGGCCCCGCAGGCGAGGCCGAGCGTGATCGCGGCCATCACGGTGTCGCCGGCGCCGGTGACGTCGACCGCCTCGCGCTGGCCGTGGGCGGCGATCATCGCGGTGGCGTGGCCCGGCCGGAGCAGCGCCATCCCGTGCCGGCCGCGGGTGACCAGGAGCGCCTTGGCGCCGAGCTGCGCGAGGAAGTCGCGGCCCGCGGCCTCCAGCGCCTCGGGCGTGCCGCCGAGCGGGCGGCCCACCGCCTGCTCCAGCTCCACTTCATTGGGCTTGAGCAGCGCGGCGCCGCGGTAGTCGCGCAGGTGGTAGCGCGCGTCCACGCAGACCGGCCGCGCGCCAGCGAGCTCGAACACCGGGGTCCGCAGCGCCTCGAGCAGGCCGAGGCCGTAGTCGGAGACCAGCACCGCGTCGGCCCCGCGCACCGCGGTCTGCAGCGCCGCCAGCAGCTTCTTGAGTAACACTCCAGACGGCACGCCGGGCCCGTCGCGGTCGAGCCGGACGATCTGCTGCCGGCGCGTGTTCTTCCCGCCCGCGAGGATGCGCATCTTGGTGGCGGTGGGCGCGCCCGCGGCCACCAGCACGCCCGAGACGTCGGCCCCGGCCTGCTCGAGGAGGCCCCGCAAGAGCGCGCCCGGGCGGTCGGCGCCGACGAGGCCCACCGGCCGCACGCGCTTTGCCCCGAGCGCGCAGAGGTTCATCACGGCGTTGGCCGCGCACCCGGCCTTCAGCTCGCTGCGCTCGTAGCGGACCACCAGCACCGGCGCCTCGCGGCTGATGCGATCGGTCTCCCCGACGACGTACTCGTCGGCGACCAGATCTCCCACCACCGCCACGGTGGCCTTGGGGAAGCTGGCCAGCAATCTCTCCAGGGCCCGGTCCGGCCCGGACCCGGCCTGCGGCAGCGGCGCCCTTCGCGAAGTTCGCACGGCCCGCTCTCTCTCACGAACCGCGCAGGGTGAGCAAGGCGAGCTCGGGCCGGGACCCCAGCCGGAGCGGCACCGCGCCCACCGTGCCCATGCCCCGGTGGACGTAGAGCTGCGCGCGGCCTTCGCGGAACTGGCCCATCGTGTAGCGGGTGGTCACCATCGGGATCGACAGGATGGTCCACGACAGGATCGGGTACGCCACGAAGTATCGTGTCGCGTGGCCCAGCTGCACGCCGTTTCGCACGAGGTAGCCATAGATGGGCAGCTGCTCGGGGCGCGGGAAGAAGAGCGCCCTGATGACGAGGTAGAGGCCGGGCTGCGCGCAGGCGAGCATGACGAAGATGGGGAGGAAGCGCAGGGGCATCGGGGGGAGGGTAGCGCGGATGAGGTCGAGCGAGCCGGTCGTCGGTGGCGTGGCCTTCCATTGACGCTAGCGGGTCGCGCACCTATGCTTGTAGTGCATTTGTCCTACGGAGCCCTGCAGATGCCCGTGTCACTTAGAGTGCCAGTCGAGATGGCGGAGCGGATCGCCAGGCTTGCCGGCGCGAAGGACACCAGCGCCCACGCTTTCATGCTCGAAGCCATCAGGGAGAAGCTCGACGCAGAGGAGGCGCAGGCTGCGTTCCAGGCCGAAGCGGAGCGGCGGCTCCTTGGGATGAAGCAGATGGGCAAGGCCGTCCCCGCGGAGGAGGTGTTCGCCTACCTGCGCGCGCGGGTCCATGGCGAAAAGGTGAAGCGCCCGAAGGCCCGAAAGCTGTCGTGATCCAGTTCGCAGATGGTGCGCTCGATGACCTCGAGCAGATCTTCGGGTTCAACCTCGGGGCCGACGCCGATTGGGCCGTGCGGCAGATCGAGGCGATCCGGTCCGCTGTCGCCATCCTGGACCAACATCCCCGCATCGGGCGAGCGCTGCCGGGTTGCGACATCAGGGAGCTTGTGATCTCGGCCGGGAAGACTGGCTTCATCGCGCTCTACCAGTACGACGAGCTCGACGGGCTCGTGCGGGTCCTCGCGGTCCGCCACCAGCGCGAGGCCGGCTACCGCGGCCGTTGACCGCCGCCAGCGAGCACGCTCGTTCGACCTCTCAGCGCACGTCCAGCGCGCACCGCAGCCCGATGTAGTCGGTCC
>JAYWAO010000496.1:0-9568 GCA_043782365.1 Deltaproteobacteria bacterium
TCCCCCAGCGCCGGCGACCCCGCATCGAGCAGGTGCCCGAGCACGTGCACCTCGCGCCCGTGCAGCTGTGCCGACAGCTCGATCCCGGCCACCAGCCGCACGCCCACCTTCGCCGCCGCCGCCCGGCACTGCGCGATCCCCGACACCGTGTCGTGGTCGGTCACCGCCAGCACGGTCACGCCGGCAGCGGCTGCCTCGGCGAGCAGCTCCTCTGGCGTGCGCTGTCCGTCGGAGTGGTTCGTGTGCGAGTGGAGATCGATCATGCACGCGACTGTAGCAGGGCCCTGCGGCGGATGGTCCCGGGCAGGCGGCTTCGTCCGCTTGCAAGCACCTTGCCCGAGGGGTAACGCTGCGCCCATGACCAACCTCCTCCGCGTCGCCCTCCTTTCGCTTGCGCTGTGCACCCTCGTGCCCGCCGCCGCTTCGGCGCAGGTGGACAAGCAGGACAACGAGATCTCCGCCAACGCCTCGCTCAACGCCAACCTGCGCGGCGGCTCGCCCAGCGTCTTCCTCGGCGCCCACTACGGAAAGCTGCTCCACGACATCACCATCTTCGGCACCAAGATCGACGGGCTTCAAGTCGGCGGCGACGCCATGTTCTTCGGCTCGCTCGACCTGTCGTTCGGCTACCTCAACCTCTTCCCCGCGGCCCGGATCTACTTCTCCGCCAAGGACCCGCGGTTCACGCCCTATGCAGGGGTCGGCATCGGCCTCGGCCTGCTGGCCGGCGGCGGCACCACCTCGGCCAACCTCGCCTACGACCTCAACGGCGGGGTGAAGTACTTCCTCAACCCCACCGCGGCGGCCTTCGCGCAGCTCGACCTGACCGGCCCGGTGACCGACCCGGGCGGCTCGTCGATCATCCTCAGCGCCGGCCTCTCGGTGTTCTTCTGAGCCGCCCTCGGTTATCGCTTTTACCAACTGCACTCCGGAGCCAACCGATGACCGCACGCACCGCGGGTCTGTCAGTCGCGACCCTCTGCCTCGCGCTGGCGCTCGGCAGCGCCGCCGCCGCGCCGCCCGCCTTCACGCTCAAGGGCCAGCTCGACGGGCCGGGAGACTCCATCCGCGTGGTCGCCTTCTCGGCCGACAGCCGGTTCCTGCTGGCGGGCGACGCCTCCGGCAACGTCCAGGTCTTCGAAGCCGACGGCCGGAAGAAGACCACCTCGTTCGACACCCGGCACGGCGCGCTGCACGCGCTGGTGGTCTCGACCACCACGGGCCTCGCCGCCACCACCGGCAAGGACGGGAAGATCCGGGTCTGGGACCCCGCCACCGGCCGGCTGGTGCGCGAGATCAAGGTGAGCGACGACCCGCTCTACGCGCTCGCCTTCGACTCCACGGGCACCGCGCTCGCCTCTGGCGGCGAGGATAAGGTGTTACGCGTGCACGACCCGGAGTCGGGCCTCTTGCAGACCGAGCTGAAGGGCCACGACGACACCATCCGCTCGGTGGCCTTCGTCGACGGCGGCAAGGGGCTGCTCTCCTGCGCGAGCGACAAGACCATCCGCCTCTGGGACCTCCCCTCGCGCCGCGAGACCCGCAACCAGACCGAGCGCGCCGCCGAGTACGGCGACCTCAACGGCTTCTCCGTCTCTCCCGCGGGAGGCCACTTCGTGACGCTCGCGCGCGAGCTGAAGAAGGCCGGCGGCGGCATCCGCACGCTCGGCGGCCGCGGCGGCTCGAACGTGGCGGAGAACAACGTGCTCCTGGTGCGCGACCTCGCCTCGTGGGCCGAGCAGGGCCGCCTCGAGGGCCACCTGCGGGCGATCCACCGGGCGGCGTTCTCGCCCGACGGCTCGGTGATCGCCTCGGTCTCCGACGACCAGGCGCTCATCCTCTGGGACCGCGAGGCCAAGGCGAAGCTGCTGGCGTTCGACCTGCCCGACAAGCTCTGGGCGGTGGCCTTCTCACCCGACGGCCGCTGGCTCGCGGCGGGCGGCGACGAGAAGAAAGTGTACCTCTATCATGTGAAGTGGCCGGCCGCGGAGAAGCCCGTGGCCGCCGCGACGCCAGCCGCTGCTGCGAAGGACGCCGCTCCCGCGAACACCGCGGCGAACGCGGCGCCGCCCTCTCCGGCCGAGGCGAAGGGCCTCTACGACCAGGGCCGCCGCGAGTTCAACCTGGGCCACTATGTCGAGGCGCTCGCGCTCTTCGAGCGGGCCTACAAGGCGCAGCCGGTGCACAAGCTGCTCTACAACATCGGCCAGTGCCACCGGCTGCTGGGCAACCTCGAGCAGGCCAAGCGGGTCTACCGCGCCTTCATCGCCGAGGCGCCCGAGGGCGAGCCGATGGTGCCGCAGGTGGAGGAGAAGCTGGCCGAGATCGAGAGCGCGCTGAAGGCGCAGTCGGCGGCGCGGGAGAGCGCTCCGAGCGGACTGGCGTCAGAGAAGGAGAAGGAGAAGGCGCCTCCGCCCGCGCCGAAGAAATAGCCCTCTAAGGCACACGCCCGAGGTGACCAGCGCGTTGGCGCCCACCATCCCTCTAAGGCCACCTCCACCTGAGGATTGCAGGGGCGAAGGCGAGCGAGAGGCGAGGACGCGAAGAAGAGCCTCCTCCGTGGCCACGCAAGACGTCCGACATCAAGCCCCCCAGCCTTCCTCCGCGTCCTCCGCCCCTCGTCTCTCGCCCTCCGCGTTGAAGCAGTTGTCGGCAGTTGTCGTCACGCCCGCTCCAGCAACCGGCCACGTTCCACGCGTGCCCTTCCTCCCGGCAGTCCCTGACCTGGCTGCCCCCTATCTGCTGCGGCACGGCGCGCCTTGACGGACCGCGGAGGGGGGCGTTAAGACCCGTCTGTGCAGCAAAATCTGATGATCAGCCGGAAGATCGACTACGCCCTGCGGGCGCTGATCTACCTCGCCGCCCGCGACGGGGGCCGCATCGCGCCGCTGCAGGAGATCGCCGGCGACCTCGGCCTGCCGCGCGAGTTCCTCGCCAAGATCCTCAAGTCGCTCACCGCCGGCGGCCTCATCCGCTCCACCCGCGGCGCGCACGGCGGCTACGTGCTGGCGAAGAGCCCGCGGGACATCTCGTTCCTCGACGCGATCGAGGCCGCGGGCGGGCCGGTGCAGATCAACGTCTGCCTCGACCACAAGGAGGCGTGCGACGTGAGCAGCGATTGCTCGATGTATCATATCTGGAAGAAGGGCCAGGAGCAGATGCTCGATGTCTACCGCTGCACGTCGCTGGCCGCGCTGGTCAAGCACGAGAGCGCGCTGGTGCCGCTGCGGATCGGCGCTGGAGTGCGAGCGCGGGCTTAGTCTTCGCTGTCCTCCGTGATAGTCTAGAGGCCCATGAGCGCGGCTCAAAAGCCCTACACGAAGTACGCCGACTACCTCGCCTTCGAGCGCACCAGCGCCGAGAAGCACGAGTACCTGCGCGGCGAGATCTTCGCGATGGCGGGCGGCACACCCGAGCACGCGCGACTGCAGGCAGCGTTCTCGGGTGAGCTGCGGACGGCCCTGTCCGGCCGCCCGTGCAACGTCTACTCCTCCGACCTGCGCCTGCGCATCGTAGAGACGGAGCGCAGCTGCTACGCAGACGTGGTGGTGATCTGCGGCCCGGTCGAGCCCGCGCCCGACGACGCCGACGCAGCGACCAACCCGCTGGTGATCGTCGAGGTCCTCTCCGACTCGTCCGAAGCCTCCGACCGCGGCGAGAAGTTCGCCCATTACCGCCGCATCGCCTCGCTGCGCGACTACCTGCTCGTCTCCCAGAAGGAGCAGCGCCTCGAGGTCTACAGCAACGACGGCGGGCGCTGGTTCCTCACCGACGCCACCGCGGGCGGCGCGGTGCGCATCTCCTCGCTGGGCGTGAGCGTGGAAGTCGACGCCGTCTACCGAAACCCCGCCGCCGTCCAGTAATCGCTGGGTGGCAGCCGAGCGGCGCGCCCTACCCGCGCTCCAGCTGCTCCGCCACCCGCTCCAGCGACGCCCTGTGGGCGGTCCACACCAGCAGGGCTCCCACCTCGCCGAGGGGCACCCACTTGCGCGCGACGTGCTCCTCCGAGAGCCGCGGCTCGCTCCCCGCTGGCACGAGCAGGAGGAACGCCCGCTCCACCCACGCGACCGGACGCTTCCCGGGCTTCGTCGAAGTGAAGCGGTGCTCGAACGCGAGGTCAGCCAGGGCGCCGGTGAGCCCAGTCTCCTCGCGCGCCTCGCGAGCGGCGGTCTGCGCCGGGGCTTCGCGCGGGTCGGCCTTCCCGGTGACCGGGTGCAAACCCCCGCCCCGATCCCGCGGCCGCTCCAGCAGCAGCACCTCGTAGCCGGCGGGTCCCGGGCGGATCACCCAGACCAGCGCCTTGCTGCGGACCTTCGAAGGAGCGCTCACCCCCTCACTCTACCGCGCGGCATCCTCTGCCGTTCCTTTCCGTCGCTGGCGTGGTAAGCAGAGCGCGCTTTTTTCGACCTGCTCCGGCCGCACGCGGGACGCTCCACAGAGGCACCATGAGCCAGCCCACCTTCGACCTCCCCTCCGGCGACCCCAAGCGCGGCCTCTCGGCGATGGCCCGTGGCCTGGTGGGCTCCGAGATCCTCAAGATCGCCGCCGAGATCCGCCAGAAGCAGGCGGGCGGCGCGCAGATCTGCAACCTGACCGTGGGCGACTTCTCCTCGAAGGAGTTCCCCATCCCGAAGGCGCTGCTCGAGGGCACCGTCCGCGCCCTGCAGGCGGGCGAGACCAACTACCCGCCCTCCGACGGCATGCTCAAGCTGCGCGAGGCGGTGCGCGACTTCTACCGGACCCGCCTGCACCTCGACGTGCCGGTCGAGTCGATCGTCATCGGCGGCGGCTCGCGGCCGATCATCTACGCCATCTTCTCGGCGCTGGTGGAGCCGGGCGACGTGGTCGTCTACCCGGTGCCCAGCTGGAACAACAATCACTACGTCCACCTGTCCGGCGCGCGCGGCATCGCCGTGCCCTGCAAGGCCGAGGACGGGTTCCTGCCCACCGCCGCGCAGCTCGCGCCGCACCTCTCGGAGGCGCGCCTGCTCTCGCTCAACTCGCCGCTCAACCCGGCGGGCACGGTGCTCTCGGAGACCGAGGTGAAGGCGATCGGCGAGCTCCTCGTCAGCGAGAACCAGCGCCGCGAGCCGCTCGGCCAGAAGCCGCTCTACGCGATGTTCGATCAGGTCTACTGGCAGCTCACGTTCGGGTCGGCCCGCCACGTCACCCCGGTGGAGCTGGTGCCCGAGTGCGCGCCGTATGTGATCTTCGTCGACGGCATCTCCAAGGCCTTCGCCGCCACTGGCGTGCGCGTCGGCTGGGGGGTTGGTCCGCGCACGGTGATCGCGGCGATGCGCGACATCCTCGGCCACGTCGGCGCCTGGGCCCCGCGCGCCGAGCAGGTGGCCACCGCCGAGATGCTCCGCGACGGCGCCGAGGTGCAGCGCTACTCCGCGTGGCTGCACGACGGGCTGCAGGCGCGCCTCGACAAGCTGCACAAGGGCTTCGCGGCGATGGCCGAGACCGGCCTGCCCGTGCGGTCGATCCCACCGCAGGGGGCGATCTACCTCTCGGTGCGGGTCGATCTGATCGGCAAGCGCGGCATCACCACCAACGAGCAGATTCGCAAGCTCCTGCTCGACGAGGCCGGCTTCGCAGTGGTGCCGTTCCAGGCCTTCGGGCTGGCCGAGGAGAACGGCTGGTTCCGGCTCAGCGTCGGCGCGGTCAGCGAGCGGGAGATCGAGGCGGCGCTGCCCCGGGTGGAGGGGGCGCTGCGGCGGCTGCTGGGCTAGTACCGACGCCCGCAATTCCGCTCCGCATCAGCCACCGGAGGCGGCCCGGCCAGGAGTCTGGCCGCAGGGAGGGGAGGCTCGCCGAAACTGTTCGGCGAGGGGAACCGCAGAGCGGCGACTCCATGCAGTGGTTGTAGCGGAGCCCTGGGCCGCGACGCCAACCCTCGCCTGGATTCGGAGCCGGGTGATCGGCTACAGCCCTGCCACCGTCTTCTCCAGCCGCGCCTTCTGCACCGGGTCCTTCACCAGCTTGAGCGCCTGCTGGTAGCTCGCCTTCGCCGCGCCCTTCTCACCCGCCTTCTCCAGCGCCTCGCCCAGCGAGTCGTGCACGTTCCACGACTCCGGGTGATCCTTCGCGTTGCGCTTGAAGACCTCGATCGCCTCCTGCGTCTTGCCGGCCCCGAGCAGCGAGTATCCGTACAGATTCACCTCGACCTCGTTCCCCTTGGTGATCGCCAGCTCGCGCTGCGCCTTGGCCCCGGCGGCGTCGCCCCTCTTCTCCAGCAATCTCGCCTTGAGCATGTGGGCGGTGAAGGTCGGCTGGAGCTTCAGGCTGCGCTCGACCCACTCGGCGGCGACGTCGAGGCTCGTGTCGTGCGCCACCAGCCAGCCCGCGGCGTCGTTCCAGCCCTTGGGGAAGAACTGCGGGAGGCCATACAGCTGCTGCCGCAGGCTCGCGACGGTGACCGCGTTGGTATCGACGCCGATATGGATGGATATCCTCAGCTTCTCCCAGCGCAGGGCGAGCACGGCGGCGCCGTCGGCGACGTCGTCGATGGTGTACTGCAGCCGCTCCTCCATCGGGGCGGCCTCCGGCGTCACCGGCACCCGCAGCGCGTCCTCCTTCGCGTCGTAGCTGAAGCTGCCCCAGTTGCTGCTGTTGCTCGAGAAGATCACCGTCCACGCGCCCGTCTCGGCGGGGATCAGGTGCAGGCCATACCGTCCCGCGGCGAGCGGCTTGCCCTCCACGGTGACCGCCGTGCTGAACGAGACCACCGTGTTCTCGTTGGCCCCTGCGCGCCACACCTGCCCGAACGGCACGAGGTCGCCCCAGACCTTGCGGCCCTTCACCGCGGGCCGCGCGTAGGTGACCGAGAGGTCGGTCAGCCCCACCGTCTGCTCGACCCGCGCGCGCGGGCTCGCGTCGGGGAGCTTCATGATCGGCTGCGCCTCGACAGCGGCGGCGCACAACGAGAGGGCGACGAGCGACATGGCGAAGCTGCGCATGGGGGACTCCGGGGATATGAAGGCGACAGGGTCCCGCACCAAACGTTGCGAGGCTCCGTCGGCCCGCGTCTGCTACCGACGCGGTGCCAACCGGATTGATTCAACACCATTCCCGGCAGCGCCGCGGGAGGGCGCTACCGGGGCCCCGGCCGCTTGTCCACGGTGGTGCGGTCCTCGTTCTCCTCGTCGTCGAGCGAGATCGCCGCCGGGTCGTGCGCGGGCGGGTCGAAGGTGGGCGCGCCCGTCACCGAGGTGC
Source organism: Deltaproteobacteria bacterium (assembly GCA_043782365.1). Taxonomy (GTDB): domain Bacteria; phylum Myxococcota; class Myxococcia; order Myxococcales; family 40CM-4-68-19; genus CAIWCD01. The sequence continues at coordinate 7,219 of JAYWAO010000496.1, forward strand.
TGTCGTCGTCGTCGTCGCCGAAGCCCCTGATCGAGATCGCCGCGGGGTCGTGCTTGGGCGGATCGAAGGTGGGCGCGCTCGTCACCGAGGTGCTGTCCTCGTCGTCGTCGCCGAAGGCGAGCGACCTGGCAGGCGCGGGCGCGGCCTTGGCGGCGGGGGCGGGCGCGGCCCTTGCGACAGGCGCGGGCGCAACCTTGGGGGCAGGCGCGGGCGCCGTCCTCGCGGCAGGCGCGGGCTTCGCCGCCGGGGCCGCGGGCGCGAACGGCCTGGCCGCGGGCCTGGGCGCAGCCGGCTTCGCCACGAGCGGCGGCGGATCGAAGGTGGGCGCCGCGGTGACCGAGGTGCTGTCCTCGTCGTCATCTCCGAACGCGCGGCCCCCGATGGGGTTCTCCGGCAGGTCGAACGGCAGCGCGGCGGACTTCGGCTTGTCGGGCATGGGCCTACCTCACGAGCAGTCCAGCGGGGACACAACGGTATTACTCTTACATCGGTGACACTATTTCTGCAGCTCCTTCGCCTTCTCTGCCGCCGCCTTCAGCGCGGCCTTCTGCGCTTCCTCTGCCTTCTGCAGCGCCGCCTTGCCCGCGGAGGCGGCCCCCTCGCTCGCGGCCTCCGCAGCCTGCTGCAGCTTGCGCTTTCCCTCGATGGCCGCGTCCCGCAGCGACGGGGGCAGGCTGGAGAAGACGCCGAAGCTCTTCTCCAGATCGCCGAGGAAGTTGGTGCCCGTGGCGGCCTTCACCGTGTTCGAGTGGCCGAGGTCGAGCGCCGCGAGGCCCGGGATCTTCGTCTCCGCCTGCGGCAGGTGCTCATGGAGCAGCGCCGCCAGCGAGGCGACCGCCCAGACGACCAGCAGGCCCTTCACCAGCCCCACGCCCGCGCCGCCGAGGCGGTTCACCGTGCCAGTGATGGCGCCGAGGTGGTCGTGGAGGAAGTTGCCGATCACGCTCGAGACGATCTCGACCGCGATGAAGATGGCGATCGAGATGACGGTGGTGCCCGCGACCTTGCCCAGGCCCAGCGAAGGCCCGACCTGCTCCGCGAGCGGCGCCGCGAACATCCGCGCCAGCAAGAGGCCGCCGACGAAGCCGGCCACCCCGAAGACCTGCCGGATCAGCCCGCGCACCGCGCCGAGGATGAGGAAGACCAGCGCGACGCCGGCGCAGCCGAGGTCGAAGTTCATCGCAGGCCGTCCCGCGGCACGAGCTTTCCGGCCTCGCTGGCCTTCGCCTTGTAGTTGAGGTTGCCGGGCTCGTAGGTGAGCGCCATCTTGAAGTTGCGCTCGGCCGCCGCGAACCGCTGGGCCGCGAGGTCCTGCAGCCCGGCCATGAAGAACTTGCGGCCCTGCGGGGTGGTGCCGACCTCCTGCTCCCTGTCCTTCTTCATCTCCTGCTCGCTGGCCTCGACGAAGCGCAGCTTCTTGGCGCGCTCGGGCCCGGAGATGTCGACCTGGTACTTGTTGCGCCGCGCGTCGTCGCGCAGGCAGACATAGGCCTCGTTGATGCGCTTGTAGATGCGCGAGACCGCGTCCTTGAGGTCTCCTGCCTGCGTCTGGAAGAACCGGTCGGGGTGGTAGGTGCGCGACTCCCGGTAGTAGCTCTGCTTGAGCGCCACCGGCGAGACGGTCTGCGGCACCTTGAGGATCTGGAAGTAGTCGAGCTCGTCCATGATCTGGGCCAGCGCCTGCGCCTCGATCTCGAACGCTTCGTCGATCGCTGGGACCTGCTCGGACATCAGGCGGCCTCCGCGCCGCGCGCGAGCGTGGTCGCAGCGTTCTTCTCGGCCGCCTGCTTGATCATCTCCTCGGTGAGGCCGGAGCTGAGGCGGATGGTGCAGGTGGTCTTCTGGCCCGTCTCGACGTCGGTGGCGGTGACGTTGACGATGCCGTTGGTGTCGATCTCGAAGATGATCTCGATGCGCACCTCGCCGCGGTAGGCGATGCGGAAGCCCGAGAACTCGAACTCGCCGAGCAGCTCGCATTCGGCGGCCTTGTTGCCCTCGCCCTGGTAGACGCGGATCTTCACCTTCTCCTGGCCGTCGCGGTTGGTCGTATAGGACTTGCTCCGCTCGATCGGGATGGGCGTGTTCTTGTCGATGATCTTGTCGGTGTAGCCGCCCACCGTGCCGACCCGCAGCGTCAGCGGCGTGACGTCGAGCAGGTAGTGCTCGCCCTTGGCGTTGAGCAGCGACGAGGCCTGGATGGCGGCGCCCATGGCCACCACTTCGTCCGGGTCGATGCCCGCCATCACGTCCTTGCCGAAGTAGTGGCGGACGCTGGTGCGGATGATCGGCAGCCGCGTGGGCCCGCCGACCAGGATGACCGCGTCCAGCTCGTTGGCGGTCATGCGCGCGC
>JAYWAO010000497.1:0-9564 GCA_043782365.1 Deltaproteobacteria bacterium
AGCGCCGGCCGCACGTACTCGGGCGTCGCGTGCATCGAGAGCACCAGCACCCGCGTCATCGGGAAGCTCGTCCGCACCCGGCGCAGCGCCTCGATGCCGTTGAACGAGCTCATCGAGAGGTCGAGCAGGAGCACGTCGGGCCGGAGCTCGTCGCACAGCTCGATCGCCTCGCGGCCGTCTTTGGCCTCGCCCACCACCTCGAGCCCGGCGTGGGCGCCGAAGAGCGCGCGCAGGCCGGCGCGCACCACCGCGTGGTCGTCGGTGACGACGATGCGGATCTTGCGGGCGCTCACCGGCGCGTCTCCCGGCTGGCGGCCCGGCCGTCGGCGTCACCGCTGCCGTCGGCGCTGCCTTCGTCGCTTCCTTCGGGACCCTCGGTGAGCAGCGGCACCACCGCGCGCAGCACCAGCCCGCCGCCCGCCGGACGCTGCAGGAAGAGCTCTCCATTGAGGAGCCGGACCCGCTCCCTGATCCCTTCGAGCCCGCTCCCCGCGCGGCGCGTGTCTTCGCCGCTCGCAGAAGCGGCGGGCAGGCCCAGCCCGTCGTCGCCCACCTCGAGCGTCAGGTGCTCCGCGTCGGCGGAGACCCTCACCCAGGCCCGCTTCGCGCGGGCGTGGCGAGCCACGTTGGTGAGCGCTTCCTGCACGATCCGATAGCCGGCCAGCTCGACGGCGGCGGGCAGGATCGGTAATAGTAATACTGAGCAGTCCACCGGGATCTGCGCCGCCTCCTCGAGCGCTTCGCACCTCCGCTCCAGGGCGCGCGCGAAGCCCAGCTCCTCGAGCGCGGGCGGGCCCAGCGCGGTGCTGGAGCGGCGCACCTCCTCGAGGGCGTCGTCGAGCTGCCGGGTGATCCGGCGCAGCGCCTCGCGGCCCTGCTCGTCGCCCGCTCCAGCCGCCCGCGCGGAGAGCGCCGCCAGCTCCAGGCGGGCCGCGGTCAGGGCCTGCCCGGCGCCGTCGTGGAGGTCGCGGGCGATGCGGCGGCGATCCTCCTCCTGCAGCGTCAGCGCGAGCCGGCCCAGCAACAAGTGTGTGCGTCGCTCGGCCCCGCGCACCGCGCTCACGGGCAAGAGGTACAGCACCGAGCCGAGCGAGGCCGCCAGCAGCGTGAAGAGCGCCGCCAGCAGCGCCGCGCCCGAGACGAGCGGGCCCGCGTCGACCGCCACCCACACCGAGGCGGCCGGAGAGGCCGCGCCGCGCGGGAGCACGTCCTGCCTGCCCCAGAGCACGAAGCGCGGCAGGGCGGCTGCGCGCAGGAGGTCCACCTTCACCTCGCGGCCGCCCTCGAAGACGCGCAGCGGCCTGCGGTCGAGCCCTTCGGCGGCGAGCCGCTCGCCGATCTTGGTGGCGTCGTAGCGCCACAGCCGCGGGCGCTCGTCGATCTCCGCGCCGATCACCAGCGCCAGCCGCGCGGCCTCGCCCCGCGCGGTCTGCAAGAGCTCGCTGCGCTTCTGCAGCGTGAACGCGAGCGGCGCGGCGACGGCGATGGGGATGGCCGCGGCCACCACCAGCGGCAGCATCCGCTTCTTGAACCAGGTGGTGAGCCGGAGCGGCGTCACCGGCCGCTGCCCTGGTCGGCGTCCTGCCGGGGCGCGGGCGGCGGGAGGTAGCGGGCGGCCTCGAGGCGCGCGCGGCCCTCGGCTGAGGCGGCATAGACGAGCCACGGCCGCACCCGCTCGAGGCGGTCGGGCCGCGCCGCGAACCAGAGCTGGCGCCAGAGCGGCCAGCGGCCCTGCGCCACCGCCTCCACCGAGGCCGTGCGGCCGTCGAGGCGGAGCACCTTGAGCGGCACCCGCGCCTCGTGCAGCAGCGCCAGCGAGGAGAGCCCGAGCCCGCCGCGCGCGCCGAAGAGCGCGGCGACCATCGCTTCATCACGATAGAGCACGCGCAGCCCCGCTGCGTAGCCCTGGGCGCGGGCCTGCGCCATGCCGGGCACGGCGGCGTCGAGCGCGAGGTTGGCCGACTCGCTCGGGTCGCGCAGCAGCGCGGTGACCGGCGCGTCGCCGTCGACTCCAGCGGCGCCGGCCTGGAGCGAGCGGCGGGCGCCCGAGAAGAGCTCGCGCAAGAGCTGGCTGGAGACCTCGTCGAGCGGCAGGTCGTGGTTGGCGGCGAGCACCACCGCGTCGGTGCCCGCGGGGAAGAGCAGGAGGCCCAGCCGCTGCTCTGACTCGGAGAGCGGGCGCGAGAGCAGCCCGAGGTCCACCGCGCCGTCGGCCACCGCGCGGATGCCGCCGCCCGTGCCGATGCTGTCCTCCACCAGCGGGCGCAGGTGGCCGGTGTTGAGCGGGTGCCCGGCGAAGGTCGCCGCGAGGGCGCGCGCGAGCGGACCCACCGCGCCAGAGCCGGCCATCCGCAGCACCGCGGGCTCGGGCGCGGCGAGCGGCGCGATCGCGCTCGCCTGCGGAGGTGGCGGGTCGCCCGCGCACGAGAGCGCGCAGACGGCCAGCAGCGCGGCCCGCAGGAGCGCCGCCTGCCACGGGGTTCTCGACGAGGGGCCTGCCGGAGCGGTCACTGCGGGATTCGTCTCACGGATCGCTTTCGGGCAGAAGGTCGCACTGGCGATCCCGGGAGGCCTGGGTTTGCTAAGGTGCGCCCCCGCACCGTCACCAGCAGACCCGAAGGCCCCAAACACCATGACCCACAAGCCAAAGCTCCGCTCCGCCGCTGCCCTCGCCGCCACGCTCGCCGCCACGCTCCTACCCGCGGTCGCCCTCTCCACGCTCGCTGCCGGCTGCGGCGGCCTCGCCAAGGAAGTCTCCGGCGTCGGCGTCGCGATGGGCGCCAACAAGGACCTCGTCAACGCCGCAGCGCAGAAGAGCGCCGACGAGAGCCTGAGCAGCCAGCTCTCGGCCGACGCCATCACCTTCGCGTACCTCGCGGTCCCGGGGAGCGCGGTGCTCTCCACCAAGCTCGAGGGCGCGCCCGCCACCGCCGCCGCCGCGTTCAGCGAGAAGGGCGGCTGGACCGTGGCCACCGCCAAGGCCGCCCGCGCGGACGCTGCGCTGCAGGCGATGAAGGGCCTCAAGTACCTCGAGGTGTCGGGCGAGGCGAACCGCAAGGGCGCCGACCTCGCGCGCCTGCTGGCGACCGCCGAGAGCCGCGCCCTGCGCGCCGCGGTGGCGCTGGCGGTGCCCGAGCTGGCGAACGACGGGCGCGTCGTCGGCTCGTTCACGGTGGGCGCGCAGACGGTCACCTGGACCGACGCCGGCGTGAAGGTCGATCTGAAGGTGGCCGTGCAGGTGAAGGAGGAGGGCGCGCTGCCGGCGGAGCAGAAGGCAGGCGTGCTGAAGTTCGCGGTGTTCGAGGCCGAGCTCCTCGGAGAGACGCCGCGGGCGCTCGAGCTGCGCAAGCAGCTGGTCGACCTCTCGCCGGGCGACGGCGGGGCGCAGGAGGCCTATGGGCGCGCCCTCCTGCTCGCGGGGCAGAACGCTCCGGCTGCCGACGCGTTCGCCAAGGCCGCGGCGTTGATCCCCTCGCGCGCCGACGAGCTGACCACCTTCCAGATCGAGGCGCTGCGCCCGGTGGACGCCGCCAGGGCCGACGCGCTCCTCAAGCAGCAGAACGACGCGAAGGCCGCCAAGGCTGCCGCGCTCGCAGCCGCCAAGGCCACCTATGACGCCGCCAAGGCCACCGCCGACGCCGCCCGCGACGCCGCCGCGGCCAGGCTGGCAGAGCTGCAGGCCGAGACCAGCAAGCCCGGCACCAAGCTGGAGATCGCGCGCGCGCAGGTGGCGGCGCTGACCGCCCGCATCGAGCAGGCCAAGGCCGACGGCGCGGTCGCCGACGCGGCCGCCGGCACTGCCCCCTTCGAGAAGGACCCGGTCGCCGCCGCGCAGAAGGCCAAGGGAGCCAAGGAGGCCGCCGAGGCCTCCTCCGCCGACGCCGCCAAGGCGCTCGAGGCCGCGCAGACGGTGGTCGCGCTCGAGGAGAAGGTGGCGAAGATCAAGAAGCGCGGCAAGCCGCGGAAGTAGGGGCGCGTGCTCCGGGCCGGGTGACGACGCAGCGGCCCCCCCCCCGGCACGCGCATGCACGGTTCACGCTGGAAGAAGCCGCAATGCTCTCTGCCCACCGCACGGCCGGGCCCCTCGACCAGGCCGGGAAAGCGCTGACGATGCTCACCAACGCCTTCGGCTTCCTGCAAAAGGTCGGCAAGGCGCTGATGCTGCCGGTCGCGGTGCTGCCGGTCGCGGGTCTCCTGCTCGGGATCGGCGCGGCGAAGTTCAGCTTCCTCCCGCTCCTGGTGAGCCGCCTGATGGAGCAGTCGGGCGGGGTGATCTTCACCAGCCTGCCGCTGATCTTCGCCATCGCCGTCGCGCTGGGCTTCACCGCCTCCGACTCGACCTCCGCCATCAGCGCGGTGATCGGCTACGCGGTGATGGTCGCCACCCTCGGCGGCATGGCGCCCTTCTGGGGCGTCACGCCCACGCCGATCCTCGGCATCCCCTCGATGGACACCGGCGTCTTCGGCGGCATCCTCGAGGGGGCGCTGGCGGCCTTCCTCTTCAACCGCTTCCACAAGATCTGGCTGCCGCCCTACCTCGGCTTCTTCGCGGGCAAGCGCGCGGTGCCGATCATCACCGCGCTCGCGGCCATGCTGCTGGGCATCGCGCTGTCGTTCGTCTGGCCGCCCGTGCAGGGCGCGATCAACCTCTTCTCCCGCTGGGCCGCCGTCACCGACCCGCGGACGGCAGCGACCGTCTACGGCTTCGTCGAGCGCCTGCTGATCCCCTTCGGCCTGCACCACATCTGGAACGTGCCCTTCTTCTTCGAGATCGGCTCGTACACCGACGGGGCGGGCAAGGTGGTGCACGGCGACATCGCCCGCTTCTTCGCCGGCGACCCCACCGCCGGCGTGCTCGGCGGCGCGTACCTCTTCAAGATGTTCGGCCTCCCGGGCGCGGCGCTGGCGATGTGGCGCGCGGCGCCCGAGCGCAGCCGCGCCAAGGTGGGCGCGGTGATGGCGTCGGCGGCGCTGGCGTCGTTCCTCACCGGGATCACCGAGCCGATCGAGTTCGCGTTCTTGTTCGCCGCGCCGCCGCTCTACCTGCTCCACGCGGCGCTGGCGGCGGCCTCGCAGTTCCTCGCGGGCACGCTGGGCCTGCGCCTGGGCTTCACCTTCTCGCAGGGCGCGATCGACCTGGTGGTCTTCAACCTGCTCGGCCACCACGCGCGCGACGCGTGGCTGGTGCTCCTGCTCGGGCCGCTCTACGGCCTCCTGTATTACACCTTGTTCCGCGGCGCCATCGCCCGCTTCAACCTGAAGACGCCCGGCCGCGAAGAGGAGCCCGCGGCCGCGCCGGCGGGCTCGCCCACCGACGGCCTCCGCTCGCGCGAGCTGGTGCTGGCCTTCGGCGGCGAGGGCAACATCACCGGCCTCGACGCCTGCGTCACCCGCCTGCGCCTCTCGGTGAAGGACCCCGCGCAGGTGGACTCGGCGCGGCTCAAGGCGATGGGCGCCTCGGGTGTGGTCGTGGTGGGCACCGGGGTGCAGGCGGTCTTCGGGCCCGCCTCGGAGAACATCAAGAGCGACCTCGAGGAGTACCTGCGCGGCGGCACCACCGACGCCGAGGTGGCCGCGCGCCGGCGGATGCCCGTGGCGGTGGTGGCGGGTCTCAAGCGCGCCAGCGGGCAGCGCGGCGGCGAGGTGGCCTCGGGCCTGGCGGCCGCGGCCGACCTGGTGCGGATCGCCAAGGACCACGACGCCGTCCACGAGGACCTCGCCCAGACGCGCGACCGCGCCCGCTCGCTGGCGCGCGACCTCGAGCACGGGCAGCGGCTGGCGGGGCTGGGCCGCGTGGTGGCGGGCGTGGCACACGAGGTGCGCAACCCGATCACCGGGATCAAGCTCACGCTCGACGCGCTCCTCCGCCGCGGGCTCGACGACCGCACCGCACGGGACGTGAAGATCTGCTTGGAGGAGATCGCGCGGCTCGACCGGGTGGTGGGCTCGCTGCTGCTCGTCTCGCGGCCCGCGTCGTCGGAGCCGAGGTCCGCCCTGGAGCTCTCGCGGCTGGTGGACGAGCGCCTGCGCCACGCGCAGCCGAGCGCCTGGGCGCGCAAGATCGAGCTGCGCCGCCAGGGGACCGCGCTCGCGCCGTGCAACGCCGACACCATCACCCGCGTGGTGGACAACCTGGTGCGCAACGCCATCGACGCCAGCCCCGAGGGCGGCGCCGTCAGCGTGCGGCTGGAGGTCGATCCGCGCGAGGCCCGCATCGTGGTGGAGGACCAGGGCGCGGGCGTGCCGGCCGCGCGCGAGCACGAGCTGTTCGAGCCGTTCTTCTCGCTCAAGCCCGACGGCACCGGGCTGGGGCTCTTCTTGTCGCGGGCGATGATCGTGGCGCAGGGCGGCCAGCTCACTTATCAGCACCGCGACTCCTCCACGCTGTTCACCGTGGCCCTGCCGCTCGGCCAGATGGAGCCCTGACCGTGTCGCGCGTCCTCATCGTCGAAGACGACCGCATCATCCGCTTCTCGCTGGCGCAGGCGCTGGCGGACGCGGGCTACGAGGTCGAGACCGCCGAGGGCATCGGCGACGCCCGGCAGCTGCTCGACGCGCCCGGGCCGTTCCACGTCGCGCTGGTGGACATCCGGCTGAAGGACGGCGACGGCCTCGCGCTGCTCGAGGAGCTCCGCCGCGACGTGCCGCATCTCCCCGTCATCATCGTCACCGCCTTCGGCGACAGCGAGCGGACCATCCGCGCGATGAAGGCCGGCGCGTTCGAGTACGTCACCAAGCCGTTCGACCTCGACGCCCTGCTCGCGTTGATCGCGCGCGCGGTGAAGGTGCACCCGGCGGCGAACCTGCCCGAGGGTGCGATCGGTAATACACTTGTCGGCGCCAGCGCGGCGATGCTCGGCGTCTGGAAGTCGATCGGCCGCTCGGCCGCCAGCCGCGTGCCCGTGCTGATCACCGGCGAGAGCGGCACCGGCAAGGAGCTGGTCGCGCGCGCCATCCACGACCACGCCCACCCCGAGCGGCCCTTCGTGGCGGTGAACCTCGCGGCGCTGCCGTCGTCGCTGGTGGAGTCGGAGCTGTTCGGCCACGAGCGCGGCGCCTTCACGGGCGCGGTGGCGCGGCGCGAGGGCCGCTTCGAGGTGGCCGGCGACGGCACGCTCTTCCTCGACGAGATCGCCGACCTCGAGCTGGCGCTGCAGACCAAGCTCCTGCGCGTGCTGGAGGACGGCGGCTACGAGCGGGTGGGCGGGTCGCAGCGGCTCGAGTCGCGGGCGCGGATCATCACCGCCACCTCTCGGAGCGTGGCCCCCGGCCTGCCCGGGAGCCTCTTGCGCGAAGATCTGTATTACCGCCTCGCGGTGCTCCGCATCGACGTGCCGCCGCTGCGCGATCGCCGCCAGGACATCCCGCTCCTCGTGCAGGCGTTCCTCCGCCGCGCAGGCCGCTCCTCGCGCGCGCTCTCCGAGGGCGCGATGAACAAGCTGAGCGGCCACGGCTGGCCCGGCAACGTGCGGCAGCTGCGCCACGTGCTGGAGAACGCCTGCGTGATGTCGGCTGCCGAGGTGCTCGACGAGACGGCGTTCAATCTCGACGACGCCCGCGGGCCCGCAGCGCTCGCACCGGCAGCGCCGCCAGCGCCTGCAGAGCGGCAGGACCTGGATCTGCGAATGAACCTCGAGAAGCTCGAGCGGGAGCTGATCGAGACGGCGCTCTCGCGGGCGCAGGGCAACCGCGCGCTCGCGGCGCGGCTGCTCGGGATCCGGCGCGCGCTCTTGTATGCGCGGATTCTGCACTTGGGGATGCGGGGAGCGGAGCCGACGGAGTAGACCGCGCTCTGCGCGTTGCAGTAGTTCGGCGCGTCCCTTTTGAGGACACCCTGTACGATTATCGTCCAGGCGAGATGGAATTTGCCGCAGCGCACCAGCCACCGTAGGGCAACGTCACACGCGCGGCACACTGTTTGCTGAGCAGCGATGCGCGGTCATGCCTCGCACGACCGATGCGCTCTCGCCTCGCTCCCCGACAATCCTTCTCCCGCTCGGCGGGAGTGCCTCAGGAGGTTCTCGTGAACCAACTTCTACGGTGTCGTCCACCCGCACTCGCCGCCCTGCTCCTGCTCGGCCTCGCCGCTGCCTGCGGTGGCAAAGACACGAACACCATCACCGAAGTGATTCCGGCGTGCAGCCAGAGCTACCCGCAGGGCAAGTGCGACGCGGGCTCCACCTGCGCCAGCGGCGCCTGTGTCGTCGCCTCCACGCTCTGCAGCCCCACCAACCTCGCGGGCACCTGCGGCGCGGGCACCTCCTGCCTGAGCGGCGGCTGCGTCGTCTCGACGTCGATCTGCAGCCCGAACAACACCGCGGGCCTCTGCGAAGTGGGCAAGTCCTGCTTCGGCGGCTCCTGCGCCGCGAGCGCCAGCCAGTGCAGCCTCGCCAACCAGGCTGGCACCTGCGCCGCGGGCTCCACCTGCTTCAATGGCGGCTGCGTGGCCAGCGCGGTCTTCTGCAGCGCCACCAACCCCGGCGGAGTCTGCGACAACAACAAGGTCTGCACGAGCGGCGCCTGCGTGCTGGCATCGAGCCTCTGCAGCCCGACCAACACCTCGGGCTCGTGCCCCGCGAACAACACCTGCTTCCTCGGAGGCTGCGTCGCGAGCACCAAGCTCTGCTCGGGCACCGCCCCGGCGGGCCTCTGTGACGTAGGCAGCACCTGCTTCAACGGCGGCTGCGTCGCGGCCGGCACGCTCTGCAGCACCAGCAACACCGCGGGCACCTGCCCCTCGGGCCAGGCGTGCCAGGGTGGCCTCTGCGCCGCGCCGGTCATCGATCCCTGCAAGGTGAAGGTCTACTCTGCGCAGCCCGAGATCGCGGTCGCCCAGCAGGCCTCGTCCACGCCAGCCGGCGTGCTCACCGTGGACGGCCTCAAGTTCAAGGACCTCTCCAGGGACGGCAAGCTCGACCCCTACGAGGACTGGCGCCTCAACGAGTTCTGCCGCGCCAAGGACCTCGTCTCCAAGCTGAACCTCGACCAGAAGGTCGCCCTGATGACCGAGGTCAGCAACATCGGCAGCGGCACCGCCGACGGCTCGCTCACCCTGGCGATCCAGACGCTCATCAAGGACCGCCCCGCCGGCGCCACTTCCGGCGGCTATCTACGCCAGGCGCTCGACCGCGTCAGCAACGGCCTGACGCCGGCCCAGACCGCTGCGTTCATGAACAACCTCCAGGAGCTCTCTGAGTCCCAGCAATGGGGCATCCCGTTCGTGATCACGGCCGACCCCTCGCACGGCTTCTCGATGAGCTTGAACGGCAGCGCGACGGGCACCCCGATGGCCATGGGCGCAGCCAGCAACACCGGCGGCACGAACGCCAACAACCTCAGGGACCTGATCTCGATGTGGCCGCAGCCGCTCGGTCTCGGCGCCATCAACGACCCGATCATCTCCAAGCAGGCCGGCGACGCCGTCCGCAAGGAGTTCCGCGGCCTCGGCCTCCGCTGGATGCTCGGCCCGCAGGCCGACATCGGCACCGAGCCCCGCTGGGCCCGCATCAACAACACCTTCGGCGAGAACCCGGTCGCGGTCGGCGCGATGGTCAGCGCCTACAT
>JAYWAO010000498.1:0-9559 GCA_043782365.1 Deltaproteobacteria bacterium
AACGGCGAAGGCAGCGGGGGCAGCGCTGGTGCCGGCGGGGCAGGCGGCTCCGGCGGCGGCACGGGCGGCGGACACACCGGCCCTGGCGGGCCTGGCGGCGGCGCAGGCGGTGGCAGTGGCCCCGGCGGCGCGGGCGGTGCCGCGGGCGGCCAGGCGGGCGCGGGCGGCAGCACTAGCGGCGCAGGCGTCGGCGGCGCGGGCAAGGCCGGCGGCCAGGAGTCGGGCGGCGTGGGCCTGGGCACCATCCTCGCGGTGGGCGCGGGCGCTGCGGTCGCAGTCGGCATCGGCGTAGCGATCGCCGAGGGCCTCGGCCTCATCGGAGGCGGCGCAGCGGCCGGCGGCGCTGGTGTGGCTGGCGCAGCGGGCTCGGGCGTGGCGGGCGTGGCTGGCGAGGGCGCCGAGGCCGCAGGCAGCGCGGCCAACTCGGCCGGCTCTGGCGCCGAAGGCGTGGATCGGGCCAACGAGGCCCCCGACTCCAAGGCTGAGCGGTCCACCAAGGAAGGGAAGAACGAGGACGGCAAGGACGGCAAGGAGTCGGACGAAGACCGCAAGAAGCGCGAGGAGGAGGAGGCCAAGAAGAAAGAGGGCACCGCTTCGCAGAAGGGCCAGTTCTCCGGCGTCCACTTCGACAGCGACAAGGCGTTCCCGCTGCCCGAGGCGCTGCCGATGTTCCGCGGCCTCGTCAACCTGGCCGAGGCAGAGCCGCATCGCACGTTCCTCATCGTCGGCCACGCCGACGCGCGGGGCACGCACGACCACAACATGTCGGTCACCGAGGAGCGCGCGGCGGCCGTGGCGGCGTACCTGCTCAACGACGTCGAGGCCTTCTACGGCTTCTACCAAGCGGGCACGGCCACCAAGACCTGGGGCGCGAACGAGGACCAGCTGATGCTCAAGGCCCTGCCCTTCGGCAAGCCGGCCTACCTCACGGCTCGCGCCGATGGCTCGGTCAGCTGGCCCGAGTACCAGCACGCGGTGCGCACGTTCCAGAAGGCGAAGAGCCTGCCCATCGACGGCCTCTGCGGCGAGCAGACCCGGCGCGCGCTCATCGAGGAGTACATGCAGGCGGAGGGCACCACCGCGCCGGCGGACACGAAGATCGTCCAGCTCGCCTGCGGCGCCCGCCACCCGGTCAACACCTCGGACGCCACCGCGGCCGAGAACCGACGCGTCGACGTCTACGCCTTCGAGGGCGGGAAGATCCACCCCGACCCCGAAGAGTGCGCCAAGGACGGCGACCACGCCGAGTGCGAAGTGATCAAGAAGTGGGAAGCGGCCGTCAAGGGCCTCATCGAGCCGGATGGGTCCACGTCGTAGCCCGCAGTCTCGCGGGCCGGCCATGGACGCGGCCGGCCCGGTCGTGCAAAGTTCTATCTCCCGAGGAGGAAGCACCATGCGGCAAGCCGATCGCAACGCCAGGAGCAGCACGCACCGGGCCCCCGCCAAGACGGCCACGGCCGCCAAGGCGCGCACCCAGACCAAGCTCGCCCCGCGCTCGCGCGTGGCTGCGCCGCCCGCTCCCCGTCCGGTGCTCGCGCTGTCGGCGCCCGGCACCCGGATCAAGAAGGACGGCGTGCTCCCGGTGCAGGTGGCGTTCTCGGGCTGCGACGAGGTCCGCCTCGAGCTCGAGCCGCTGAAGATGTTCCGGCTCGACACCGCCAGCCTCTCGGCCTCGGGCGAGGTCCGGCTGCTCGGCCGCCGCGATGGCAAGGCCACGCTGATCGCCACGGGCCTGCGCATGGGCATCCCGGTGATCCAGCGGATGCTCCACCTCGACTGTGACGGCCCGGTCGTCCGCATCCTCGGCTTCGGCTACACCGCGCCCGCAGCTTAGGCCGCACGCCCAACCCTTCACTCCTTCGGAGCGACCGTGGCAGACATCGATCTCGACAATCCGGGCAAGATCTGGGCGTCGGCGGACAACGCCGCCGAGTACTCGTTCTACGTGGTCGCCTCCAAGCCCTGGTACAACACCAAGGCGTTCGAGGCGAACCCCAACTGCGTCGCGGGGAAGGACCTCTTCTTCAAGACCTCGTGGCTCCCGGACAAGAGCGGCCACCAGAAGATCGACCTCACCACCGAGGCCGAGGGCCTGCGCCACAAGATGGGCGACGAGGGCCTCGTCAAGGCCAACCTCGTCTGCGTGGCCACCAGCAAGGCCGACAACGAAGACCCGCACAAGCGCATGGCGGTGATGGAGCCGTGCGACCTGAAGAAGGAGCCGCCGCTCCTCAAGCTGACTACCCAGGATGACAAGAAGCTCTGCATCATCGGGGAGAAGCTGCTCTTCAAGATCGAGGTCAAGGGCATGCAGAACGGCTGCACCTTCGAGATCGAGCCGCCCGACGCGGCCGACGTCTCGCAGGCCCTGTGCATCAAGACCCAGATCGTCGAGCTGAAGGGGAAGAAGAACACCAAGTTCACCCTGACGGCGGTCGGCACCACCACCGGCGGCAACAAGAAGGAAGAGAAGCTCGAGCTCGAGTGCGAAGGTCCCAAGCTGGTGATGAAGGGCATGGGATACATCGAGCCGTCGTAGTACGAGCCGAACTCCACGCAGCAGCCAAGCGAGCCCCATGGCACCGAACCGCGCGAGCGACCACGCGACGCAGTACCGCACCCACTCTTGCGGAGAGCTGCGGGCCGAGCACGCCGCCAGGCCCGGCGCCCGGCCCGCGCCGCCGCCGATCGCCGACGAGCTCGACGTGCTGGTGCCGCGCCGGCCGGCCACCGCTGGCCCCACGGTCGTCACGCTCAGCGGGTATGTCGACGAGCGCGTCGACGAGTTCTCCTTCCTCCTGCGCGACCACTACGGCCGCACGCTGGTGAAGGCCGACCAGTCCGCCCTGCCGTACGTGCCCGACCGGTTCAAGAAGGCCGGGCGCGAAGACGTCGTGCAGGTGACGGGCGCGGTGCAGCTGCGCCTCTCGTCCGACCCCGGGCTGCAGACGGGCGAGATCGAGGTGATCTGCACGCAGATCGAGCCGCTCTCGGTGTCCGCCGAGCCGCCCCCGGCTGATCTGCTCGGCCAGGACGCCGGCAAGATCGAAGGGAACGCCAAGCTGCTCCACCGCCAGCTCTACCTGCGCCGGCCCGAGATGCAGCAGCGGCTCTCCCAGCGCGCGCAGATCACCAAGGCGGCGCGCGAGTACCTCACCTCGAACGACTTCTTCGAGGTCGAGACGCCGCACCTGTTCTGGTACGACCCGGTCGCCATCGGCGGCGAGGTGGTGCCCGCGGGCAACGGCCGCGCCTGGCGCACGCCGAGCGGGCCGGTGGTGCTCGACCAGTACATCATCGGCGGCGGCTTCGACCGGGCCTTCCAGTTCTCCTGCACCACCCGCCGCGAGAACTCGCCGGGTCCGCTGCACGGGCAGGAGCACACCAGCCTCGACATCAACCTCGCCTACGCCGACGTAGACGACCTGTGCAAGCGGCTCGAGGACCTGGTCGCGTACCTGTTCGCGGCGGCGGGCAAGAGCGTGCCCCGACCGTTCCCGCGCTTCACCTTCGACGACGCGATGGTGCGCTTCGGCACCGAGCGGCCCGAGATCCGGTTCCCGCTCGAGATCGTCGATCTCGGCGACGCGCAGAAGGGCAAGGTCACCCGCGGCCTGCGCGCGCTGCTGGCGAGCGACAGGGTCTCCGACGCCGACCTCGACAAGCTCTGCAAGGTCACCGGCGGCGTCACCTGGGCGAAGGTGGCCGAGAAGGAGATCACCGGCCCCGCCGCCGCGCTGCTCAAGAGCGGCGACGTGAAGAAGAAGCTGGGCGCTGCCGCCAACGACGTGGTGCTGATCGCCACGGGCTCCACCGCCGACGAAGCGTCCGCGCTCTCGGCGGGCATGCGCCTGCGGCTCGGCGAGGCGCTGCAGCTGCTCGACAAGGACAAGCACGCGGCCTGCTGGGTCGAGTCGTACCCGTTCCTCGAAATGGACAAGGGCACGCTGGTGGCCCGCGTGGTGGTCTTCTCCCGCCCCATTGACGAGGACATGGCGCTAGTCCCGGACCGCAAGCAGCGGGCGAAGATCCGGGCCCGCGCGTTCGACCTCATCGTCGACGGCGTCGAGGTGGCGAGCGGCTACGTCGGCAACCACAGCCTGGTCGAGCAGCGCGTCGTCTGGGACAACGTCCTCGGCATCGGGCAGCAGGACCTCTTCCGGGTCCGCGCTCCCATCGAGGCGTTCCGGTTCGGCGTGCCTCCGCACGGCGGCGTCAACATCGGCTACGAGCGCCTGGTGGGCCGCATCCTCGGCGTGGACGACATCGCCGACGTGATGGCCTTCCCGAAGTCGGCCACCTGCACCGACCCCATGTTGCAGTCGCCCGGGCCGGTGCCGCCGTCGTTCGTGGCAGACCTCGTCGCGGTCGCTCCCTCGACCAAGTACGGCATCCCGGAACTCTCTGAGGACACCAACAAGCTATGAGCGAAGCCACCCAGAACCCGGTTGGAGACCGGCCGACCGCGTGGCGCACGCACACCTGCGGCGAGCTTCGCGAGGCCCACCTCGGCGCCAAGGTCACCCTTTGCGGCCACGTGAAGCACCTCGTGGAGAGCCGCATCTGGGACCTGCGCGACGGCAACGGCGTCACCCGCGTCACCGTGCCCTCGGGCGTGGTCGATGAAGAGCTGAAGTCCCGCCAGATGCAGGCCCCGTCGCTCGAGACCGTGGTCAAGGTCAAGGGCGAGGTCCGCCGCCGCGCCTCTCCCGACCCGACCAACCCCACTGGACTTATCCACCTGCACGCCACCGAGGTGGAGTTCGTCTCGTTCGCGGCGTCCAATCTGGTGTTCGACCCGAGCGCGGACGACGTCCCTGCCGACGAACGCATCCGGCACCGCTACCTTGCGCTGCGCAACCTGCAGATGCACGAGCGGATGCGGGCGCGGACGAAGTTCGTCCAGGCGCTGCGGGTGGCGCTCGGCGAGCGGCACTTCGAGGACGTCGAGACGCCGCTCCTCGCGGACAAGTGGACGCCGGAGCAGACCGAGGCGTACCTCGCGATCCGGGACAACGGCAAGGTGTTCGCCCTCCCGGGCCAGCGCTCGATCCACGGCGCGCTCTTGATGGCCGCGGGGTTCGACCGCGTCTTCGAGGTGGCCCGGCGCTTCCGCAAGAAGGCCGCCTACACCGAGTGGCAGCAGCCCGAGTTCAACGTGCTCGACGCCTCGCTCGCCTATGCTGGCGAGGAGGACCTGCACCTGGTGGTCGACAGCGTGCTCACCGAGACGCTCAGCCGGGCCACTGGAGTCGAGCAGCGGCCGCCGCTCGAGCTCACCTACGATGACGCGTGGCTCAAGTACGGCACCGGCGCGCCAGATCTCAGGGTGACTTTGGAGATCCAGGACGCCACGCCGCTCGCGGCCCACGCCCGCGCGCTCGGCCTGCGCGAGCTGCGCTTCAACGGCGGCGCGGTCCGTGCGCTGCGCGTTCCCTCCTCGGCGGAGCGGCTGGCGAACTTCGCGCTGCGGCCCCTGCTCGAGGGGAGCCCGGGCGTCGCCCTGCACAAGCTCACGCTCGGCGGCGACGGCAAGCCCGCCGAGACCACCCTGGCCGTCGGAGTGACGCAGGATGCGCCGCTCGACGGGCTGCTCGCGGCCGCGCTGGTGCACGACCTCAAGGTGGGCATCTCCGACACGCTCTTCGTCGCCGTCGCCAACCCGGCCATCCGCGCCGCCGCGCTGCTCGGCAAGGTGCGTATGGCGGTGGCGAAGGAGCTCAAGCTCGAGACCCGCAAGCACGCGCTGGTGCGGATCACGCGGCTGCCGTATGTCGAGCAGGACCCGGTCACGCTTGAGACCCGGGAGCGCGCCGAGCCGCTCGCCCGCGCTGCTGGCGGCGACGAGCTGCCGGCGGGCCCAAAGGGCGAGCTGCGGGCGCAGGCGTTCCACCTCGTCTACGACGGCGTCAACGTGGGCGGCGGGTCGGTGCGCAACCACGACCAGCACGCGCAGGGGCGGCTCTTCGAGCAGCTCCACATCTCCTCGAAGGACGTCGATCAGCGCTACGGCAGGCTGCAGGCGGCGCTGCGCTTCGGCGTCCCTCCCCACGCGCGGTTCGCGCTCGGCATCGACCGCCTGGTGGCCCTGACGCTGGGGCTCCCTGCCATCCACGAAGTGATGCCGCTGCCGAAGATGGCGGACGGCATGGACCCGCTCACCAGATCGCCCTGGCCGATCGACAACAACATCGTTCGCGCGCTGCTCGGGCTGTAACGCCTTAGTTGGAGGAAACCATGGCCGACGACGTTCAGGAAATCGACTTGATGAAGCCCGGCAAGCTCTGGGCGACCGCCGAGCACCAGTCGGCGCTCAGCTTCCACCTGGTGATGCCCAAGGACAACTACACCAAGGCCAAAATGAAGGACAAGCCGGACATCGCGGCGGAGGACGAGCTGATGTCGCCCTTCACGGTGCCCTCGTCCGGCGTCGACTCCATGGGCGTGTGCAACTTCGACCTCGGCGAGACCGGCCGCGCTGCCGAGGTGATGGGCAAGCTCACCGAGAAGTACGAGAAGGGCGAGAAGACGCTGGAGAAGATCCGCGGCGTCGTGGTGGCCTTCGCCGATGAGTCCAACAAGGTCCCCGACAAGCACGTGGTCGAGGTGATGGACTTCAAGCTGATCGCCATCCCGGTGATCATCCTGCGCAAGGTGGTCGACTACGTCACCGTCCAGAACTTCAAGGGCGGGATGACCACGTTCAAGGCCGAGATCGAGGTCCGCGGCCCGATCAAGGAGGTCGAGCTCTCCTGCGCCCCCGACGCCGAGATGAGCGTCAGCACCGGCCAGACGGGCAAGGGCAAGCTGAAGTTCCCGGTCAAGGAGGGCGAGAAGTACACGGTCACCCTGCCGGTCAACTTCGTGAAGAAGGCCGACTCGCTCCAGCGCGCGGTGCCCCGCACCTACGTGCACATGATCCCGGGCGGCTGGCGCCGCGGCGAGACCGACATGCAGGCCTTCTCTCGGGAGATCTGGGAGGGCGGCTTCTCGACGCTCACCGCAGCGGGCACGGGCAACGCGTCCGGCGTCAAGCACACGCTCAAGATGAAGGCCGAGAACTGGGCCAGCGACTGGCTCGCCGGTCCGCCGCCGCCGCCCTTCTACCACAACAACTGCTAGCGTTTTTCGCTCGGCAGACCGCGGCTTGCGCCGCCGTGAACGCGTCTTTTTCGAGACGCGCACGGCGGCGCAACCGCTTCTTCGCTTGATTTGGTACAGTCCCACCACGGCCAGTGAGCAGCGAGGCGCGGGTCCGCTCTGGACTTTCGCGCGGGAGAGTTCCATGGGCGAATCGAACCGCTACCGCAGCCACACCTGCAACCAGCTCCGCCTCACCGACGAAGGCCAGCGCGTCACGCTGGTCGGCTTCGTCGAGGGCTCCAAGATGGAGGGCGTCGCCATCGACGTCCGCGACCGCACCGGGTCGACGTCGGCGCGCATGCCGCCCAAGCCAGCGCGGCCGCTGCAGGACACCTGGGAGAACCTCATCCCCGAGTCGGTGGTGCAGGTGATCGGCCGGGTCCACCGCCGGGAGAAGCGCGACCACGCGATGGACACGGGCGAGGTCCTCGTCATCATCGAGGATCTGCAGATCCTCTCCGCCGCCGAGCCGGTGCCGGGCGAGCTCGACCTCTCGGTGCTGCCGGGCGAGGACCGCCTGCGCTACCGCCCGCTCTGGCTGCGCCGCGCGCAGGGCCAGGAGATGCTCGCCACCCGCAGCAAGCTGATCAACGGCCTCAAGTCGGCGCTGATCGGCAAGGGCTTCATCGAGGTGGACACGCCAGTGCTCGGCCGCCTCTCGGCCGATGCCAAGGGCTCGTTCGTGGTGCCCGTCGGCAAGGGCAAGGCGTTCTCGCTGCCGCCCTCGGGCTGGGCGTACCGCCAGGCGCTGGTCGCGGGCGGCGTCGAGAAGTTCTTCCAGGTGGCGCGCTGCTTCCGCCGGGAGAGCGGCGAGGGCCGCCAGCCCGAGTTCTCGGCGCTCGAGCTGGAGATGGCCTGGAGCGACGAGGACGAGACGCTCGCCGTGCTCGACGACGTGCTCCGCGGTGCCATCAACGCGGCGGTCGGCGTCGACGTGCCCGCGCCGCCCCGGCTCAGCTACGAGGAGGCGATCGCCAAGTACGGCACGCCCAGCCCCGACCTGCGCATGGAGCTGCCGATCCGCGACGCGGGCGTCACTGTGCAGGCGCTCGGCTCCGCTGAAGGCCTCGCGGCCGTTGGCAAGGGCTCGGGCGGCGCGCGGTCGATCGTCGTGCCGGGCGGCGTCGAGCGCCTCGGCGATGGCGAGCTCGACCAGCTGACGCTGGCGCTGATGCGCACGCGTGGCGCGGGCCTCGCAGCCACCTGGCTCAAGCACGGCCGCCAGACGGGCCGCCGCGGACCGGGCAGCTTCTTCTTCGCCACCAACCGCGCGCAGGACGCGATGAGCGCGCTCGGCGCCAACGAGGGCGACGCGCTCTTGCTGGTGGGCGCGCCCACCGATCAGGCCGCCCACGAGGCCGCCGGCGAGCTGCGCAAGCTGCTCATCGAGCGGATCGGCGACCACTCGGGCAACAAGTTCGCGCTCGCCTGGATCCGCGAGGCGCCGCTCTTCACCCGCGACGCCGGCACGGGCAAGGTGGTCGGCCTGCGCCCGCCTTTCACCGCCCCCCGCGAGGCCGACATGGCCGCGCTCGAGAAGGACCCGGTCACCGCCAAGGCCCGCTCGTTCGACCTGGTGATCAACGGACAGGGCGTGGGCATCGGCTCGGTCCGCATCCACGACCGCGCGCTGCAGAGCAAGATGTTCGCGGCCCACGGCCTGCGCCCGTTCGAGGCGGAGCTCGCCTACCCGCAGGCGGCTGAGTCGCTGCGGTTCGCCATCCCGCCCCACGCCGGGTTCACCATCTCGCTCGACCGGCTGGTCTCGCTCGTCACCGGGCAGTCGCTGGAGGACTCGATTCCGTTCCCGAAGAACTCCTCGGGGATCGACCTGCTCTTCGACGCTCCGGGGCCGCTCGACCCGGGCGTGCTCCGCTCGCTGTCGTAGAGTGAAAAGCAGGACCCCTCCCCCCGCGCCCGCGCGGGGCCTGAGAGCGGCGCGCAGAGCGCTCCATTGGCTTGACCCATTGGAGCGCCGCACGGTACGCTCGCCCTTCGCGGCTGTTTCGTAAGCGCACCCTCATCATCGGCAAGAGGCGGATCGGTCAATGCCTGAAAGCGACGTCGGCTCCTACTTTGGCAAGTACTTCCTACTCAAGAAGCTTGCCGCCGGCGGCATGGGTGAGGTCTTCCTCGCCAAGCAGCAGGGTCCCGCGGGGTTCGAGAAGATCCTCATCATCAAGAAGGTCCTCGCGCACCTGACCGAGAACAAGGAGTTCGTCGAGCTCTTCCTCTCCGAGGCCCGCCTCGCGGCCCGGATGAACCACCGCAACATCGTGCAGGTGTTCGAGCTCGGCGAGCAGGACGGCGCCTACTTCATCGCGATGGAGTACGTGCAGGGCAAGGCGCTGCGCGACGTGGTCGACGCGGCCATCAAGCGCAAGGAGAAGATCCCGGCCGAGCTCTGCCGCTCGGT
>JAYWAO010000499.1:0-3447 GCA_043782365.1 Deltaproteobacteria bacterium
CCGCGGGCCTCACCCTGTCCGGAAAGACGTATTTGGTGACGGGCTGCAACTCGGGCTTGGGACAGGAGACGTGCCGGGTGTTGGTGCTGCGCGGGGCGCGGGTCATCGGCACCGCGCGCACCGTCGAGAAGGCGAAGGCGGCGCTGGCGCCGTTCGGCGGCATCACCATTCCACTGGCATGCGAGCTGAGCGACCCGAAGAGCGTGCGCGCGTGCGTGGACTCGGTGAAGCGCGAAGGCCTGAAGCTCGACGCCCTGATCGCCAACGCGGGAATCATGGCGCTGCCGAAGCTCGAGCAGGCCTTCGGGTACGAGCTGCAGTTCTTCACCAACCACATCGGCCATTTCCTGCTGGTCACCGGGCTGCTCGGGCAGCTCGGCGACGACTGCCGCGTAGTCATGCTCAGCAGCTCGGCGATCAAGATGGCGCCGAAGGAGGGCATCGACTTCGACAACCTCTCGGGCGCGAAGCACTACGGCGCCTGGAAGAACTACGGCCAATCGAAGCTCGCGAACCTGCTCTTCGCCAAAGAGCTCGCGCGTCGTTTTACGGGGACGAAGAAGACGGCGAACGCAGTGCACCCGGGCATCATTCGTACCCAGCTTGGCCGGCACATGAACCCGGTGGCCAACCTCCTCTTCGGGGTGGTCGGCGAGCTGGTGCTCAAGACGGTATCGCAGGGCGCTGCGACCGAAGTCTTTGTTGCGACCAGCCCCTCCTTGGCCGGCGTCTCCGGGAAGTTCTTCGCAGACGTGAACGTGGCGAAGTCCCGCGCCGATGGCGACGACCCGGCCCTGGCGAAGAGGCTGTGGGAGGTCTCGGAGAGGATCGCCGCCGAGCTTCCGGGGTGGTCACGCGACGGGAGAGTACCGCCTCTTGGCACCCAGCGTGAGGCGCGCTGAAAGCTGTAATATTTGGTTTCCCGCCACCGGAGGAGAGGCAATGCCTGACTTTGATTCTGAGCGACTAAGAGAATCGTCCTCAGGCTGTAGGCTTCGGGGGAGCGAAGAGGGGGTGTAGGCTTGGGGCTGTTGAGCGGCGAGGTAGTACTTATTATGCGACGTTGGGAACACTGCACATCCTTCCTATCACCCTCGTCAACGCTCGTGTGCCGTTCCACCCGCGGTATCCTGGAAAGTCCTGACATGTCACCCAACCGCAGCGCATTGGTCTGGCTTTTACCCCTCCTTTTCGGCTGCGCGTCGATCTCCACGCTGCAGACCGCGAGCGTGGTGCCTGCGGGCAAGGTTCGCGGCGCAGCGGGGCTCGGAGTGTTACATTTCGAGGAGCAGGGCTCCACCCGCGACGCCACCGCCCTATTTCAGCCGGAGCTGTCCCTGCGCTACGGCCTGGGCGGCACTTTCGACCTGGGCTTGAAAGCATTTCTCTTCGGGCTGGAGCTCGACCTGAAGAAGGAGCTGTACGACAACAACGGCTCCGTTTTCTCCGCCGCCCTCGGGCTTGGCTATCACAACGAGGTCATCGACAACGCTTCCATCAATGGCTCGTCCATCAGCTATCCATCGAGCGACGTAGTGACCATTTACTTGCCGCTGCTTTATGGCGTCAAATTCGCCAACAACTGCGAGTTCGTGGTGGGACCCCGGCTCGCAGACAGCATCTACACCTCGAGGGGCGAGGCCAAATCGTCGGCCGTCAACGTGCTCTGGGGAGGCGGCGCCATCGCCGTCGCGATCGGGCTAGGCCCGGAGCTGCGTATCATACCAGAGGTCAACGTGATGTATCCCCTCTCTGCCAGCGGGCCCTACGCGACGGGCGGACAGAACCGCTCTGGTTCCAATGGACTCTGGGCCATCCAAGCCGGCCTCGGTATCCTGGTCGGCGATTGGGGACTCAACCCGAAGTTGTCGGCAGGGCATTGATTGCGAGTGCCGTCTTCAGCAGCGCGTCCATGATTCGGAGGGCGACGGGCAAGCAGCGCGCGCTTCCGTCGCTCGCAAATCCACCGCGGTACCAGCCATGGTACCGACTTGCCCGTATCGTCCCTCGGCCGCCTGGTCCCCTCGGCGCACAAGCCTCCTCCCCCGCCCTGCCGCCCTGGTGCGGTATGCCGACGATTGCAAGGTGCAGGTGCAAGCGAGGCGAGCGGCGGACGATAAGCGCGCGATTGGCTCGGAGGCCGCGCGAAGGACTCTGCGCCAACCAGGGTCGGTACCCGCGACCCACTTCACTCGGTAAGCGGTTCGGGCAGGTGTTCCCGGTCGAACTCGGCTGGCTCCCCATCGCAGACGGCGCCGACGCGGCGGACGCAGCCGTCGGCGAAGACGAACCGGCATTGACGCTTGCGCTCCCGGTGGAGGTCCACGGCGGCCAGGCAGCGCGCCACCGCTTCCCAGGACGATGTCGAAGCAGTCAAGCTGCGCTTCGGCCCGCGCTTGGCGCTTCAGAGAGCGGGCCCGGGTGCAGACGCGCAGCCGGCTCTGCGCCGCGCGCACTCCTGCGCCGCCGATTTCTTCGCGGAACCGGCCGACATGAAGCGCCGGGCACCCTGCAGCGCCCGAGGCCCAGGCTGTGGGGCTTCGCGGGAGCGAAGAGGGGGTGTAGGCTTGGGGCTGTTGAGCGGGGAGGCCACGTAATACTTATTATAAGACGTTGGGGATCGCTGCTTGTCCTTCCTATTACCCCAACGATCGGCGACGGGTCCGCTTTAGAACGTCGCGCTGACGGTGGTCGTCCCAGTCGCGCCGGTGCCGACGTCGGCGGGCATGGTGGCGTTGAGCGAACCGTGGACAAACAGCCAGGACTTGGTGCCGCCCGGGTTGTTGTGGGCAGTGCCGTAGCCCTTGATGACGATCGTCAGCGTGCCCTGCGTGGTCGCGCTCCCGCCATAGGTGGTCGACCAGGTCTTGGTGGGATCGGTCAGGAGGCTGGCGTGACCGTCGACCATGGTCAGGTTGCTGAACGTGTAGGTGCCGTCGACGAGGTCGGTGCCGGGCAGGCCCACGTTGAAGCCGACGTTGGGTCCGCCCGCGCTGGAGGTGACGAACGAGTAGAACATGGGGTTGGGGAGGCCGGGCGTGTAGGCTGCGGCGGCGTGGACCTGGATCGACCCGCTGAGGCCCCCAGTGAGCGTGGCGGTGCCCCCGGTGTTGGTGTTGCTGGTGACCTCGGTGCCGCCGCAGGCCGCGACGGCGAGGGTGAGTACCGCGAGGCTTCCGAGAGTCCGAATGACGCGCTTCATGGTGTCTCCTTGGATTGTGTCGGGCAGTGAAGGTGCCCTAGCCTCGAAGACACGTAGAGGTCTGATCTGTCTCAAGGCAAAACGAACGCCAGCGCCTGCCTCGACGACAATGCCTTGTCGCTGTTGGTGAGCGGAGCGGCGACTCCCGAAGAGCGCGCGAGCGCGGCCCGCCACATCGATGGCTGCGAGGAGTGTCGTGCGCTGATCGCGCAGGCGGCGCGGCTCGACCCGAGCACGGGGCCGCG
>JAYWAO010000500.1:0-25406 GCA_043782365.1 Deltaproteobacteria bacterium
GCAGGGCTCGGGTGGTCGGTGGGCGAGGCGGGCTGGAACGGCAGCGGCTCTGGCGAGGTGCCGCCGCAGGCCGCGGCGAGGGCGAGCAGGGCGAGGGCGGGGAGGTGGAGGCGCACGCGGATCCAGTAGCACGCCGCGGAGTTGATTGCTCTCGGCTTCCGCAGGGACGGGCAGGAGCTCGCGGTGGTGAGGAGCGCCTGGGCGGTGCGCTTGCCCCGTTCCGGCGCGCGTGCGACACTTCTGACCATAGTGGTTGACCATGGTTGCAATGGAGGCGCGATGGAGACGATGGCGATCTCGGAGTTCAAGGCCCGCTGCCTCGCGGCCCTGGAGCGGGTCCGCCGCACCGGCCGGCCGCTGCTGGTGACCCGCTTCGGCAAGCCGGTTGCGCAGATCGACCCTCCGCCGGTGAGCGGCCGCAAGCGCTGGCTCGGGGCGATGCAGGGCAAGGGTCGGATCGTCGGAGATCTCGTCGCGCCGCTGGGGGCAGACGGCTGGGAGGTGCTGCGCTGATGAGGCTGCTCCTCGACACGCACGTGTGGCTGTGGAGCCTGCTGGAGCCGGCCCGGCTCAAGCCTGCGGTCCGGGCGGCGCTGACCGACGAAAAGAACGAGCTGTGGCTCTCACCGATCAGCGCCTGGGAGGCGCTGGTGCTGGCCGAGCGCGGGCGCCTCGACCTGGAGGGGGAGCCGCGCCGCTGGATCGAGCAGGCGCTCGCCGCCACCCAGGCGAAGGAGGCGGCCTTGACGCACGAGATCGCGCTCGCGAGCCGCTCCGTGGAGTTGCCGCACGAGGACCCGGCCGACCGCTTCCTGGTCGCCACCGCCCGGGTGCTGGGGCTGCGGCTGGTCACGGCGGACAAGAAGATCCTCGGCAGCAAGGCCTGCCCGCTCCTGGCCGCTTGAGCGGCGGCGCGGTGGGCTCCTGCTCAGGCTCGCCTCACGGCCCCAGGAGCCGCGCGAGCAGCCCGGGGACCCGGAGCTCCGCGGGCTCCACGTCGAGTGCTTCTAGAGTCAAGATGTGGTGGCAGCCCGCGCCCCCGTCCCTCGCTGCAGCCAGTAGAACCACCCCGCCGTCAGCGCCGCGTGCAGGGCCGCTGCGCCCAGCACCCACGCTGCCGGCACCACCCGCACCGCGAGCGCGAGCAGCCACGGCGCGGCGAAGCCCAGATAGGTGAGCACGTAGTACAGCCCCGTCAGCCCGCCGCGCGTCTCGGGCGGCGCCACCGCCTCGAGCAGGCGCAGGCCCGAGGTCATGCAGACGCCATATCCCGCGCCCAGCAGCGGCGCGGCGAGCACCAGCAGGAGCGGCGCGTCGGCCGCGGCGGCGAGCGCGCCCACCCCCAGCCCGGCGGCGCCGAAGAGCAGGCCGAGGCGCGACGTCACCTCGGGGGCGTAGCGCCGCGTGAAGGGCTGCGCGAGCACGCCGGTCAGGAGCGTGACACCAGAGAGGAGGCCCGTGAGCGCGAGCGGCGCCGGGAGCTCCGCTCTCCCCTTGGAGAAGAGCAGCAGCGCGGGGAGCCCGGCGAAGGCGATGGTGGGGAACCCGAAGACGAAGGGCGCCATCGGCAGCACCTCGCGCAGGAAGCGGCGCCCTCCCGTGGGCGTGAAGTGCAAGCGCAAGAGCGGGCCCGGGAGCGAGCGCGGCGAGCGGGTCTCGGGCGCGCCCATGCCGGCGAGGATGGCCAGCGAGAGGGCGACGGTGTGCGCCACGTAGGGCGTCACCGTGGGCCACGGCGCCCACTGCGCGAGGAGGCCCGTGAAGAGCGGGCCCAGGCCGAAGCCGGCCGAGAGCGCGATGGTGGCCCGCCGCGCGCCCACGCCGGGGCCTGCGTCCTGGGACAGCTCGCCGATCCAGACCGCGCCGGGGCTCATCGCCGCGCCCGCCGCGAGCCCGTAGGCGAAGCGGCCCCCGAGCAGCGCGAAGAAGCTGCCGCCCAGCGCCCCGAGCAGCGCGCTCGCCACCAGCGCGGCGAAGGCCGCGGGCCGCACCAGCGCGCGGCGGCCGAGCCGGTCGGAGAGCGGGCCGGCGATCAAGAGGCCCGGCAGGAGCCCCAGCGCGTAGACGCCGAAGAGCAGCGCGGGGGCGGCGGCGTCGAGGTCGAGCGTGCGCCGGTAGACCGGGAGCAGCGGCGCGAAGTGGTTGGCGCCCCAGCCGATGGCGAAGAGCACCGCCGCCACCCGCTGCCAGGAGCGCGCGTCTGCGGCCAGGGGCTCTGCCAACGGCGCGGCGGTCGTCACCGCGCGCCTTGTCTCACGCGGCGACTCCGCCCGCCAGCGCGCCCGCCGCGAAGGCAGGCGATACTCGCCGCATGCGCTCTCTCGCTCCCAAGGAACACGGCGCCTACGGCCAGCTCGCGCTGCCGCTGGCGACCGCGCTCGCCCAGGCCTGGCCCACGGCGGCGGGCCTGCTGCTCACGCTCTCCGCCGCGCTCGCCTTCACCGCCCACGAGCCGGTGCTGGTGCTGCTCGGGCACCGCGGCCCGCGCGCGCTCGAGGAGGACGGGGCGCGCGCGCGCACACGGCTCCTGCTGCTGGGCGCGGCCGCGGCGCTCGCCGGGCTTTCGGGGCTCGTCCTCGCCCCGACGCTCGCGCGGGCCGCGCTGGCGGCCCCGCTCGTCCTGGCCGCGCTCCTCTGGCCGCTGCTCGCGCGCAAGCAGGAGAAGTCGCTCGCGGGCGAGCTCTTGGCGGCCTGCGCGCTCTCGGCGGCTGCGCTGCCCGTGGCCCTGGCCGACGGCGTCCCGCTGCCCGCGGCGCTCGGGACCTGGGGCGCGTGGGTCTTCGGCTTCGCCGCCAGCACGGTGGCGGTGCGCGGCGTGATCGCGCGGCAGAAGGGCCACGTGGAGGCGACGCAGACCGCGCTGGCCGCGGTCACGGTGCTCTTCTGCCTCTGCAGCCTGCTCCCCAAGCCGCTCGGCCCGCGGCTGCTCTGCGGCGGCGTGCTGGTGGCGTGCGCCTGGGGGGTGCAGCTCGCGAGGCCCCACCCGCGCGAGCTGCGCCGGCTCGGCTGGGTGCTGGTCACCGGGGGCGTGGCGGTGGGCGTCCTGCAGCTCCTGGTGTGAGCGGGTGGCCGCCCTTGCGCGGCGGCGGTCTTCCGGGGACAGCCGCGCCCTGTCCCGGCTCGATCGGCCCCCATGCACGCGCTCCTCTCCGCCGCCCTGCTGCTCTCGCTGGGCGCTGCCGCTCCCTCGCCCCTCTCGCATACCGCCGCCCGGCTGCGGGCGCTCACGCCGATCGAGTTCGGGGCGGGCGACATTCCAGCAGGCTGGAAGCGGCCGCTCGCCGCCTACCGAGCGCAGCTGTCCGCGCTGGTGCGCGAGGTGGCGGCAGCGGCGCCCAGCGACTCCGACGCCCCCGCGCTGGAGAAACGCCTGCTCTCCGCGCTCGCTGCCCAGGGGCTGGCCCCGGCCGGGGGAGACGCCGCCGGCGCGCTCTCCGCGGTGCGGGTGTCGTCCCCCGAGGGCCACCCTGAGCTCCTCGCGGTCACCCTGCGCTGGGCTGTTCCCCTGTGCGGCGAGGACGCGCTGCTCACGCTGCTGCGCGTCGGGCGTGGCGCGTGGCGCCCCGTCCTCGAGGAGCGCTCGGGCAGGCTGGGGAAGATCAGCGACGGGCTCGCCGGCCTCTCGCTGGTGCTCTCGCCGCCCGGCGCGAAGGGAGAGTCGCTCGCGCTCACCGCCGACTACACGCCCTGGTGCACCTCTTGGTGGAGCACCGCCCGTTACCAAGTCTACCGATTGCCGGCGCGGGGCGAGGCCACGCCGCTCCTGCGCGGGCGGGCCTCGGTCTGGATGAGCGACGAGGCCTTCAAGCTGAGCGCGGGCCCGGGCTGGGTGCAGCTCGAGTCGTTCACCTCGCAGCAGCTCGACCTCGACCTGCACAGCCGCCTGCGGCTCCTGCGCTACTCGGCCCGGGGCGGCAGCCTGCGCAGGCTCGCGCCGCTCTCGGACTCGGCGGCGGGCTTCCTCGCCGAGTGGCAGACGCTCCCTTGGGCGGAGGCGTCGCGCTGGTCGGCGCCGGGCCTCGCGGAGGTGCACGGGCAGCTCGCGCGGGCGCTCAGGGGCAGCGACTGCCTCGGGTCGTTCGTCGAGCGCAAGCGGGCCCTCGCAGGCGCCCCGCGCTGGCGCCTCGTCCTCGCGTTCGAAGACGGCGCCAAGGCGTGCGGCCTGCCGCCGAGGCTGGCCTTCGCGGTCTCGCTGAGGGAGGGCGCGTTCTACCTCGCGGCCGCTCCTCTCGAGGCCGCAGAGGAGGAGTGGCAGGGCGAGGAGTAGCGCCGGGCCGCTAGAGCGCTCCGACAGCCAGGGACCTGCCCAAGGTCTCTTGATTGGTCACAGCCCGGAGGGCGGCCGTCCTTCTAGCCCCGGCATTTGCCGGGGCTCGTGATTGGCCCTGGGGGCCTTGCACGGAAGTTCGCGAAGAGCCGCATCTGCCGGGGCTCCCGGAGTGCGGCCAACAGGGCGGGCCAACGTCTCCTCGCTGCCCGGCGCTTGGATCAAACCATTCGGCGCTCTACGGCAGCTTCCCCGCGCGGTGCGAGAGCCGGTCGCAGCCGGCCAAGAGCAGCTGCACCTCGCGGCGCGTGGGCGAGGCGCGCCGCAGCAGGCGCAGCAGCTCGTCGAGGATCACGTCGGGCTGCTGCGGGTTGAGGAAGCCCGCGGAGAGCAAGAGCGCCTGCGAGCGCTCGCGCAGGATCGATAACAACCGCTCGTCGGCGGGCTGCTCGCCCTCTGGCGGCGCCTTCGGGGCGGCCGGCGGGTGCGGCCCGGGCGCGGGGACACCCTGTCCGGCGCGGCCGTTGCCCCGCGCGTTCATCACTTCATAGCCGAACACCAGGACCGCCTGCGCGAGGTTGAGCGAGGCCTTCTCGACGGTGGGGATGGTGGCCACCGCGCCGGCCCGGCGAAGCTCCTTGTTGCCGAGGCCGCGCACCTCGTCGCCGAAGACCAGCGCCGCCTCGCCGGGCGCCGCCAGCAGGCGCGCCGCGGCCTCCTTCGGGTCGAGCAGCGGCAGGCCCTCCACCGCGCGGCCCGAGGTCATCACCACGAAGACGCAGTCGGCGAGCGCCTCTTCCAGCGTCTGGACGATGCGCATCTGGTCGAGCACCGGATCGGCCCCCGCCGCGAGCTTCGCTGCCTGCGCGCGGTCGAACCCCTCGGGCTCGACGACCCAGAGCGGGCCCGCGCCCGTGTTGGCGAGCGCGCGCGCGGCAGAGCCGATGTTCTGCGACGAGCGGGGGCGGTGCAGGACGAAGCGGATCAACGGCGGTCTCCTCTTTCAGGTGCTGGCTCGACGGCGGGGAAGGCAGAGAAGTCGCAGACCACTAGCGGGTGGTCGCTCGCGTCGCTCTCGACCGCGCGCGCGCCGAACGCTGGCCCCGCGCCGGCGCCGAGCAGCACGAGGTCGATCCGCTCCTGCGGCCGGTCGGGCGGGGCGGTGGTGCGCTCTGCCGAGTGGGCCTCGCTCCAGGCGTCGCGCAGGCCGAAGTCGAGGACCCGGCGCAGCGCGGGGCCGTGCGGGCCCTCGTTGAAGTCGCCGAGCAGCACCGCGCGCGAGGTGCTGGAGATGGCCGCGCAGACCGCCTCGGCCTGGCGCACGCGCAGCTCGCCAAAGAGGTCGAGGTGGGTGACGAACACCCGCAGCCCGCCCGCGCGCGCCCCGAGTAATACTCTTGGCTCCTCGCCGGGGAGCCGCCCGCCGGGGAGCCGGAAGGTGGTCACGCGCAAGGGCCGGCCGCCCACCAGGTGCGGCTTGACCAGCAAGGCCACGCCGTAGTCGCCGCCGTCGAAGGGGATGGCGCGGCAGAAGCCCCACGACATGCCCAGCGCCTCGCCGAGCGCGCGCGCCTGGAAGACGCCGCCGCTGCGGGCGCAGCCCATGTCGACCTCTTGCAGGGCGATCAGGTCGGCGTCCTGCGCGCGCAGCACCTCCTCGATGGCGCCGAGCCCGCGAGGGCCAGCGTGGTTGACGTTCCAGGTGACTGCGCGCACCGCGGGGTTCTATCACTCTCTCCCGCAGCGGCGCCGCGCACGCACGGCGCCGCGCTGGTCTGCGCTGGAGGTCCTCCTGCCGCACCGACGGGTCTGCGTCGCGCCACCGCAGCCCCGCCCGTTCCCCCTTGCGTCCGCAGGCGCTGCGCGGTTTGCTCCGCCGCCATGGCCGACCCGACCGCCCTGTCCGAACGCGAGCGCATCCTCACCGCGCAGCTCCCGCACACGCTGCGCGACGCCGACTTCCCCGGGCTGGGCTCGCTCTACCGCGGCAAGGTGCGCGACAACTTCACCCGCGGCGACCACATCGTCATGGTGACGAGCGACCGCCTCTCGGCGTTCGACAAGGTCCTCACCACCGTGCCGTTCAAGGGCGAGCTGCTCAACCGCCTCACCGTCTTCTGGTTCGAGAAGACGCGCGACGTCGCCCGCAGCCACCTGCTCGACGTGCCCGACCCGAGCGTGCTGGTGGTGAAGAAGCTCCGGCCGCTGCCCGTGGAGTGCGTGGTGCGCGGGCACCTCACCGGCTCGCTCTGGCGCGACGTGGTGGCCGGGAAGGGCGCCAAGGCCTACGGGATCACGCTCGACCCGGCGATGAAGAAGGACCAGGCGTTCGAGACCCCCATCCTGACGCCGAGCACCAAGGAGGCGGTGGGGTCGCACGACCTGCCGATCTCGCCGGCGGAGCTGGTGGCGAAGGGCTCGGTGACGCAGAAGCAGTGGGACGAGCTCTCGGAGAAGGCGCTGGCGCTCTTCGCCCGCGGCCAGGAGTGGGCACGGTCGCGGGGGCTGATCCTCGTCGATACCAAGTATGAGTTTGGAATCGATGACGATGGCGGGCTCTGGCTGATCGATGAGATCCATACGCCGGATAGCTCGCGGTATTGGCTGCTCGAGGGCCACGCCGAGCGGCTGGCGCGCGGGGAAGAGCAGCGGATGCTCGACAAGGAGTTCATCCGGCAGTGGCTGATCGCGGAGCGGAAGTGGCAGGGGGAGGGGCCGCTGCCGGAGATCCCGGGGGAGATCCGCGTGCAGTTGGCGGGGCGGTACTGCGCGCTGGTGGAGCAGCTCACCGGGGAGGCGCCCAGGCTGGTGGCGGGGGATACCAAGAGGCGGATCGAGGCGGCGCTGAAGGCGCACGGGTATCTGGCGGGGACGTAGTGGTGGACGGAGTGCGGCCTCCCTCCGGGTTTCCTCAGAGTCATCGTTCTTGGGCCTGCGCGCTGCTCGTCTGCGCTGCCCTTTCTCTTGCAGGGTGTGCGTCGGCCACGGCTGTCCGGTCCCCTGGCGTAGCGCCCGCAGCAGACCGCGCCGCGATCGACCTCTGCGCGGGTGTCGGCGAGCCTGCGATCGCGCTCGTCAACCAGAGCGTCGTGCTGCGTGCGCAGCGACGACCTCCGCGCGGCGCTAGAGGCGGCGAGCGGCCGTGATCTGAAGCCGCTCTGGGCAGAGCGCGTGTATGCGCCGTTCTTCGACTGGGGCGCTAGCTCGCCTTGCGCTTCTCGAGGGCCTTGAGCCGGGCCTCGTGGTTGGCCACGGTCGAGCGCAGCTTGCGGTCCTCCACCATGACGGACTTGAGGTCGGCGATCGCTCCGACGACGGCGGTCAACTCGGTGGCGAGGCGCACCTCGGACTCGGTCTGCCGGCGTTCGACGCGCTCCAGCCGGGAGTTCGTCTCTTCGAGCCGCGAGTTGGTCTCGTCGATCCTGTGGGAGAGGTCATGTCTCGTCTCCCGGAGTTCGTCCCGGATCTGCTCGAGAATCTTGATCATCATGTCCGCCATGTCCTGAACGCTAGCATAGGGGTCCGACAACATCCGAGGGCAGGGGCGCTCCTAGAGCACCGAACAGCTTACCTCCCGTCGCCAGGGCGGCGATGGGCAGCGCATCTCCTCGTTGCTCCTCCTCGGAAACCGCAGCGGGTTGACTCGTCGTCGCTCCTAGATCTGCTTGCCCCTCACCACCCGGGCTTTTGTCCGGTAAGCTGACCGGTGCTCTAGCCCGAGGTGCCAGTGCGCGCGTGCCCCTCCCCTCTGCTACAACCTCCCCATGCAGCTCTCCGTCTTCGACATGTTCAAGATCGGCATCGGCCCCTCGTCCTCGCACACCGTGGGCCCGATGCGCGCCGCCGGCCGCTTCGCCGCTCACCTGCGCGACACGGACCTGCTCGACAAGACCGCCCGCGTGCAGGTCGAGCTGTTCGGCTCGCTCGGCTTCACCGGCAAGGGCCACGGCTCCGACGCCGCGGTGATCCTCGGGCTCGAGGGCGAGGCCCCCGACCAGGTCGACCCCGACGTCATCCCCGAGCGGCTCGCGCGCGTGCGCGAGACCCACGCGCTGGTGATCCTCGGGCTGCAGCCGGTGCCGTTCAACGACGCCACCGACATCGTCTTCCACCGGCGGGAGCGCCTGCCGCTGCACTCCAACGGCATGCGCTACACCGCCTTCGACGCCGCCGGCGCGCAGCTCGTCCAGAAAGTGTATTACTCGGTGGGCGGCGGCTTCGTGGTGGGCCCCGACGGCGCTCCCGACGGCGTGGGCGGCGCCGCCGCAAAGCCGTTCCCGCACCCGTTCGACACCGGCGCGCAGCTGCTGGCGCTCACGCAGGACACAGGCCTCGCCATCTCCACGCTGATGCTGGAGAACGAGTGCACGCTGCGGCCGGCGGCCGAGGTGCGCGAGGGCGTGCTCAAGCTCGCCCGCGCGATGGACGCCTGCATCAAGCGCGGCTGCGAGCGCGAGGGCATCCTCCCGGGCGGGCTGCAAGTGCGGCGCCGCGCGGCCGCCCTGCACCGAAGGCTGCGCGCCGATCCGCGCGGCACGGGTGATCCGCTGATCGCGATGGACTGGGTCAACCTCTGGGCGCTGGCGGTGAATGAAGAGAACGCCGCGCAGGGCCGCGTCGTCACCGCCCCCACCAACGGGGCCGCGGGGATCATTCCAGCGGTGTTGGCGTACTATCGCCGCTATACCCCCAACGCCGACGACGACGGCTCGCTGCGCTTCCTCCTCACCGCCGCGGCGATCGGCATCCTCTACAAGAAGAACGCGTCGATCTCCGGGGCCGAGGTGGGCTGCCAGGGCGAGGTGGGCGTCGCCTGCTCGATGGCCGCGGGCGCGCTCGTCGAGGTGCTCGGCGGCACCCCCGAGCAGGTGGAGAACGCCGCCGAGATCGGCATGGAGCACAACCTCGGCCTCACTTGCGACCCGATCGGCGGCCTCGTCCAGGTGCCCTGCATCGAGCGCAACGCGATGGGCGCGGTGAAGGCGATCAACGCCGCGCGCCTCTCGATGTCGGGCGATGGCAAGCACAAGGTCTCGCTCGACAAGGTGATCGCCACCATGCGGCAGACGGGCGCCGACATGCACACTAAGTACAAGGAGACCGCCCGGGGCGGGCTCGCGGTGAACATCGTCGAGTGCTAGAGCGCCGAACGGTTTGACTCCCGTCGCCAGACCGGCGGCTCGAGGCCCTGTCTCGACCCGCCTCGAACGATGCCTGTCGCAGCGTCGGCTCCTCCTCAGAGACGCCCGGTCTTCTTCGTCGTCGCTCCTTGCGCTGCTCGGGCCTCGTCCGTCTGGCTCGGTCCGTCAAACCGATCGGCGCTCTAGAGCACCGTCGGGCAGGCGTTCGCGGTGCAGGACCGCTGGTCGAACGCGGGCCGGCACTGCGTCCACGCGAAGTAGACCAGCCGGGGTAGGGTGCCGCCTCCATGGCCCAAGCCCCGACGCTCTACGACTTCGAGATCGCGCTCTCCCACGTCGACCGCTCGCTCGACGCGAAGCTCAACCTGCGCGTCGCGCGCCACCCCTCGGAGACCTTCGCGCGCGTCTGGCTGCGGGTGCTGGCGGCCTGCCTGTTCCACGAGGAGCGGCTCGTCTCCGGCAAAGGCCTCTCCGACCCCGACCAGCCCGACCTCGAGGTGCGCGACCTCACCGGCGACCTCACCCTCTGGATCCGCGTCGGCAAGGCCGAGCCGCGCACGCTGCAAAAAGTCGTCGACCAGAACGGCCGCGCGCGGGTGGCGGTGCTCTTCGAGTCGCCGCAGCGGATGGAGGCGTTCCTCGAGGAGGCGCGCGATCAGAAGCTCAGCCGCCTCGCCCGCGCGGAGCTGCGCGCGGTGGACCCGGAGCTGCTCTCTGCGCTGGCGGCCAAGGAGGACCGGCGCTGCAAGGCTTCGGTGACCATCGTCGGAGACCACTTCTACGTCGAGCGCGCCGGCGAGAGCGTGGATGGCCCGCTCACGCACGGCGCGCTGTAAGACACTTACTGCGCTCCGGGTGTTACATTACTTGAAGGCGCCCGCGTGCTTCGCCGCCCACTGCTCGAAGGTGACGGCAGGCCGGCCGAGCAGGTCCTGTACGGTGGTGGTGGTCATCGCCGCGCCGCCCGACTTCATGAACGCGTAGAGGTCGAGCAGCGCGTCGACGTAGACGGCCGGCATGCCCGCCTTCAGCATCCCGTCCTGCGCGGCGGCGGGCGGCACGTCCACGTACTTGATCGAGCGGCCCGACTCCTTGGCGATGATCGCCACCATCTCGGCGGTAGAGAGCGCCTTGGGGCCCGTCAGCGTGTACGCCTTGCCCTCGTGGCCCGGCTTGGTGAGCGCGGCCACCGCCACCGCGCCGATGTCCTCGGGGTCGATCGGCGCGTACTTGCCGCCGCCGAGCGGCGCGTAGACCGCGCCCTGCGACTTGACGGTCTCGATCCACCAGTAGGTGTTGGTGTTGAAGTTGCCGGGGCGCAGGAAGGTCCACGCCATCCCCGAGGACTCGAGCAGCCGCTCGCTTTGGCGGTGCCACTTGCCGAAGGTGATCGCCTCGTACTCGGCACCGATCACCGAGAGCAGCACCACCTGCTTCACGCCCGCGGCCTTGGCGGCTGCGATCGCCTGGGCCTCCTGGGCGGGGCCCTCGGCGCCGGCGGTGACGAGGTAGAGCTTCTCGATGCCCACCAGCGCCTTCTCGACCGAAGCCTTGTCGGCGAGGTCGCCCTTGAAGAGCTCGGCCTTGCCCTCGAACGACTTCGCCTTCTCGGGCGAGCGGACGAGCAGGCGCGGCTTGATCCCCGCGGCGATCAGCTGGCGGGCGACGGCCCCGCCGGTGGTTCCAGTGGCTCCAGTGACCAGGATCATGGCGTTCCCCTCGATGTGGGCAGCGGTGTGCTGCTGTCGCACTTTGACGCCGCTGGGCGCGCGGGGATTCGGCAGGGAAGAACGCGCCCGACCGGCGCGGAGGGACCCTCGGCGCTCCCCCTGGCGACTCCCCGTTCAAGACGGCTACCATCGACCGCCGGCGTCGCCTGCCTCGCCTCTGTCGATTTGGGGGAGGATGCGCCCGGTGACCGCAACGCCAACCGCGCCCTACCGCCGACCGATCAGCGAGTGCTTCCGCAGCAGCGCCGCGAAGTGCTTGCGGTCGAGGTTCGCCGCCCGCGCCGCCGCCGCCACGTTGCCGCCCGTCTGCCGCAGGAGACGGCTCAGGTACTCGCGCTCGAACGAGGCGAGCAGCGCCTCCTTCGCCGTCTTGAAGTCGGCGCCGTAGTCCACGGGCAGCAGCTCGGCGCCGAGCGCGGACACCGCCGGATCGCCCGGCAGGCGGGCGGGCGCCAGCGGCGCGGCGGGCTGCGAGGACGCGAGCGGCGCCCGGCCCGGGCTCCCGGAGTGCGGCAGCGCCTGCAGCGCCGGCTGCGCGGGCGGCTTGAACGGCGAGTACGCACCGGCCTGCGCGGGCGCGAAGGCCGGCAGCCCGGGCTGCGACGGCTGTAGCTGCGGCGGCGGCCCGGGCAGCCGCTGCGGCAGCACTCGCTCCGGCGTCGGCCCGCCGGGCAGCGTGGCGAGGTGCTGCGCCCGCTCGAGCGCGTTGCGGAGCTCGCGGACGTTGCCGGGCCAGGAGTGGGCCGCGAACTGCTCGCGCAGCTCGAGGGGGAGCTTCTGCCAGAAGCCCTCGCTCACCAGCGCGTCGGCCAAGAGCGGCAGGTCTTCGCGGCGCTCGCGCAAGGGAGGCAGGTGCACGGTGAAGACGCTCAGCCGGAAGAAGAGGTCCTCGCGAAATCGGCCCTGCTGCACCTGGGTCCAGAGGTCCTTCTTGCTGCTGGCGATGATCCGCGCGTCGAACTTGATCGGCGAGGAGGCGCCCACCCGCTGGAAGACGCGGTCCTCGAGCGCGCGCAGGAGCTTGGGCTGCAGCTCCAGCGGCAGGTCGTCGATCTCGTCGAGGAAGAGCGTCCCGCCGCTCGCCGCCTCGAGCAGGCCGATCCGCTGCTTCTCCGCGCCCGTGAAGGCGCCGCGCTCGTGGCCGAACAGCTCGCTCTCGATCAGCGTCTCGGAGATGGCGCCGCAGTCCACCAAGAGGAACGGGCCGCGGGTGCGCCGCGACATCTGGTGCACCGAGCGGGCGAGCGCGCCCTTGCCCGAGCCCGTCTCGCCGACCACCAGGAGCGTGGCCTCGGTGGGCGAGATGCTGCCGAGCAGCGTGAAGACCTCGCGCATCACCACCGAGTCGCCGACCAGCTGGCCGAACCGCCGCGCCGGGCTCGGCGAGACGCGCAGCGCCGTCTTCTGCGAGGAGAACTTCAGCGTGACGTCGCCCGCGCGGATCTGCATGCCGGGCTTGAGCCACGCGCGCTGCACCCGCTGGCCGTCCACCAGCGTGCCGCGGGGGCTGCCGAGGTCGAGCAGCAGCCAGCCGTCCTCCTCGCGCTGGACGCGGAAGTGCTCGCTCGCCACGCTCGGGTCGTCGAGCACCAGCGAGCTCTGCGGGTCGCGGCCGACGAACACCGCGGGCTGCTCCAGCTCGAAGGTGCGCGGCTGGTCGCGCCCGCCCGTGGCCCCGGCCTCCCCGAGCACCACCAACTGGCTGCGCTGCCCCGAGAGGAGGTCGGGCGCGTCCCACGGGAGGCTGGCGGTCTGGAGCGGGGCGACCATCGAGGGAGGACCTTACTGCGCAGGCGGGCCAGGTGCGAAGGGGCGCTACTGGAACTCGGTCGTCTTCTTCCGCGCCAGCCCGCGCTCGGGGTCTCGCCTGGCCTGGCAGGCGAGGCAGAGCAGCGCGTGGGGCATCGCCTTGAGCCGCGCCGCCGGGATCGGCTCCTCGCACTCCTCGCAGAGCCCGAACAGCGCGGGCTCGCGGTCGATCTTGCGGATGGCCTTGTCGAGCCGGTGCAGCAGCGCGGCCCGCTCGGCGTTGCGGCGCGAGTTGATCGCCTGCAGCATCTCCGAGAGCGCCTGCGCGTCCTCGTCGGCCACGCCGCTGGAGGTCTCGTCGGTGCGGTTCGGCTGGATCTTCGCGGGGCCCGCGGCGATCTGCTCGTCGCGGAGCTTCACCAGCGCGGCCCGGTGGGCTGCCAGCTGCTTGATTCGCTGGCTGCTTCGCTGTGAGTCCGTCACAGCCACTCCGGGCGCAGCGTCTCGTAGGACTCCTCGTTGGACGCGCAGAGCGCCGCCAGCTGCACCACGCGCGGCACCTCGGTGGCGAACCAGTAGGCGGCCGCGCGCAGCTTGCCGCTGTAGAAGTCGGCGTGCGGCCCGTTCGCGCCGCCGCTCGTCAGGCCCGCGCTCGCCGCCGTCGCCATCCGCAGCCAGAGCCAGGCGACCACCGTGATGGCGGTCAGCTCCAGGTAGTCGACCGAGTGACGGAGCATCCCGTCGCGGTCGCCCGAGAGCCCGAGCGCGCCCAGGGTCAGGGTGAGGCCCGCCAGGGTCTGGCCGGCCTCCTCGAGCCGCTCGCAGTGCGCAGAGAGCGGCGCGAAGCGATCGCCCGCCTCCCGCGCGGCCGCGGTCGCCGCGGAGAAGTCCGAGAGCAGCGCCTGCAGCGCGGCGCCGCCCTCGGCCACCACCTTGCGGCCGAGCAGGTCCATCGCCTGGATGCCGGTGGTGCCCTCGTGCAGCGTGTTGAGCTTCTGGTCGCGCAGCCAGGCCTCGGGCAGATACTCGGAGGTATACCCATATCCGCCGTGCACCTGGATCGAGAGGGCGCACGACTCGAACCCCTTCTCGGACGGGAAGGTCTTGGCGAGCGGCGTCAGGAGATCCTGCAGCAGCGCCGCGCGGTGCCGGGCCTCCGCGTCCTCGGCGTGGTGCGCGAGGTCGGCCTGCAGCGCGGCCTCGGTCACCAGCGCGAGCGAACCCTCGACGATCGCCTTCTGCCGCAGCAGCATCCGCCGCACGTCGGCGTGCTGGATGATCGGGATCTGCGGCGAGGAGGGGTCGCGCGACGAGAGCGGGCGCCCCTGCGGCCGCACCTTCGCGTACTCGAGCGCTTCATGGAACGCCGCCGAGGCGGTCGCCGCGGCGTTCATCCCCACCATCAGGCGGGCCTCGTTCATCATCTGGAACATGTAGGAGATGCCCTTGTTGGGCTCGCCCACCAGCCAGCCGTGGCAGTCGCCCCGCTCGCCGAAGTTGAGCGCGATCGACGGCAGCCCGCGCCAGCCCAGCTTGTGGAAGGTGCCCGCCGAGGCGCAGTCGTTGTCGACCAGCGCGCCGGCAGCGTCCGGCCGCAGGCGCGGGATGCAGAACAGCGAGACGCCGCGGATCCCCGCGGGCGCCCCTTCGATGCGGGCGAGCGCGAGATGGACGATGTTGCCCGTGACGTCCTGGTCGCCGCCGGAGATGAAGACCTTGTTGCCGTCGACCAGGTAGTGGCCGTCGGAAGCAGAGGTGGGACGGGCGCGCGTCTTGACGTCGGAGAGGCTCGAGCCCGCGTGTGGCTCGGTGAGCGCCATCGTGCCGGACCACTCGCCCGCGTACATCTTGTCCATGTAGAGCCGCTTGAGCCGCTCGTCGCCGAACGCCTCGAGCAGGTGGCCCGCGCCCGAGGTGAGGGCGCAGTACGCGTAGGCCGCGAGGTTCGCCGCCATCAGGTAGCCGACGCCGAGCCCGGCGACGGTAGAAGGAAGCTGCTGGCCGCCCACCTCGGCGGGGCGGGTGGCGTGGACGAGCCCGAGCTCGGTCATCCGCCCCCAGAGCTCGCGCATCGCCGGGTGCACCAGCACGCGGCCGTTCTCGAGGCGGGAGCCGAACTCGTCCATCGGCTTGTACGCCGGGAAGAGCTGCTCGCGGCCGAGCTTGCGGCAGGAGGTGAGGAAGAGGTCGAAGGTCTCGCGCGAGTGCTCGGCGAACCAGGGCAGGGCGCAGAGCCGCTCGGCGTGCAGCACCTCGTAGAGCAGGAACTCGACGTCGCGGTCGGAGAGCAGCGGGTTGGCCATGCCGTCGTTGTAGCAAAGGTCTCGTGAGACTCGACAGGGGTCCGTTCGCTGGACAATGCTGTCCGGATGCGCACGCCGCTCCCCAAGACCGCGGGCCAGCTCGCCAGGCGGCTCGTTGGCGCCGCGGTCCTGGTCAACCTGCTGGTGGCCGCCTTCCTGGTGGTCAACCTGGAGGGCAGCCGGGGGCGCAGCGAGGAGCAGGCCCGGGCCACCGTACAGACGCTCTCGCGGCTGCTCGAGCAGAGCCTCGATGCCGTCTTCGACCGGGTCGACCTGGCGCTGCTCGCCGTCGAGGAGGAGCACGCGCGGCAAGCGGCGGGCGCGCCAGACCCGCAGCGCCTGGAGGACCTCTTCAAGCGACAGCTGGCGCTCACCCCGGACCTCACCACGCTGCGCACCGCTGACGCCGCGGGCTACATCGACCGCGGGCTGCCGCAGCTCCCAGGGCCCACCCAGGTGGCGGACCGCGACTACTTCCTCGCCGCGCAGCAGGGGCACCGCGGGCTCTACATCTCCAAGCCCGTCGTCGGTCGCGTGCTCAAGGTGCCGCTGGTCATCTGCTCGCGCCGGCTCTCCAACCCCGACGGCTCGTTCGCCGGCATCGCCTTCGGCGCGCTCACCGTCGAGCAGATGTCGCGAAACCTCTCCGAGGTGGACGTGGGCCCGCGGGGCGTGCTGGTGGTGCGTGATCGCGACCTCGCCGCGTTGGTCAGGCGCGCGCAGGGCGGGGTCGATCTCTCGCTGACGGAGAAGCAGAGCAGCCCGGAGCTGCGGCAGATGGTCGGGGAGGGCCGCACCGACGGGGTCTACACCGCCACCCCCGTCGTCGACGGCATCCGCCGGATCTACTCCTTCCGCAAGGTGGGGGACCGGCCGCTCTACGTGATCGTCGGCTTCGCCGCGGAGGACGTGCTGGCGGGCTTCCGGCGCGAGGTGGCGCAGGCGGCGGCGATGCAGGCCTTCTTCGCGATGGTGACGGCGCTGGCGGTCTGGTCCGGCCTGCGCTCGTTGCGCCGGGCCGGAGAGGACGCCGCCGCGCGCGAGCAGGCGCTCACCTCGCTGCGCGAGAGCGAGGGCCGGCTGGCGGCCGCCTTCGACGCCTTCCCCGACGCGGTCGCCATCACCGCGCTCGACCAGGGCCGGTACCTCCTCATCAACCAGGGCTTCACCAAGGTGGCCGGCTGGTCCGCGGCGCAGGTGATCGGCAAGAGCTCGATCGAGCTCGGCGTCTGGGTGGACCCCGCGGACCGCAAGGCGGTGGTGCGGACCCTCGAGGAGCGGGGCACCATCGACCACTACGAGGCGCTCTTCCGGCGGCCCGACGGCACGACCTTCAACGGGCAGATGTCCGGCCGCGTGGTGACCATCGACGGCGCGCGCTTCCTGCTCACCATCACCCGCGACCTCACGCAGCAGCGGCAGTTGGAGGCGCAGCTGCAGCAGGCGCAGCGGCTGGAGAGCGTGGGCCGCCTCGCGGGCGGCGTGGCGCACGACTTCAACAACATGCTGCTGGTGATCCTCGGCGAGGCCGCGGTGCTGGAGGGCGCGCTCCCGCCCGACCACCCGGAGCGGCAGAGCGTGGAGGCGATCCTCCAGGCGGCGCAGCGGTCGCGCGAGCTGACGCGGCAGCTGCTGGCGTTCTCGCGCAAGCAGGTGATCTCACCGCGGGTGGTCGACCTCAACGCGCTGGTGGCGGCGACGCGCCAGCCGCTGTCGCGGTTGATCGGCGCCGACGTGGACCTGTCGTTCGAGCCCGCTCCGGCGCTCTGGCCCGTGCGGCTCGACCCGAGCCAGCTCGACCAGGTGCTGATGAACCTGGTCGTCAACGCGCGCGACGCGATGCCCGAAGGGGGCGCGCTGTCGCTGCGCACCGCGAACGTGCCCGCGGACGCCAGCGCCGGGCCCGCCCGGTGCGGACTGCCCGCGGGAGACTACGTCGCGCTCTCGGTGCAGGACGAGGGGGTCGGGATGTCGCCCGAGACCCTGGCCCACGCCTTCGAGCCGTTCTTCACCACCAAGGAGGAGGGCAAGGGGACGGGCCTCGGCCTCGCTACCATCTATGGCATCGCGCGCCAGAACGGCGGCGGCGTCGCGGTGGCGAGCGCGCCGGGGAAGGGGACCACCTTCACGCTCTACCTCCCGCGCTGCGAGCGGCCCCCCGTGGAGACGCAGAGCTCCGTCGCGCTGGCCCCCTCCCGCGGCCGCGGCGCCATCCTGCTGGTCGAGGACGAGGAGGCCGTCCGGCGGACCAGCGAACGGATGCTGCAGTCGCTCGGCTACACGGTGCGCGCCGCCGGCAGCGGGACCGAGGCCCTCGCCCTCGCCGACGCCGAGGGGCCGCTCGATCTGCTGGCGACCGACGTGGTGATGCCCGGCATCAAGGGCCCAGCGCTGGCGGCGATGCTCGCGGAGCGGCGCCCTGGGCTGCGCACGCTGTTCATGTCGGGCCATGCGGCGAGCGCGCTGGGCGAGGGCGGCGTGGTGGGGGAGGGCGTGCACTTCTTGCAGAAGCCGTTCACCTTGGACGACCTCGCGCGGGCGGTGCGGAAGGCGATGGAGAGCGCGCCGGCCCCGTCCCCCTCGGAGGCGGGGAAAGGTTGACGCACCGCTTTAGGCGCGGAGACCGCTGGCCGCCGCCGGCGTGGTAGGAGTCGACCCACTGCGCAGGAGGGGCCATGGAAACGCCGCTCTCGGTTCTCGAGTTCGCCCGCCGCACCCGCCGCCTGCACGGGGCCCGCGAGGCGTTGGTCGATGGAGATCTCCGCTACACCTACGAGCAGCTCTTCGACCGGTGCGACCGCTGGTCGGCGGCGCTGCAGGCGCTCGGGGTGGGGCCCGGCGACCGGGTCGCGTATATCGCGCCCAATACCCACGCCCAGCTGGAGTCGTTCTATGCCGTGCCCCAGCTGGGCGCGGTCTTGGTGCCGATCAACTACCGGCTGACGCCCGACGACTTCGATTACATCATCAATCACTCGGGCGCCTCGGTGGTCTGCGTCCACTCCGACTACCTGGAGGCGGTGGCAAAGGTCCGCGGC
This sequence comes from Deltaproteobacteria bacterium, assembly GCA_043782365.1. GTDB lineage: Bacteria > Myxococcota > Myxococcia > Myxococcales > 40CM-4-68-19 > CAIWCD01. The sequence continues at coordinate 18,229 of JAYWAO010000500.1, forward strand.
AAGCTCCCGGGCGTGCGTCACTTCGTCGCGCTCGAGGGGGCGCACGAGGGCTTCCTCGACTACGAGGCGCTGCTCGCCGCCACCGGTCCCGCCTTCGTGAAGCCGGCGATCGCCGAGACCGACCTGCTCACCATCAACTACACCTCGGGCACCACCGCGCGGCCCAAGGGCGTGATGATCACCCACCGCAACGCCTGGGTGAACTGCGTCGGCACCCTGGTGCACGCGCACCTGACCCCCGCGGTCCGCTACCTCTGGACGCTGCCGATGTTCCACGCCAACGGGTGGACCTTCACCTGGATCATCACCGCGGTGGGCGGCGCGCACGTCTGCCTGCGCAGGGTGGAGCCGCCGCGCATCTTCGAGGCCATCGCCAAGGAAAGAGTAACGCTGCTCTGCGCTGCGCCCACCGTGCTGATCGGCGTGGCCCACGCGCCAGAGGAGCTGCGCCGGGCGGCGCCGCGCGGCGTGCGCGTCCTCACCGCGGGCGCGCCGCCGGCCGCCGCGACGATCGCGCGCATCGAGGGGGAGCTGGGCTGGGACATCCTCCACGTCTACGGACTCACCGAGACCGCGCCGTTCATCACCGTCTGCGAGCCGCTGCCGGAGCACGCAGCGCTCACGCCCGAGCAGCGCGCGCAGATCAAGTCGCGGCAGGGCGTCGAGCTCGTCTGCTCGGGCGAGCTCCTGGTGGTGGACGACGATGGCCGCGAGGTGCCGCACGACGGGCAGACGCTCGGCGAGATCACCGTGCGCGGCAACGTGGTGATGAAAGGGTATTACAACGACCCCGAGGCCACCGAGAAGGCGCTGCGCGGGGGCTACTTCCACTCGGGCGACGCGGCGGTGGTCCACCCCGATGGCTACCTCGAGATCCGCGACCGCCTCAAGGACGTGATCATCTCGGGCGGCGAGAACATCTCGTCCGTAGAGGTGGAGGGCGCGCTGCTCGGGCACCCGGCGGTGCAAGAGGTCGCGGTGGTGGGCATGGCCGACGAGAAGTGGGGTGAGTCGCCGCACGCCTTCGTCATCGTGCGGGCGGGGGCCGCGGTGACGCCGGAGGAGCTGAAGGCGTTCTGCCGGGAGAAGCTGGCGCACTTCAAGGTGCCGAAGGTGTTCAATTTGGTGAGCGAGTTACCGAAGACGGCGACCGGGAAGATCCAGAAGTACGTGCTGCGCAAGGGGAAGAGCGCCATCGCCCGGCAGTAGACCGGGGCGCACGCGCCCGGTGGCGTTCGCCGTTCGACCTGGCACCACCAAGGATGGACACCGTGGGGGAGTCTACCAACCTGGCGCCGCAGTCCGAGACGGCGGTGAACGCAGCCGCCGAGCTCGCTTCGGCCCGGGTGGCGCTGCGCTGCCTGGACAAGGCCTCGCGCGCGATCAGCACCTATGGGTTCGGCAACGCCGCCTGGGGGTTGCTCGGGGTGATCATCGGCGCCAGCTGGCACAGCGAAGACAGCGTCGGCGAGGGGCTCTCCTTCCGCCTCTACGGGGACGGCGTCCGCGTGCTGCGCTTCCACCACGGGCCCGGCGAGCCGGAGCTGCGCAGCTTTCTCGAGGCGCTCTGGGACAAGAGCGCCTCCAGCGAGGACGACGACAGGGCCGGTACGAGCGCTCGATCCTCCGCCTGATCGACGACACCGAGTACCGGCTCGACACCAGCCGCTATCTGATCAGCTGACGCCGTCCGGCGGCTCAGCGCGCACTTCGAGCACTCCCTCCTTCTCGCAGCTCGGGCACAGCCCGTGCGTGAAGCTCGCGTCGGTGTGCTGGCTGACATACGTCTCTATCCGCTTCCAATACCCTTGGTCGTCACGGACGTTCTTGCACCAGGCGCAGATGGGCAGGAGGCCGCTGAGCGTCTTCACCCGCGCCAGCGCCTCGCGCAGCTCGGCCAGCAGCCGCTCGCGCTCTTCCTCGGCCCGCTTGCGCTCGCTGATGTCGCGCGAGGTGGCGACCACGCCGCGCACCACGGGGTCTCCCAGCTGGTTGATGGCGATCGCCTCCATCCAGGTCCAGCTGCCCGACTTGTGCCGGTAGCGGTACTGCACCGTGCTCGAGGCTCCCGGCGTCGCGAGCATCTCGCTGAACATCCGCTGCACGCCGGCGCGGTCGTCGGGGTGGATGAAGGTGAAGGTGTCGATCCCGGCCAGCTCCTCGAGGGAGAAGCCGCTGATCCGCTCGGCCGCCGCGGAGTTGAAGAGGAGGTGCCCCTGCGCGTCGAGCAGCGAGATGATGTCGCCGGAGAACCGTGTCAGCGCCCGGAAGCGCGCCTCGGTCCACTGGTCAGAGCTCAGGTACGGGCCGGAGTCGAGCATCGAGGCTCATTGTAGACACAGAGTGCTGCGTCTACCCAAGCGGGAGTTCTGGGTGGCGATGTCGCACCCGCGTGGAGCAAGGCGGCTCGCGCTCCGCGGCTTCAGCGCGCCAGGGCCGGCCTGCGAGGCCAACGGCGGCGCGCTCCTGCTGCGCGATCGGGCGGACACCACTGGCGCGGAGGCCCTCCTGCGGCTTCCTGTCGCATAGAGAACGTATCGGGCAGGGTATTTCGGGTGTTGCATTGACCGATCACCTGCGAGACCGTGATCGGTTGCAACTCGACGCTGGAAGAAAGAGGCGCATGGGGTCCGCGGTTGCTGCATCGATCGTCTTTCCGGTCCGCTTCGTCGCCGCGGGCCAGGCCATGCAGACCACCTCGCGGTTCCTCGGCCTCGAGGAGATCGGCGTGCGCTGCCTGGGGCCGCCGCCCGTCGGCACGCGGGTCTCGATGGCCCTCTACCTTCCCGGCTCCACCGTCCCCGAGGTAGTAGTGGCCGAGGTGAGCGAATCGCACCCAGCCGCAGGACGCGCAGCCGACGCGGGCTTCCGCGCCCGCTTCCTCGCCCTGCACCCCGACGGGCGCTACCGCATCGACGCGCTGCTCAAGGAGCTGGAGCGGCGCGGTCCGCCGCCGCGGGCGCCGGCCTCCAAGGCCACCCCCATCGCCGAGTCGCTGATCACGCCGATCACCAGCGCGTTGGTGGCGCGGGCGGCCAGCGAGCGACCCGAGCTCACCGTGACGAGGCCGGCTGCGCCCGCGCCAGCGCCGGTCGCCGCGCCGCGCGCCTTCCCTCGCTACGTCGCCCGCTTCAAGGTGCGCTTCACCGACGCGCTCGAGTTCATCGAGCAGTACGCCGACAACATCTCGCGCGGCGGCGTCTTCATCGAGACGCTCGACCCGCCGGAGCTGGAGCGGTCGGTCTCGGTGGTGCTGGAGCTGCCCGACGGCGGCGCGTCCATCTCGGCCGCGGCCCTCGTCGTCCACCGGGTGACCTTCGAGGACGCCTCGCGCCACGGCGAGCGCGCGGGCTGCGGCGTGCAGTTCCTCGACACCAGCGACGGCTTCCACGAGCGGATCGAGGAGTACCTGGCGAAGCTGGCGAACACGCCGGAAGCCCTCTGACGCTCGCCCGCCGTGGTATGCACCGCCCCGACCGCCCTTCACCGGAGGACCGCATGGCCACGCTCCCGCCCGACCTCGCAGAGCTGCAGACCCGCCTCGCCGCCCTCCGGGGGGCGCTTTGACGTCGACCGCAAGAAGAACCGCGTCGAGCTGATCGAGCGCGAGAGCGTGCAGCCCGGCTTCTGGGACGACCAGAAGCGCGCGCAGCAGCTCTCCAAGGAGAAGAGTGGCCTGGAGGCGGCGCTCTTGTCCTTCGACCGCGGGCGCAAGGCGGTCGAAGACGTGGTCGCCCTCTGGGAGCTGGCCGAGGAGGCCAACGATCAGGAGACGCGCGAAGAGGCGAAGCGCGCCGTCCTCGGCGCCGCGGCCGAGGTGAGCCGGCTCGAGCTGGCCAAGATGCTCAGCGGGCCGCAGGACCACCTGCCCGCCATCGTCGAGATCAACTCCGGCGCCGGCGGCACCGAGTCGCAGGACTGGGCGGCGATGCTCTTTCGCATGTACACGCGCTACGCCGAGCGCAAGGGCTGGACGGTGGACGCGGGCGACTTCCAGCCTGGCGAAGAGGCCGGCATCAAGAACGCCTCGTTCGTGGCCCGCGGCGAGCACGCCTACGGCTGGCTCAAGAGCGAGGTCGGCGTGCACCGGCTGGTGCGCATCTCGCCGTTCGACGCCAACGCGCGCCGGCACACGTCTTTCGCGAGCGTCTTCGTCTATCCCGAGGTGGACGACGACATCGAGATCAACGTCAACCCGGCCGACGTCCGCATCGACACCTTCCGGTCGTCCGGCGCCGGCGGGCAGAAGGTCAACAAGACCGACTCGGCCGTGCGGATGACCCACCTCCCCACGGGCATCGTCGTCTCGATGCAGAACGAGCGCAGCCAGCACAAGAACCGTGACATGGCCTGGAAGGTCCTCAAGAGCCGCCTCTACGACCTCGCGCTGCGCAACCAGCAGCTGGAGAAGGACAAGGTCGAGGCGACCAAGAGCGAGGTCTCGTTCGGCTCGCAGATCCGCAACTACGTGCTGGCGCCGTATCGGCTGGTGAAGGACGTCCGCACGGGCATCGAGAGCGGCACTCCCGACAAGGTGCTCGACGGCGAGCTGGACGCGTTCACCTCCGCGTTCCTGCTCGGCGTGCGGCGCACCGACCGCGGTGGGCCCACCGGCGACGAAGAGTGATGGAGGAGTAAGACACTTGGCCACGCACAAGCTGATCCAGGGTTACACGCGCATCCCGGTCCCGGGCGGCAAGCTGATCGAGGAGATCGCGGGCGGCGTGAACACGGGCCACACCGCCTTCTCGATGGCCCACATGGTCGCGCCTCCGGGCTGGGGCGAGCCAGCGCAGCGGCCGGAGTTCGGCGAGCTGACGGTGATGGTGCGCGGCCGGATGCGCGTCGAGCTCGGCGAGGGCGGGGCCGAGGTGGTGGAGGTGGCGGCCGGGCAGTCGCTCTGGGTCGAGCCCGGCGTGCGGGTGCGGTACGCGAACCCGTTCGGCGAGGAGGGCGAGTACTACGCGCTCTGCGTGCCGGCCTTCGCGCCGGACACGGCGCACCGGGAGGAGTAGAATCTCGGGTTCGTGCCCGCGGCCAGTCGCGGGAAGGGGCCACCGATGTCGTCAACGATGTCGTCACCGAGAGGACGCGACCGATGACGCTGATCGCGCTGCTCGCCGCCCTCGCGCTCGCCATCGCGGCGGCGTCGCTCCTGCGCCTGTCGCGCACGCCGGCCCCGCCGCCTGCGGTGGTGGCGGAGCGGACGTTCGAGACGCTCGCCGCCGGCGACGTGGTGGTGACCCCGCACGGCGACTGGCTGGTCGAGGGGCGCGCGGCGGTGGGCGAAGGCCCGGAGGCTGCGCCGCTCTTCACGCTGAAGTCGGGCCGTGAGGCGCGCTTCCTCTGGGTGCCTGCGCACGGGCCGCTGGGGTTCTTCGAGAAGGCGCCCGCGTCGCACGAGGAGGCGAAGCGGGCGCTCGAGGAGCCGAAGGCGCAGGTGCTGCGGCCGACTCGCTCTCGGCCCGCGCCAGCTGCTGCTCGGAGCGCTCGAGCGAGGTGCGCGCCTCGGTCGCCGCCTGCTCGGCCTCTCGCGCCCGCTTGAGCGCGAGCCAGGGCGTGACCACCCAAAAGCAGAAGACGCCGAAGCCGAGCAGACCGAGGAGCGCCTCCATCTCCTAGCTCCCCGCCTTCAGCTGGCCGGACGTACGGAGCACCTTGCGCAGCCCGGTGCGGAGCTGGATCGTCCCCTGCTTCAGCGCCAGGACCCGCTCGCCGCGCTGCTCGACCAGCTCGAGCGCCGCGCGCGTCCGCGTCCGGGCGCCCTTCGCCGCCGCGCTGGCGACGAACGGCAGGACCAGCGCGACGATGGACAACCCCACGCCGAAGAGGACCCCCAGTACGGCCATCCCCTCATCCTGCCCGAAAACCGGTCAGCGCGGACCCTCCTCTTCTCCGGCGTCCCCACGCTCCTCCGGGCGCTGCTCTCCGGGGCGGCCTTTCCTGCTGCCGTGCAGCTCCGGACCGAGCAGCGCCTGCAGCCGCTCGCGCGCCGCCTGCAGATCGATCGGCCCCAGCTGGTGGTAGACGCCGAACAGCTCCAGCACCTGCCGCGCGCGGGTCCGCAGCCGGGCCGAGGGCTTGCGCGGGCTGCGCTTGCGGGGGGCCGGGAGCATCGCCGCCAGCACCGCCGCCTGCTCGGGCAAGAGCTGCGCCGCCGGGACGCCGAACCAGGTGCGGGCGGCGGCCTCCGCGCCGAAGATCCCCTCGCCCCACTCGACGACGTTCAGGTACAGCTCGAGGATCCGCTCCTTGCCGAGCGCCTCGAGCCGGCTCGCGAGCAGCGCCTCGCGGGCCTTGCGGGTGAGCGAGTGCTCCTCGCTGAGCCAGAGGTTCTTCGCCAGCTGCTGGGTGAGCGTCGAGGCGCCGCGGCCGAGCTGGCCCTTCTCGAGCGCTTTCTCGAGGGCGGCCTGGGTCTCTTTCAGGTCGAAGCCGCCGTGCAGGAAGAAACGGGCGTCCTCGCTGTTGACTACTGCATGGCGAAGCCAGGGGGAGATCTCGCGCAGCGGCACGGGGAGGAAGGTCCGCCGGGCGGTCCTGCCCTTGGCGCGGGCCTCGGCGGCGCGGGTCTCCATCAGCGCGGTGACGGGCGGGTCGCCCTCGCGCAGCGGGTCCGCCGAGGGGAGCGTCAGCCAGAACGCCGCGGCGCTCGCGAGGCCGAAGAGGATCGCGCCTGCCACCAGCCTGGCGGAGAGCGACCGGCGCTGCAGCCGCTTGCGCCGCGGCCCAGGCTTGCGCGCGCTCTTCCCCGACGAGGGGCGGAGCTTGCGCCGCCTGGGGCGCGCGGGCTTGGGCACGGGCACGGGGGGCAATCTATTGCGGATGGGGGCGCGCGGACGACAACTACCGCGCCGCGACAGCCGAGGTGCGATGCGCCCTCCGCGCGAACCGCTTCTGGAGTCCCCTTTGATCACCGCGCACCGCACGCCCGTCCTCGCCGCTTGTGGCCGGGCCTTCCACCGCAGTAGAACGCGCCCCTCATGTCAGACACCAAGACCACGCCCGCCGCTGCTGCCGCGCTCGCCGCCACCCTCTCGGGACAGGGCTCGCTGCAGGCAACGCTGCACACCTCGTCCATCGCCGACCAGATCCGCCTGCGCGAGCAGAAGGCCGAGACCCTGCGCGCGCGCGGCGGTCACCCGTACGGCAGCGGAGTCGCGGTCACCATCCAGACCGGC
>JAYWAO010000501.1:0-3435 GCA_043782365.1 Deltaproteobacteria bacterium
GTGAAGGAGGCCGCCGTCCGCGCCATCCGCGGCGGCACGAACCAGTACGCGGTGGGGGCGGGCGCGCCTGCGCTGCGGGCCGCGATCGCCGCCCACGCCGCGCGGTTCTACCGCCAGGAGCTCGACCCCGACCGCGAGATCACCGTGACCAGCGGCGCCACCGAGGCGCTCTTCGACGCCATCCTCGGCCTGGTCGATCCGGGCGACGAAGTGGTCGCCTTCGAGCCGCTGTATGACTCTTACGCCGCCTCGGTGGCGATGGCCCACGGCGCGCTGCGCACGGTGCTGCTCCGGCCGCCCGACGCGGCGCACGGGGCCTGGTGGTTCGAGCCCGACGAGCTGCGCGCGGCCTTCTCGCCGAGGACGCGCCTCCTGCTCCTCAACACGCCGCACAACCCCACGGGCAAGGTCTTCACCAGGGCCGAGCTGGAGCTGTGCGCGCAGCTCTGCCAGGAGCACGACGTCGCGGCGGTCTGCGACGAGGTCTACGAGCACCTCGCCTATCCGCCCGCCAGGCACCTGCGGCTGGCGACCCTGCCGGGTATGGCCGCGCGCACGCTGACGGTCTCGAGCGCCGGAAAGACCTTCTCGCTGACGGGCTGGAAGGTGGGCTGGGCGATCGGCCCCGCCGTGCTCCGGGGCGCCGTCCAGGCGGCCCACCAGTTCGTGACGTTCGCGACCGCTGCCCCGCTCCAGGCCGCGGTAGCAGAGGCGCTGCGGCTGCCGGACGCGTTCTTCGCGCAGCTGGCGACTACCTTTGCTGCGCGCCGCGATCTGCTGGTGCGCGCGCTCACCGAGGCCGGGCTCACGCCCTACCTCGCCGAGGGGAGCTACTTCGTGATCGCGCCGTACACGCACCTGCCGGGCGCGGCGCGGTTCGCCAGCGACTTCGACTTCTGCCGCTGGCTGACCACCGAGGTGGGCGTGGCGGCCATCCCGCCCTCGGCGTTCTACCTGCCGCAGCACGCCGCACAGGGGCAGGGGACGGCGCGCTTTGCGTTCTGCAAGAAGGACGAGACGCTGGCGGAGGCCGCGCGGCGGCTGAAGAAGATCGCCGGTTGACTCCTGCGCTGGCCCCTCGCATCTTGCGCCGCCCTGACTCGAGCGGAGGATCCCCTTGACAGCAAGGTTGACAGCCCAGCGCATCGCCGTCATCCCCGGAGACGGCATCGGCCCCGAGGTCGCCAAGGTCGGCGTGCAGATCGTCGAGAGCATCTCCCGCGCCCGCGGGCTCGGCCTCGCGTTCGACTGGTTCGACTTCGGCGCCGACCGCTACCTTCGAGATCGGACCATCCTGCCTCCGGGCTTCATGGACCGGCTCCGGAAAGAGTATGCGGCGGTCTACTTCGGCGCCGTCGGCGACCCGCGCGTCCCGGGCAACGAGCACGCCAAGGGCATCCTGCTGGCGATGCGGTTCGAGCTGGACCTCTACGTGAACCTGCGCCCGTGCCTGCTGCTCGACGACCGGCTCTCGCCGCTCAAGGGGAAGGGCCGCAAGGAGCTGCAGTTCACCGTCTTCCGCGAGAACACCGAGGGCCTCTACACGGGCACCGGCGGCGTCTTCAAGAAGGACACGCCCGACGAGATCGCGCAGGAGGTCGAGGTCAACACCCGCAAGGGGGTCGAGCGGATCTGCGAGGCGGCCTTCGCCTTCGCGGCGAAGCAGGGCCTGACCAGCGTGGTGATGGCTGACAAGGCCAACGTGCTGCTCCACGGCCACGGCCTCTGGCGGCGGACGTTTGCGTTGGTAGCAAAGCGCTACCCGCAGATCTCCGCCAAGGCCGCCTACGTCGACGCGCTGGCGATGGAGCTGGTGCGCCGGCCCGAGGCGTACCAGGTGATCGTCACCAACAACCTCTTCGGCGACATCCTCACCGACCTCGGCGCGGCGCTCACCGGCGGCCTCGGCATCGCCGCCTCGGGAAACATCAACCCCGGGCAGGTCTCGCTCTTCGAGCCCGTCCACGGCAGCGCCCCGGACATCGCGGGCCAGGGCAAGGCGAACCCCATCGCGATGGCGCTCTCGGGCGCGCTGATGCTGCGGCACCTGGGCCACGAAGCGGAGGCGGCCCTGCTCGAAGGGTGCGTCACCCAGCAGGTCCAGGAGGGCGCGCACACGCCGGATTTGGTGGCCGCGCTCGGCGGGGTCGCGGCGACCACGCAGCAGGTGGGCGCGGAGCTGCTCGCGCGCGTCGAGCAGGCGTTGGCCAGCAGCGATCGCTAGGGTGGCGCTGCTGCTCTGGAAGGCGTTCAAGGTGCTGGGCCCCGTCTTCGCGGTGGCCTTGGTGGTGCGCTGGGTTCGCGGCGTGCGGCGCGATCGGCGGGACTCCAGGAATCGGTAACCCGAGGCTACTGATTCGCCACCAGGCGCAGGCCGCGGCGCAGCGCCGGACCCGGGCGCTCGGCGGCCCGGCCCTGCTTCTGCTGGTACATCGCCCCATCGGCCCTGCCGAGCAGCTGGTGCGAGAGCTCACCGCGCCGCGCGGTGGCGCTGCCGACCGAGAACTGCACGGGCGCCTCGCCGCGCAGGCCCAGCTGGTCGATCGCCGTCCGTAGGTGCTCGACCACGGTGGCGCAGCCCTGCTCGCCGGTGTCGGGGAGGAGCACGACGAACTCGTCCCCGCCCAGCCTGCAGACCACGTCGGTGAAGCGGGTCTGCATCGTCAGGAGCTCCGCCACCCAGCAGAGCACCCGGTCGCCCGCGGCGTGGCCCTGCGTGTCGTTCACCTGCTTGAAGCCGTCGAGGTCGATCACCAGGATGGAGAGCGGCGCCTGGGTCGAGCGGCGCTGGCGGGCGAGCTCCTCTTGCAGCCGCTCCTCGAAGTAGCGGCGGCTGCGCAGGCCCGTCAGCGGGTCGCGGTAGGCGAGGCCCTCGAGGCGCTCCACCGAAGTGCGCAGCGCCTCGTTCTCCTGCCGCAGCCTCCGCAGCTCCTCGGCCGCCAGGCGGAGGTCCTCCGGCAGCAGCGCCGCGCCGGCAGGCTGGGTCGGGTGGCTCGTCTGAAGACCTGGCGTCGGGGACATGGGCGGCTCTGGGTGCGGCGAGGAAACTTCCGGCTCACCCCCTCCTTCGACACCGCATTTGCGAACGTTAAGGGGCGGGCAAGGTGGAGCCTTCCAGGCTCGCGCCGCGCGGCCGGGGCCAGGGCCTGCTACGCTCCCCTGCCGTGATGACCGCTCCCCGCCGCGGCCTGCTCGCCGGCCTCGTCGCCGCCGCCCTGTTCGGCGCCTCCACCCCGCTCGCCAAGCTGCTGCTGCCGGGCACGGGGCCGCTGCTCTTGTCGGGCCTGTTCTACCTGGGCGCCGCCGGCGCGCTCTCGCTGGCGATTGCGCTGCGCCGCCGCCTGCTGGGTGACGCCGCCGGGGGCGAGGCGCCGCTGCAGAGGCGCGACCTGCCGCTGCTCGCGGGCGTGCTGGCGCTCGGAGGCGTGCTGGGCC
>JAYWAO010000502.1:0-3433 GCA_043782365.1 Deltaproteobacteria bacterium
TGGACTCCGCCCTCGTGCAGGCAGAGCCAGAGCGCGCAACCGAAGAGCAGGTAGACGGCCCAGTGGCCGACGCCCTTGCGGCCGACGAGGAGCAGGCCCGTCGTGACGACGGCGGCGCCGGCGAGCCAGGCCGCGTGCACCCCGCCGCCGTAGAAGAGGGCGATCACCAGGATGCCGCCCATGTCGTCGAAGATCGCCAGCGCGGTGACGAAGACGATCAGCGCGTGGGGCACCCGGTCCTTGAGGAGCGTGAGGACCCCGATGGAGAAGGCGATGTCGGTGGCCATCGGGATGGCCCAGCCGCGCAGACCGGGCCCGCCGCGGTTGATCGCCGCGTAGATCGCTGCGGGCACGAGCATCCCTCCGAGCGCGGCGACCGCCGGCAGGATGGCCTTGCGGGCGGTGTTCAGCTCCCCGGTGAGCAGCTCGCGCTTGATCTCCATGCCGACCACGAAGAAGAACACCGCCATCAGGCCGTCGTTGACCAGCGCATGGACGGTGAACTCCAGCCGGTGCCCACCGGCCGTGAGCGAGAGGGGGCCCTCGAAGACGGCGCGGTAGAGCTCGCGCCACGGGGAGTTGGCCCAGCCGAGCGCGAGCGCGGTGGCGGCGAGCAGCACGATCCCGCTCGCGGCCTCGAGCCGGAAGAAGATCTGGAAGGGCCGCAGGACTGCGCGACCTACGAGAAGGGGTTTCAAGCGCACTCCTCCCTTGCGGGAAGGAGGCAGCGGCCCGACTGCCTCAGAGCCTGCGGCCCGGAGTGGGCCGCACCCTGTTCAAGATCGAGCCGAACCTAACACACGGCACACGGAGGGAGCGACAGCCGCGCGAGCGTGAAGTTCTCGGGCGCCGGATCGTTGCATGTGCAATACTAAGAGGCCTTGAACCAATCCGCACACTTGGTACTGGAGTCGGCGCGCCTCGCCTGGGGCCGGTGGCGTACCGTACCGCTCGGCTTCTCTCCCACCGAGCGGCAGCAGCTGTTCGCGCTCACCCTGGTGATCGGCGGGGTCTGCGGCCTCGCCGCCGTCGCCTTCCACCTGCTCATCGACCTGATCACGCGCCTCGCCATCGACAAGGCGCTGGCAGCCCCGGGCCACTCCTGGATCCCGTGGACCCTGGCAGTGCCGACGCTCGGCGGCCTCGCCTCGGGCGCGCTCCTGCACTACGTCGTACCCAACGCCCGCGGCAGCGGGGTCCCGCAGATCAAGATCGCCTACGCATTGCCCGGGTTGCCGCTCCGGCTGCGCGACTCGGTCGGCAAGTTCTTCCTCTCCGCGGTGCAGATCGGCACGGGTTCGTCGCTCGGCCGGGAGGGTCCGACCGTGCAGATCTGCGCCGGCATCGCCAGCAAGATCGGCCGCTCGTGGGGGCTGACGCCGCAGAACCTCCGGCGCCTCATCCCGGTGGGCGCAGCCGCGGGCATCGCGGCTGCGTTCAACGCCCCCATCGCGGCCGTCACCTTCACCATCGAGGAGGTGGTCGGGAACCTCGACCAGACGGTGCTCTCCGGAGTGGTGGTCGCAGCGGCCATCGCCGCCATCGTCGAGCGCAGCGTGCTCGGCGTGCACCCGGTGTTCACCGTCCCGCGGGAGTACGGGCTGGAGCACGTCTCCTCGCTGGTCGTCTACGCGGGGCTGGGCCTGCTCGCAGCGGGCTTGTCCCTGGTCTTCACCGACTCGCTCCTCGGTCTGCGCGCCTGGTTCAAGAACGTGCGCCGGCTACCCCGCTGGGCCCACCCAGGCGTGGGCGGACTGGTGGCCGGCGTTCTCGCGGTGCTGGCGCTGCTCAGCTTCGGAGTCCAAGGCGTCACCGGCGGCGGCTACGAGCTGCTCTCCGCAGCGCTCGCAGGCAAGGTGGCGGTGACGGTGCTCGTGCCGCTCTGCGCGCTCAAGATCCTCGCCACCGTCTTCTCCTACTCCTCTGGCGGCGCCGGCGGGATCTTCGCACCAGCGTTGTTCATCGGCGCCATGGCCGGCGGCGCGATGGGCGCGCTCGACATGGCCCTCTTCCACCACTCCGCCGAGTCGATGGGGGCCTTCGCGCTGGTCGGCATGGGCGCGGTCTTCGCCGGCGTCATCCGGGCGCCGATCACCTCGGTGCTCATCGTCGTGGAGATGACCGGCGAGTACTCGCTGATCCTCCCGCTGATGATCTCCAACATGCTCGCCTACGGCATCGCCCGCCACTACCGTCCCGTGCCGATCTACGAGGCGCTCCTGGCGCAGGACGGCGTCAGCCTCCACGAGCGCTCCCTCGCCGATGCCCTCGAAGGACTGCCCCTGCGGGACGTGCCGATCGACGCGCGGCCCTACGCCAGCTTCACGCCCGCCATGGGGGTGCCGGCGCTGCTGCAGCCGATGGTGGACAAGAGCCGCCAGGAGGTCTTCCCCGTCCTCCAGGGCGGCAAGCTGGTGGGGATCATCACGCTCGAGGACCTGCTCAGGCTGGGCGCCCAGCCCGAGCTGGACGGGATCGTCAACGCCGCCGACCTCATGCGGGCCCCCATCGCGGTGCGCCCGCACGACGATCTGCGCGCGGCCTTCGAGTCGATGCTCGCGCAAGGTGTGCGCGAGCTCCCCGCCATCGACGGCGAGGGGCGGATGCTCGGATTCGTGGACCAGAGCTCGCTCGCCCACGCCTACATGGCTTCGCGGAAGAAGAGCGGCTGAGGCGAGCCGGGGTCATCCCGGCTCCGTGGCCCTTGCGCCCTCTGCGCGACTACAGTAATTGCTTGTTGCATATGCAACGATCCGCCAGGGACTTTCCAGAAGTCCTCACCTTCCTGCGGGCGCTCTGGGCCCTGGACCACGCCCTCAACGCCAGGTCCAAGCGGATGCTGTCGGAGGTGGGCGTCACCGGACCGCAGCGCCTGGTGATCCGGGCGCTCGGCCGGGAGCCGGGCTCCTCGCCCGCCGAGGTCGCGCGGGTGCTGCACCTGAACCCTGGCTCCGTGACCCGGCTCGTGGCCGCGCTCGAGCGCAGCGGCATGGTCACGCGCCGGGAAGACCCCACCGACTCCCGGAAGCTGCGGCTCCTCCTCAGCGCCAAGGGGAAGCGGGTCGATGCAGCCACTGGCGGCACCGTCGAGGAGGCGGTTCATTCGGTGCTTTCACGAATCCCGTCCCGGCGCGTGGCGCAGTCGATGGCGCTGCTCCACCAGCTGGCCGAGGCGCTGCTGCCAGAGGACGCCGTCGAGGAGGCCTGAAGCGTGGGTGGCGCTTCCGGTGCCACGCCGGCCGACGGAAACCGGTTGACGACTGGAGCCCAGGTCGCGGTTGTTGGCGTGGAGGAAGGCCAGCGGACCCTCAGCCCGGTAGTGCCTGCGCAGCAGCCGGGATCTAGTCGAAATGGGCGCTACCAAGTGAGGCGGACCTATTCGTGGACCGCTCCCCGCTACCGGTCATCCTCTTCCTGGCGATGGTCGCCGGAG
>JAYWAO010000503.1:0-3430 GCA_043782365.1 Deltaproteobacteria bacterium
GCCTCGTAGATCTTGGTGTAGCCCGTGCAGCGGCAGAGGTTGCCCGAGAGCGCCTCCTGGATCTGCGGGAGCGTGGGCCTCTCCACCCGGTCGAGCAGCGCGCGGGCCGAGAGCATCATCCCGGGCTGGCAGAAGCCGCACTGGAGCGCGCCGCAGTCGGCGAAGGCGCGCTGCAGCGGGTCGAGGCCGGCCGGCGTGGCGAGGCCCTCGATGGTGGTGATGGCGAGCGACTCGGCGTCCTGCGCAAGTGTAATACACGAGAGGATCGCCTCGCCCCGGCCCTCCGGCCCATCGAGCGGCCGGGCCAGCACGGTGCAGGCGCCGCAGTCGCCCTTGTCGCAGCCCTGCTTGCTGCCGGTCAGCTCCAGCGCGTACCGCAGGGCCTCTAGCAGCGTGGCCTGCGGCGCGAGGGCGACCGACCGCGCTTCGCCGTTGACGTGGAGGCGGACCAGGACGGGAGGGGGCTGGGGCACGGGCTGGGTCTTACCCGCGGAGGGAGGGGGGCACAAGGGGGGTCGGATGGCCGTGTCGGATGGCCCGCTGCGGCGTGCCCTGCGCCCGGTGCAGGCCCCTACGGCTTGGGGAAACCGCTGCGCACCCACTTCTCCGCGCCGTCGCGCGAGAGCTTGTAGTCGGGCGCCACCTCGAACTTCGCGACCATCACCCCCGCGTCGTCGATGGCCGAGAGGATCGCGCGCGGCTCGTACTCGTCGGGGATCTGCTCGAGCGAGACGTTGTACCAGCGGCCGTCCCAGGCGAGATCGATGCGCTTCTTGAGCGCCGCCTCGCGCTGCCGTGTCGAGCGGGCGAGCACCTCGGTGGCGGTCTTGACGAAGGTCATGAACGACGGCTGGTCGAATGGCTTGGGGTTCTTCTTGTCGCGGCCCATCACCCAGGGGCTGACCAGGATGGGGTCGGGCAGGCCCTGCTTCCTGATCTCGACCGCCCAGCCGTCGTCGTCCCCGTTCTTGATCACGCGCGCGGTCCAGCCATTCTTGCGCCAGAGGGTGGGCTCGGCGATGTCGGGTTCGGTCGAAGGCGCGGGCTCGGTCGGGTCGGCGGGCATACGGCGTCTTACTCCGTGTGCGGGCCGCGTGCACGTGGTGCTCGGCTAGAACGTCACCTTCGCGACCTCCCGCTTGATTCAAGTCCAGTGCCTGCACACCTGCTGCAGCGGGCACCCTGCGCACTTGCGCTCGTCCCGCCGCGACGGACAGCTCCCGCTGATCCCCAGGTGCGAGAGCGCGAAGTCGAACCGCACCGGGTCCACCGGGTCGATCGCCCGCAGCCGCGCGGTGATCTCCTCTGCGGTAGCCCACGACAGATCAGCGCGCCGGGTGAGCCCGATGAAGCCCGCGATCCGGTGCACGTGCGTGTCGAGCGGGATCACCAGCGCGCGCTTCGGCACCTCGCGCCAGAGGCCGAAGTCGACCGCATCGGGCCCGCGCACCACCCAGCGCAAGAAGAGGTTGAGCCGCTTGCACGCCGAGCCGCGGCCCGGGTGCGGGAGCAGGTGCTTGAGGCGGCGGCTGGGCTCGGCGCTCTCGCCCGACGCTGCGAAGAGGCCATCGAGGAAGAGCCCGAGCGCGCCTCGCACGGTGGGCTCACCCGCGGCGCGGAACGCCGAGGCAAAGGCCGCGCCCAGCGAGCCGTGCTCCTGCGAGAGGCGCCCGGCGCCGAAGAGCAGCGCAGCCACCTCCTCCGGCCCGGTCATCCGGTAGTGGAAGCCGCCGCAGAGCTTGCGCAGCTTCGCCAGCGAGGACGAGCGCGCGAGGTGGCCCGGGTGCTCGCCCAGCGCCTCCAGCAGCGCGCGCAGCCGGGGCTTGAAGAGGTCGACGCGGCCGTACGCGACCGCCGCGGCGAGCAGCGCAGCGACCTCGATGTCGAGCGGATCCTGGTAGCGGTGCACCAGCTCCACCGGGTCGCCCGCCATCCGCGCGCGCGGATCGGTCTCCTCGAGCAGGGCGGCCAGCCGCGGGCCCACCAGCGCCGAGCGGGCCCACCGCTTCACCGGGGGCGTGAGCACGGCGAGCTTCACGCCGCGTCTTTCGGTAACCGATTCGACACCGCCACTACCGGCCCAGCTCCTCGATCAAGTGCGTCAGCTCCGGCAGGATCAGCGCGTCGCAGGCGAGCCGCACCGCCGCGGGGCTGCCGGGCATGGCGAAGACCAGCAGCCCGTCGGCGCGCACGCCTGCGGTGGCGCGCGAGAGCATCGCCGAGGAGCCGATCTGCTGGTGGCTGAGCATGCGGAACAGCTCGCCGAACCCGGGGATGGGCCGCACCAGCTGGGAGGAGACCGCCTCGAAGGTGGAGTCGCGCTTCGAGATCCCCGTGCCGCCCGTGAGCAGGACCGCTTGCGCGCCTGCGGCCGCCGCCTTGTCGAGCTCCGCGGTGATCAGCGCCGCCTCGTCGCGGACGATGGCGTGGCCCGAGAGCACGTGGCCCGCGTCGGCGAGCCGGGCGCGCAGGTAGCGGCCGCCCTCGTCGGTGGCCTCGGTGCGCGAGTCGCTGCAGGTGATCACGTAGACCCGCGCCCAGCGCGGCCCGCGCGCCTTGTGCTCCGCTGGGACCGAGCCCGGGCCTGTCGCACCGCCTGGAGCGCTCGCCGTGTCCGCTCGCTCGAACTGCCCTGCCGCCTTCAGCTCCGGACGGGTCTTCGGCGGGTCGAGGTGCGGCGGCGCGTGCGAGTGCCCGTGAGCGTGGCCGCGAGGCTCGTGGCGGGCTTGCCGCTCGGCGGCGTGGTCGTGCGGCCCCTGCGCCTGCTCGTGCGTGTGCCCGCCAGCCCCGTGGGAGTGGTCGTGCGGCCTCGCGTGCCCGTGGTCGTGGCCGTGGTCGTGGCCGTCGCCGGTGCCCTTGCCGCCCTGGTCTGCGCTCATCGTCTCTCTCCGAGCAAGACGAGGATCCGCCCCTCGTCGACGCGCACCGCGAACTTCTCCTGGTCTTCACACAGCCGCGGCACGGTGACGTTCCGGCCGCTCGCCAGCTCGAACTCATACTCGTGGCAGGGGCAGACCACCGCCGCCGTCTGCTTCTCGACCCAGCCCGAAGAGAGCATGCAGCCAGCGTGGTTGCACTGGTCGTCGATGGCGCAGACCACGCCCGCGTGGCGGCTCAGCAGCACGTACCTGCCCAGCAGCTCGATCCCGCGCAGCTCGTGCTCGGCGAGGTCGGCGCGGCCCACGTCGATGTAGTCGCCGACGCGGCGACCCAGGAGCGGATCCCCGTTGGGGTCGCTCTGCTCTGTGGGCTTCTCTCGCAGGGGGCCGGGCGCGGGCACGCGGCGCACCGTACCGGGAGGCAGGGCGAGGGACAACCAGGGCCTGCGCACGCGGGTGCAGTTCCCGCCGATCGGGTCAGGCCACCCAGTAGGCGGGCCGCAGTCTGTTGCCAGCAGTTCCAGCCGCTCTTGGCCCGGAAGGAGCCCCGG
>JAYWAO010000504.1:0-9482 GCA_043782365.1 Deltaproteobacteria bacterium
GATGCGACGAGCCGCCTACTTCGTCTCTGGCGCCGCCGGAGCGGCCGGTGCGGCGGGGGCCGCAGGAGCGGGCGCGGCGGCAGGAGCGGCGGCCGGGGCAGCGGCGCCACCAGCGGCGGCAGGGGCAGCAGCGCCCTTGGCGGCGTCCTTCTTGGACGCCTTGTCGTCCGACTCCTTCTTGGCGTCGGCGGCGAGGTTGCGGCGCGCGCGCAGCACCGAGTCGCTGTGCGACGAGCGGTAGGCGAGCGTCAGCGAGGTGAGCATGAAGACCACCGCGCAGCCCTGCGTGATCTTGGAGAGGAACGTCACCGAGCCCCGGCCGCCGAAGACGGACGAGGCCCCGCCTCCGCCGCCGCCGAGGGCGCCCATGCTGTCGCCCTTCCCCGGCTGGAGAAGGATGACGAAGATGAGGAAGAGGCTGACGAGGACGTGGACGGTGACGAGGAGAGCGGCCATAAGGGTCGCGTCGGGTACCACAGCGGCCCGCCGGAGGCAAGCACGACGACGCAGTGCCGCTCGGTCAGGCCATTAGATTCGGGGACTTGATGTTGTCGCCCATCACCACCGGCCCGACCGGCACGAAGGGGGGCGCGAAGGTGGGGATCGGGCCCTTGCCGAGCACCAGCATCACCTGCTGCGAGGCCAGCCAGATGATGAAGCCGAGCGAGAGCACGGTGGCGATCGCCTTGTGCAGGGCCTCGTACTGCTTGTCCTTGTCCTTGTCCTTCATGCCGCCGTCGAGGGCGTCGTCCATCGCCTTGGCCATGTCGTCTGGCATGCAGATCTTGGTCACGTCAGAGGAGATGCAGGCGATCAGGGGGATCGGGACGTTCGGCATCGGCGGCGCCGTCGGTCCCGGGAAGGCGGCGAAGGCGGGGTAGAGCGGAAGGCCCGTGATCGACACCGAGTCTTGCCAGGCCTTGAAGCACTTCGAGACGCCCTTGGCGACCGCATCCCGGTGCTTGGCCATGTTGCCGGCCATCCCGGCGGCCATCGTCTTGATGTCGCTCTCCATCGCGGCGCCGTCGAGGCAGCCGGGCGTGCCCAGCGCGGTGACCGCGTTGACCTTGAGGTCCTTGAACTGCGCCTTGAGCCGCCACATGTCGTGCGCGTCCTTGACCGCGTCGAGCATGGTGTCGTGGAAGTCCTTGAAGTTCTTGCCGACCGTGTCCGCGGGGTCTTGGTGGTACTTGTACATCGGGTGGACCGGCTTGAACCACGGAGGCACGCACTTCGGAGACACCGTCATCTCAGCGGTGACCTGCTTGCGGTCCTTGTAATACTTCTCGGTCCACTCCTTCGTGGGCATCTGCTTGCCCTCGGCGAAGAAGGTCATGTTTCCGAGAATCTTGATGAGGGTCAGGCTGGGCATCCGCGGCTCCGGTTGCGAGCAAACTGGGAACCCGTTGACTTTACCATGCCCAGGGCGGAAGCGCGAGCGGACGCCGCCCCGGCGTGCTCACTCTCCTCCGTGCTTCTCCTTCATGTCGCGCGCGAACTCCTTCTGCTGCTCCTTGAGCTTCTCCAGAGTGGGGTCCGCCTCGATCGCGGCGATCACCGGCGCAAGCTCGTCGACCTCCAGCTTCTTGAGGTGCTTGACCAGCTTCTCGACGGCCTCCTTGCGGGCCTTCTTGACGGCCAGCTGCGAGGCTTCGCGGGCCGCCAGCTTCTCGATCGTCTCCTTGCGGGACGTGGGCATCGCCTGCGCGAACGCGCCGGTCGGGTCGCGGACCACCAGCACCTCGAGCGCGACCCCCGTCTGCTCGACCAGCCGGCTGCGCTGGTCAGCGGTCAGCACGACCCGCTCCTCGGAGCCTGCGCCGCCTGGCTCGGCCTCCGCCTGGAAGCGAAGGGCGGCCTGCTCCAGCTCCTTGGCGCCCTTGGTGATCTCGGCGGCCTTCTCGAGGAGTTTCTTCGGGTCGTCGGCGTACTTGGACAAGTCCGCCGCCGCCTTGGCGAGCTTCTTCTGCCTCGAGAACAGCTCCTCGGTCGACATGCCCTGTTCCTCGCTGCTCAGTGCGTGGCTGAGACTGCGGGCTTCCGCACCAGCGCAGAGCATGGTACACTAATTTCCAGCCAGTAGTGGAACCCAAAGGAGTCGAGCATGCCCGGCGCAGCACGTCTCGGGGACAACGCGCAGGTCGCAGCCGACGCCCACGGATGTCCCGCCTGTCCGCACCCGGGGGTCGGGCCCATCGTGGCCGGCTCTCCCGACGTCTTCATCAACAAGCTCCCCGCCGGCCGCGTCGACGACCCCGGCGTGCACGCGGCCTGCTGCGGGTCCAACACCTACCAGATCGTCAAGGGCTCGCCCTCGGTCTACGTCAACAAGAAGCCGCTCGCGCGCCTCAACGACAAGACCAAGCACTGCGGCGGCGACGGCCCGATCATCGCCGCCTCCTCCGACGTGCTGATCGACGACGGCGCCTCCGCCGAGGGCCTGGGCAGCTACGTCATCAACGCCCTGAAGATCCTCCTCGAGAAGGCGATGGAGAACAAGAAGGGAGAGGAGGAGAAGTCCTCCGACTCCAACGCCGGCAAGACCAAGGGCTCGCCGGGCACGCAGGACCTCGCCAAGGACGGCGCCGAGAAGAAGGGCGAGGGCTCGATCGCCCGCGTCGGCTTCAACCTCGCGAAGGCGCTCAACGGGCAGGAGGTCGAGATCCAGATCGACTGCCGCGACCCCAAGGGCTCGCTGAAGATCGAGATCTGGGCGATGTCCTCCGACCGCACGCAGGACAAGGTCGTCAGCAAGCTCGACGCGTCGGCCGCGGCCAGCGTGAAGAAGAAGGTGAAGCTCGACATCCCGGCCGACGCCGCCGGGGGCAACGAGTGCCACTTCTACGCGGTGGTGAAGGACGACAAGGGCGGGGAGAAGAAGTCGGACCCGATCTTCGTCGACCGGGCCCCGTTCCGCTTCTCGACGTAAGGCGCCGCAGGAGTCGCGGCGCCGGTCTGCGCCTTACTTGCAGACCTTCTGGCCGTTCACCACCACCACCGTGCCGCCGATGCCGACGCCGATGCCCACGTTCGTGTTGGCGCGGTACTTGTTCGTGCCAGCGGCGAAGAGCGACGGGGCGTTCATCCAGCCGCCGCAGTAGCCCGCGGCGCGCAGCTTCTTGCTGGCCTCGGCGATCGCCTTCTTCATGCCCGGGTCGGGGGTGGCGCCGTCGACGCCATAGGCGTTGCGGCAGGCCAGCCAGCAGCCCTTGTTGAGGCGGTAGTCCGCCGCGTCGACCTGCTGGTTGACGCACTTGTTGGGGATTGTGTAGGTGAACAGTTCCTTCCCGTCCCAGCCCGGCGGCGTGATCATCTTGTCCTTCGTCCCGCTGTGCTCCCCGCCCACCAGCCTGCAGAAGCAGTGGGCCGAGGTGAGGCCCTTGCACTCGCCGGCCACGGCGGGCAAGGAGAGCAGGCAGAGAGCGGCGGCGACAGCCAGGGCGCGAGTTGGGTTCATGCCGTGTACTGTTACACATCGGCGGCAGATTTCATCAGGCACCCGGCGGGTGTCCGTGCGCGGCGAGACCCGCTACACCTCGATACCTGCGGCGATCCGCTGCAGGGCACCCCCCGAATCCCCGAGACTCCCATGGCCAAGATGACGCGCATGCGCGGACTCCTCCCACTGCTGCCCCTGCCCCTGCTGCTGCTGCTGCCGCTCTCGGCCAACGCGGGCTCGCTGCGCGATGCAGACTTCGTCATCAAGAAGGGCAAGCACGACGCCAGCGGCGAGGGCCTGCGCGCGCACCTGGTGAAGGTGGGCAAGCACCACAGCCGGCGCGTCTCGTTCAAGGTGCTCTTCACCTCGAGCGCGGCCTACGCCACGCCCAACCCGGCGAACCAGACCGACGACAACAAGGTGATGGGCATCTCCATCCTGCGCATCCACGAGGACAGCATCCGCCTCGGCTGGTCGTGGGACCCCGCGCAGAAGAAGATGAAGCTCGCCTACTACGGCTGGGTCAACGGCATGCCCGACCGGCAGGAGCTCACCGCGGTGCCGCTGAACACCTGGGTCGACTGCGAGCTCAAGATGAACGACCACGGCCTCTCGGTGCGCGCAGGCGCGGCCAGCAAGGAGCGCAAGGTCGAGCTGGGCTGGAAGGGGCTCACCACCACGGCCATCCTGCGCACCGCCTACTTCGGCGGCACGGCGGTGGCGCCGCAGGAGATCGAGGTGAAGGTGAAGGACATCAGCGCCGACTAGAGCGCCGATCAGTTACCGGACAAAAGCCCGGGCCGTGAGGGGCAAGCAGTTCGAGGCGCGACGGGTGTGTGCACGACTCCCCTTGCGAAAGCGTCGTTGATTTCAGGTGCCTGTCAAGACTTCGGCGCGCGCCCGATTTCTTGGTGCTACTCTTCTCGCCATGGCGACCGCGCTCGAACTGCCCCCGATCTCCACCGCCCTGCTCTCCAACGTCGAGGCCACCGCGCTGCGGCTCGGCGTCTCGCGGGCCAGCATGACCGAGGCGGCTGCCCGCGCGGCCGCTGCGCTCTGCCGCAAGCTGATGGAGAACCAGCTCGAGGGGGCCACCGTCGTCGGCCTGATCGGCACCGGCGTGAAGGCCTCGGTGGCGCTGCACACCCTGCGCATCCTCCACGGGTTCGGCGTCGACTGCACGGCCGTGCTCAGCTCGGGCGAGAAGGAGATGCGGCCCGAGACCCTCGCCGCCGCCGAGCTCTGCGAGAAGCTGCGGATGCGCCTGCTCCAGCCCCGGTCTCCGCTGGTGCGCACCGCGCTCGCCGACGTCGACGTGGTGGTCGATGGCCTGATCGGCATCGGCCTCGAGGGCGCGCCGCAGGAGCCGGCCGCGACGCTCATCCGCAACTGCAACGAGGTGAAGGCCGACGTGCTCGCGCTCGAGTGCCCCACGGGCCTCGACCCCGACGAAGGCGAGCCCTCGACGCCCACCCTCAAGGCCCGCGCCACGCTCGCGCTCGGCCTGCCGGCGCAGGGGCTGTTCGGCTCGCTGGCGTGGCAGTTCACCGGCGAGGTGTGGCTCTGCGACATCGGCTACCCGCTCGCCGCGCTCGACGAGAACGATCTCGAGGGCGACGAGCTGTTCCTGCAGAACGAGCTGGTGCGGCTCCGGTAGCTACATCTCGATCAAACCCTTGCGCAGCCCCTCGGTCACCGCCTCGACCCGGTTGGTGACCTCCAGCTTCTCGTAGATGTGCTCGAGGTGCGTGCGCACGGTAGCGCGCGAGAGCGTCAGCACCCGCGCCGCTTCGTTGTTCGAGAGCCCCTTGGCGATCAGCCGGAGGATCTCGATCTCGCGCTCGGTGAGCGGCCGCGTCGGGGGCTCCTCGCGGTGGCCCGCGGGCACCGGCGCCTTCTCGACGGGCGCGTCGGCCGACTCGGGCACCTTGAAGTGCTGCAGCAGGCGCCGCGCGAGGTTGGGCTGGATGACGCTGCCGCCCGCCTTCACCTCGCGGATCGCCTCGACGATCTTGTCGGCGGTGGTGCCCTTGAGCAGGTACCCCGAGGCGCCGGCCTTGACCGCCTCGATCACCTTCTCCTCTTCGTCGAAGATGGTGAAGATGAGCACCTCGACCTTGGGGTAGAGGCGCTTCACCTGGCGGGTGACCTCGATGCCGGTCATGCGCGGCAGGCCGAGGTCCTCGAGGATGACGTCGGGCCACTTGGCCGGGTTCTTCTCGTTGGCCTGCAGGTAGTCGAGCGCGGCCTCGCCCGAGAGCGCGGTGCCGACCACCTCGATCTCCGGCGACTCGCCGAGGATCTTCAGCTGCTGCTTCAAGATCTGCGGCTGGTCCTCGACCACCATGACCTTGATCTTCTCGGCGGGCTTGTCACCCATCTTGGCGGCGCTCATCGGTGCTCCTCTCCAGCGTGGACGTTCAGCTCGATGCGAGTGCCCTGCCCCGGTGCGGAGGCGAGGCGGATGCGGCCGTTCACCTTGTTGGCCCGCTCGCGCATGTTGGCGAGCCCATAGTGCCCTTGCCGGCCCAGCTCCGCGAGTGCGTTCGCGTCATCGGGGAGCGCGAAGCCCTGGCCGTGGTCCTGCACGGTGAGCGTGCAGCTCCCGGGCGCGAAGGTCAGCGCCACATCGACGACGGTGCCCTTGCCGCAGTGCTTGGAGGCGTTGGTGAGGCTCTCTTGCAGCACGCGGAAGATGGCGAGCGACGACTCCGGGCCCACCACGCGCTCGCGGCCCACGCGCGAGAAGCGCACGTCGAGCTTGTGCCTCACCGCGGCGAGCTTGCAGTAGTCGCTGGTGGCAGCCACCAGATCGAAGTCTTCCTTCATCATCCGCAGCGAGCGGCGCAGCTCGTCCATCGACTCCTCGGCCGCCTCGTGCAGCTCGGTCAGCTCCTTGCGGATGGTGGGGATGACCGCGGCCCGCGCCTCGCTGGTGCCAGTGAGCCGCGCGCGGACTTCCGACCCGTCGATCATGTTGAGCAGGTACTCGCTCTGGATCACCACGCTGGAGATGACCCCGCCGAGCCCGTCGTGGATCTCGCGGGCGAGCCGGTTGCGCTCCTCGATGATCGCCATCTCGCGGACGGCCTTGCTGAGCTTGTGCAGCTCGCGGTGCTTGGCCCGGTCGCGCTCGTTCAAGTAGACCATCACGTAGACGAGGATGCAGTTGATCGCCGAGTACCAGAGCAGGATGAAGATGTCCTGCACCTGCGCCCGGCCGCCGAGCAGCTGGTCGACCTTGGCCACCACCGGGAAGGTGAGCAGCGGCGGCACCACCGCGAGCGGCGTCGGGAAGAGCACCACGAAGAGCGTGGTGAACAAGAGCTGGGCGGCGAGGAACGGCGAGCGCAGGCCGCCGTTGATCGAGACCACCCAGACCAGCACGCAGAGGTCGATGCAGAGGGTGACGAAGGTGAGCGGCCGGCCCACCCGCGGCCTCGCGAGCAGCGCGTAGTTGGCCGCCGAGTAGGCCACCATGAAGAGGTAGACGCCGAACGCCCAGGGCCCGCCGATGCCGAACGCGTGCGACCACGAGGGCAGGCCGATGACGCCGAGCCCCAGCACCAGGAAGGCGAGGCGCGCGTAGAAGAGGGCGCGGGCGCGGGTGAGGAACCGGTCTTCGGTGAAGCCCGTGCCGGTGGCCTCGGGGCGATTGGAGCCGAGGCCGCGCGCGCCGTCGCGCGAGGAGCCCAGGTTGCTCGTGTCGAGCGTTGCGGAGTCGCTCACTGCGCCAGACAGTAGCAGCAGCGGTGGCCGGGAGCCAGATGCAACGAGCGAAGGGCGCGCGCAAGAACAAGTCGATTGGCGCGTGGTCCGATACCAGCACAAGGGATTCGGCATGGGAGCCCCGGCAAATGCCGGGGCTAGCCAGAAGTTTGCCGGGGCTCGTGATCGGGCTCGATCCAGGCTTGGCGTCGAAATCCAGCCGATATCGACGCTCAAGAGGATCAAATGGGTCGTTCCTTCGCGCGCCCCAAAGAGACGCTAATGCACCGCCTGGTTGTTCGCGCCCCGGTAGTTGTTGATCCCGTGCGTGCCGCCCGAGCCCTGCGCGCTGTAGGACGTACGCGAGGCGTCCCAGATCAGCACCCCCGTCAGCTCGGCCGTGGTGTTGCTCGGGCCCGCGCAGTTGGCCCCGATGTAGATGAGGTGGTTGTTGTCGCGCGTGGGGTCCGGCAGCGCAGGCGGGATCTCGTCGGCGTCATCGCGTGCGTAGACGAAGCAGGTGTACCCGGAGGGCACCGCCGGGAAGAGCTCTGGATAGTTGTTCTTCAGCGTGGTCGCCGCCCCGCCGACCGCCCCGAGCGGGTAGGAGAGCGCGAGGTAGGTGCTCCAGGTGGTGTAGTTCGAGGAGAACAAGGCGCGCGCGTACTGCATCGCCCCCTCGGCCACGTTCTGGGTGGTGAGGTTGTGGATGCGCTTGCCGGTCTGTCCGCCGTCCCGGTTGGAGACGGTGATGGCGAAGGCCACCAGCGCGGTCAGCAGCACCACCGCGCCCAGCACGACGATCAGCGCCATGCCGCGGTGCGCGCGGCGCGGGAACTTCCGTTGGGTGGGGCTCAAGGTGGTCCTCCTCACAAGCGGTACGGCTGGATGTTGCGGGGCGCGATGCGCGAGACGTAGGAGCGGCGCGGGTACTGGTCCTTGCCCGCGCCCACCGTCGTTCCCTCGAAGAGCGGCGTGGTGAAGCGGGACACCAGGTTGGCGCCCGAGGTGTCCTTCGCCTTGGTGGCGCTGATCGCCACCATCTGGATGCGGACCTCGCGCAGCTGCCGCATCCGGGTGGGCGCGGTGGCGTCGCAGGGGTCGATGGTGCTGACCATGTCGTACTTGGTCGGGTCGTCCTGCTGCGAGGTGTCGAACATGAAGCGGAACTGCAGGCTCTCGATCGGCCCAGCGCCCATCTCGATGCCCACGGCAGTGCCGCCGTTCGTCTCGTCGAGGAACGGGTTCGCGCAGGAGCCCGCGCTGGAGGTGAGGGCGGGACGGCTGCGGTAGAGCCGCGGGGGCTGGCCCAATGCCTGCTTGAGGTACCAGTGCACGACGCGCATGCGCGACACCTGGAAGCCCTGCGCGAAGCCGAACGGGGCCGAGGGATCTGGCGAGATCGGGCCGAGCGCGCCGCCCGACTCCGCGAAGGTGACCGTCTGCCGCGACCCGGCCGCCACGGTGCCGCTCACCGCGGTGGGCGAGATGATCGACGCGCGCTGGTGGTCGTGCACCAGCAGCGGGAAGAAGGCGCTGGTGGTGGGGTCGGTGAGGAGGACCTGGTGCTCCAGGCCGTCGCCGCCGATGCTGGAGGCGTTGCACTGCACGTAGGCCCCGGCTGCGCTGGTGCAGGTGAGCTGCACGCCGTCCGGAGAGGCGATCACCGCCAGCACGCCGTCGCCCGACACCGTGGGCCCGAGCGTGGCGGGCTCCGCGCCGATGAGGTAGAGCGAGGTCAGCGTGTAGTCGTTGTTGCTGGGGTCTTTGTAGGTGGTCGCCGTGGTGGGCGTGTAGATGGTGGGGATGCGCGCAGTCCAGGCGCCGCTGGGCGCGATGCCGACCGTGCCGTTGCTCGAGCCGACGCCGGCGCTGCGCAGGTCGGCCTCCAGCATCTCCAGCGAGCGGCGCGCGTTGTCCTGTAGATCTGAGGTCTGCACGTTCGACTGCGTCGAGTTGCTGAAGGTGATCATCGCGGACATCGCGCCCGCCATGATGGCGGAGAGCAGTCCCAGCGAGACCATGATCTCGATCAGCGTGAAGCCGCGCCCGAGCCGGGTGGTCCTCCGCGCCGCCGCCGATAGCGTCACTCTCATTGCGCGATCACTCCTTCCACCTGCACGATGCCGTCGCGCCAGCCCGCGCCGCCGCGGAGCACCCGGACCCAGACGTGGAACACGGGCACCGCGACGGTGCCGGTCACCTTGGCGTCCTGCTGCTCGATGTGGATCTCGCGGCAGAGCATGCCGGTGGTCACCAGGGTGGACCCGCAGCCGTTGCCGGCCCCCGCCGTGCCGCTGCCCCACTGCGTGATCAAGGCGTTGCGCGCGGTCAC
>JAYWAO010000505.1:0-9471 GCA_043782365.1 Deltaproteobacteria bacterium
CAGGCGGCCTCCGGTCGTCTCGCGGCCTTGCTGGAGGCCGAGCGCAGCGGCGTCATCCTCTTCGACCACCAGGGGATGGCGACGTACGTGAACGGCAACTTCCGGCGCCTCTTCGCGCTCGCGGGGCGGCCGCTGGTGGGCCAGGACCTCGCCTCGCTGGAGGCCCTGCTGCGGCCGATGGTGCAGCCGAAGGACGGCGTGCGCCCGCCGCTCCTGCCCGCGCCCGAGGACGACGCCCGCGAGGAGCGCGAGCTGCTGGTGCGCCGCCGCGGCGACGCGCAGCCCCGGGTCTTCCGCCGCTACACCGCCAAGGTGGACGCGCCCTCGGGCGAGCCGGTCGGCTGGGTGGCCATCTTCGACGACGTCACGCAGGCGCACGAGGTCGACCGGATGAAGTCCGAGTTCATCTCGACGGTGAGCCACGAGCTGCGCACGCCGCTGACCAGCATCAAGGGCTCGCTGGCGCTGCTGCTCGACGGCGACCTCCACCTCGACGAGGAGGTGGTCGAGCTGATCCGCGTCTCCAAGCGCAACGCCGACCGGCTGGTGCGGCTCGTCTCCGACGTGCTCGACCTCTCGAAGATCGAGGCCGGCAAGCTCGACCTGCGCCTGGAGCCGCAGCGGCCAGATCGCCTGATGCACGACTCGATCGCCGGCGTGCACGGGTTCGCGGGCCAGATGGGCGTGGTGATCGAGCAGACCGAGGGTGAGCGGCTGCCGCTGGTGCTCGCCGACCCCGACCGCGTCACGCAGGTGCTCACCAACCTGCTCTCCAACGCGGTCAAGTTCTCCGAGCGCGGCAGCACCGTCAGCGTCCACGCCGAGCGCGACCTGGCGCAGGTGATCTTCTCGGTGAAGGACCGCGGCCCGGGCATCCCCACGGCGTTCCGCACCAAGCTGTTCACCCGCTTCGCGCAGGCCGAGCGGCAGCAGCGCGAGCAGGCGGGCACGGGCCTGGGCCTCGCGATCTGCCAGGCGCTGGTGCTCAAGCACGGCGGCAAGATCTGGTGCGAGAGCGAGCCCGGACTGGGCGCGACGTTCTTCTTCACGCTGCCCGTCACCGATCGTGTCGAAGAGCCGAAGTAGGCGGCGGCGAAGGAAGCGCCGCCGGGGGAGCGTGCTACTGGATCTCCAGCAAGGCCCCGAAGCACGCAGCTGCCGTAGGCACCAACCCGAGGAGCGAAGATGAGCGCGCAGGGCATGCCCGAGGCCGGGAGCGACGAAGAAGACGAACTCCAGGCACAGCTGCTCGCCCACTACCTGGGCGGCGCGGCGGGCCGGATCGCTTCGGTGGAGGGCGTCATCAAGGCCTACCGGGACGCCCCCGGCGACGCGAGCGCGGGCGAGGCCCTCTTCCGCCAGCTGCACACGCTGGCCGGGAGCGCGGGCACCTACGGCTTCAAGTCCATCTCGGTGGAGGCGCGCGGCCTGGAGAAGGAGGTGAAGTCCGCGCTCGACCACGGGCGGGTGCCGGCGGCGCTGCTCGCGCAGGTGGACGCCTTCAAGACGGAGATGGCGCGGCAGTTCGTCGAGGCGGGCGCCTCGCTCGACACGCCGCCGCCGCCGCGGACCGCGCCGCCCTTGCCCGCGTGGGCGACCCAGCCCGCCGCAAGGCAGCGCGACGCGGCGCTGGGAGAAGGCGCGCCACGCGCCCCCCAAGCTGACTCTGCCTTCATCCGCACCGGGCTCGCCGGGCCCAGCGGCGTCAGCGAGCTGCAGCAACCAGCGCCCGGCGCAGCCCCGCCCGCGCAGGCTTCGGCTGCGGCGCCCGATCTGCGGGCCCCCGGTCAGCCTGCCGAGCCCACCGATCCGCACCACCGCTCCACGCGCAAGCTGCTGCTCGCCGTGCTCGAGGGCGCGCAGGCCGCGTCGCACGCCGCGACCGAAGCGGGCACCGCCGTCGCGCTCGCCGGCGCGAACCTGGCCTGCGGGGGTCCGACGCCGGCCGCCCGCGCCTACCGGGCCAGCGGCGGCGACGGACAGGTGATCGCCTTCCTCTCCGGCGCCACCCCGCCCGCCCACAATCCGGCCGACGGCACCGCGCCCGACCTCGCGCTCCCCTGCGGCTCCCGCGCCGTGCAGTCGGCGATGCTCGCCAACGCCTGCGACGCCGGGCTGCTCTGCTCCGATTCGCCCGAGGCGCTGGCCGATGCGCGCGCGCTGATCCGGGCAGGCAAGCCGGTCGCGGTGGCGAGGGCGCCGGCGGGGCTGCGGCAGGCGCTCTCGGCGCCCACGCACCTCCTGCACGAGGCCGATTCGCTGCCCGAGGCGGTGCTGGCGATGCTGTTCGCGCTGGCGCCGGCGACGGGGGGCTAGCATCGGGCAGTACGCCAAGGCGCGGGTCATCCAGGTGAGTCCGGAGCTGATCCTCGAGGCCATCGACCTGCACCGGCTGCACTCGGTGTCGCTGTGGGACTCGCTGGTGGTCTGCGCTGCGCGGACGGCGAAGTGCGACGAGCTGTTCAGCGAGGACCTGCAAGCCGGGCAGGTGTTCGGCGGGGTGCGGGTGGTGAATCCGTTTGCTGTTTGAGGCAGCGGCTATCCGCGCCCCCCCGGCCACGCCAGCGCCGCATACGCGTTGTGCGCGTGGATCGACTCCAGGCTCTCGGCGGTGATCTCCCACCGGGTGAAGTTCGGCTCGGCGCGCAGCTTGAGCCCGACCTCGCGGACGAGATCCTCGACGAACCGCGGGTTCTCGTACGCCCGCTCGGTGACGAACTTCTCGTCGGGCCGCTTGAGCAGCGCGTAGAGCTCGCTGGAGGCCGACGCCTCGACCGCCGAGATGAGGTCCTCGAGCCAGAAGAACTTCTCGAACCAGACCTTCACCCGGACGATGCTGCGCTGGTTGTGCGCGCCATACTTGCTGATCGCCTTGCTGCACGGGCAGAGGCTGGTCACCGGCACCTCGGCGGCCACCCAGAGCTCGGCGGTCTCCTTGGCGCCCTTGCCGCGCACGGCGGCCCCGAAGGTGCAGGCGTAGTCGACCAGCCCGAGCGCCTTGGAGACCGGCGCGGCCTTCTCGATGAAGTAGGGGAACTTCACCTCGACGTACGCCGCCTCGGCCGACAGCTCGCGGCGCAGCTCGGCGGCGAGCGCGCGGAACTTGCGGATGTCGATCTCCCGCCGGTGGCGGTTGAGCAGCTCGATGAAGCGGCTCATGTGCGCGCCCTTGGCCTCGGCCGGGAGCGACACCGAGAGGTCGATGGTGGCGATGGTGTGCTGCGTACCCTGCGCGCGGTCGAGCACGCAGATCGGGTAGCGCAGGTCCTTGACGCCCGCGCGGTCGAGGCCGAGGCGGCGGTGGTCGGGCTCGGCGTGCACGTCGATGAGGTCGTCCGCGATCGCGCGCGCCTTGCCCTTGGCCTTGGCCTGCGGGCCGGGCTTCGCCTTCAGCGCGGACTCCTTGCGAGGCGCCTTTCGCTGCCCGGCCTGCCGCTTCACTTCACACCCGCGCGCAGGTCCAGCTCGCCCCGGAGCACCACGCGCGCGTCGCCGCCGAGGTAGGCGCGGATCTGCCCGGGCAGCTGCTCGGGCACCACCACGACGTCCACCCTGCCCGGCCGGCCCAGCTCGTCGCCCTGGGTGAAGCGCAGCTCGCGCGGCATCGTCTCGGGGAAGACGTACTGCAGGAGACAGGCGAGCTGCCCGATCGCGCTGCCCGTGACCGGGTCCTCGATGGCGAGGCCCGGCAGGAAGTCGGAGAAGTAACACCGCAGGGCCGCGTCCACGCCCGCCTTGGGCTTGCGCGCGAAGACGACGATCCCGCCGGCCTGCGCGGCCTTCAGCGCGTCGGCCAGCGCGGCGCGGTCGGGGCGCAGCCGCTGCAGCGTCTCGGGCTCGCGCACGCAGAGGAAGAGGTTGCCGTCGTGGTCGTTCACGCCCAGCGAGCGGCGCGGCACGCACCGCGGGTCGAGCACCTCGGGGATCAGGCCCAGCGAGTTGACCAGCGCGTCGGTGACGAGGTGCTCGGTGAACACCGCGGGCGGCGTCTCGATGCGGCTGCGCAGCTTGTGCTTCTCGTCGCGCCAGAGCGCCGCGCGCAGGTTGGTCGCCTGCGTCGAGTACTCGAAGTTCAACATCCCCGCAGGCCCTTGCTTGTAAGGGACGTCGAGGCGCCTGGCTTCATCGACCAGCACGTGCAGCGCGGCCAGCGTGGCGTGGCCGCAGAAGCGCACCTCGTTCATCGGCGTGAACCAGCGCAGATGGAACGAGGCCGCGGGGTCGCGCGCGCCAGAGACGAAGACCGTCTCCGCCTGCATCAGCTCGCTGGCGATCTGCTGCATCCGTGCGGGGTCTAGCCCCCCGGCGTCGAGCACCACCGCGGCGCAGTTGCCGCGCAGGGGCTGGTCGGTGAAGGAGTCGACGAGATAGACGGGCCGCTTGATCATCGCTGCTCCTTACCAGAACCCGGCGCGGGTTCAGACCCCGCGCGCGTTCGCGCCCCAGATCAGCTTGTGCAGCTGCAGCTGCAGCCGCGCCGGCCGCTTGCTCTCGAGCAGCCAGCGGGACAGGTCGGCGGGCTGCACCTGGCCGAACGCCGGCGAGAAGAGGATGGGCAGCTTGCCAAAGAGCTCCAGCTTGTCGAGCACCCCCACCGCCCAGTGGAAGTCCTCCTCGGAGCAGACGACCACCTTGAGCTCGTCGGGAGCCCGCAGGCCCTCGAGCAAGGTAAAGTCGGTGTGGACTTCCTTGGAGCCCGGCGTCTTCAGGTCGACGATCTTCCGCACGCCGGCGGGGAGGTGCCCGAGCGGCCGCTGCCCGTGGGTCTCCAGCGTCACCTGGTAGCCCCGGTCGAGCAGCTCCTGGGCCAGCAGGGGCAGCTCCTTCTGCAGCACGGGCTCGCCGCCCGTGAGGCAGACGAGCTTGGTCCCGTGCTTCGCCACCTCCGCGTGGATCTCCTCGCGCGTCATCGCCGCGCCGCCGTAGAAGGCGTACTCGGTGTCGCAGTACCCGCAGCGCAGGTCGCAGCCCGTGAAGCGCACGAAGACGCACGGCTCGCCGGCCAGCGTCGATTCGCCCTGGATGGAGTGGAAGATTTCGGTGACGCGCACGCAGCCTCGGTGAAGAAGGCGCTTCTTACTGGAGTGCGGGAGCGAGGGCAATGGCGCCCGGGAGCGAGGGGCGTGCGCTCGCGGCCAGGAGGGCCTGCACCTGTCCGAAGTCTCTCCCCTATGTGGCTCGATACCGGTCAAACAACTCCGGTCGAGGCACCCCGATCAGGAGCCCCGGCGTTTGCCGGGGCTCCCGGAGTGCGGCCCAGAGGAGCGAGGTAGCTGCAGACCGAGCAGATGGGGGAGACTCTTTCGGCGCGCGGTACTAGTTCGCCAGCGTCTCTTCCGCCGGCGTGACCTCGACCACCGCGGGCGCCGTGGTCCCGGCAACCACGACGGGCGCCGCCTCGGCCGCGACCGGCTTCGCCATCTCCTGAAGCTTGGTCCCGAACTTGATGAACTGCTCGCCGACCTTCACCCACTGCTCGCGCGTCTCGATCTGCGCGTGCGACAGGAGCTGCTTCACCTCGGCCTGGGCGCGGTCACCGAGCAGCTCGAACGCCTTGCGCGCCTCCGCCTCGACCTGCCGGGCCCGCGCCTGCGCGACCTTCTGCGCCTCGGCGATGGTGTGCTGGAACTTCGACTCCCACTGCTTGACCTGATCGGTGGCGAACATGGCGGACCCCTTTTTCTGGTTGTGGCGGCGCCGCGGAGCGATGTGCTCCGGGGACGAAGAGAACTTAATGCATCGCGTTACCGCGTCAAGCCGTGCTGCGTCGATTCCTGAAAAAATATCTCCTTTCAATGATTTGGGGGACGTGTGACAAACAGGATCCGCGGTGGCTCCCAGCGCGCGCTTCCGCTAGGATCCCCAAGGTCATGGACTCTGCCAGCCCCGCGCCCTCCCAGAGCAGCACCTCGAGCAGCGTCACCGCGCCGCCGCCGCCGCAGGCGTTCGTGCCTGCGCCGCCCCCGCTGCACGTGGTCGAGCCGCCCTACCAGGAGCCGATCTCCCTCAGCGACCCGCGGCTCTTCATCAACCGCGAGCAGTCCTGGCTGAAGTTCAACGAGCGCGTGCTGGAGGAGGGCCTCGACAGCAAGGTGCCCGCGCTGGAGCGGTTCAAGTTCCTCGCCATCACCTCGTCGAACCTCGACGAGTTCTTCATGATCCGCGTCGCGGGCTTGAAGCAGCAGATCTCGGGCCACGTGGAAGAGACCGGCCCCGACGCGATGGGCCCCGCCGAGCAGCTCGCGCACATCTCCCTCGCCTGCCACGAGCTGGTGACCAAGCAGTACAAGGCGCTCGGCAGCGAGGTGCTGCCGCTCTTGCAGAAGGCCGGCCTGCGGCTCGTCCACCGGGAGAAGCTGGCGGAGCACGAAGCCTATCTCGCCGACTACTTCGACCGGGAGATCTTCCCGGTGCTGACGCCGATCGCCATCGATCCGGGGCACCCGTTCCCGCACCTTCGCAACAAGTCGCTCAACCTGGCGGTGCGCTTCTCGGGCAAGGAGTCGGGGCGGCTGCGCTACGGCGTGGTGCCCGTGCCCGCCGTGCTCCCGCGGCTGGTGGAGGTGCCCGACGCGAAGGGCAAGCGCAGCTACGTGCTGCTCGAGGACGTCATCTCGCGCTTCGTCGGCAACCTCTTCCCGGGCATGCCGGTGGAGGGCTGCTACGCCTTCCGCGTCACCCGCAACTGGGACCTCTCGATCGACGAGGAGGAGGGCGAGGACCTGCTCGTCACCATCGAGCGCGAGGTGCGGCGGCGCGACCGCGGCGGCGCGGTGCGGCTGGAGATCACCGCCGGCGCCGACGCGGCGCTGGGCGACTTCCTGGTGCGCGCGCTCAAGCTGGGCGAGGCCGACGTCTACCGCATCGAGGGCCCGCTCAACATCCCCGACCTGCTGCCGCTGCTCTCGCGGCTCGAGCAGAAAGACCTCCACGACGAGCCGTTCACGCCGGTGATCTCGCCGCTGCTCTCCGAGAGCGACCGGGAGATCTTCCGCGTGCTGCGCGAGCGGGACGTGCTGCTGCACCACCCGTACGAGTCGTTCGACCCGGTGGTGAGCTTCGTCGAGACCGCCGCCGACGACCCGGGCGTGCTGGCGATCAAGATGACGCTCTACCGCACGGGCAAGGACAGCCCGATCGTGCGGGCGCTGCAGCGCGCGGCCGAGAACGGCAAGCAGGTGACCGCGCTGGTCGAGCTGAAGGCGCGGATGGACGAGGAGGCGAACATCCTCTGGGCCCGCGCGCTCGAGCAGAGCGGCGTCCACGTCGTCTACGGCCTGATCGGCTACAAGACCCACTGCAAGGTGACGCTGGTCGTCCGCCGCGAGGCCGGCGGGCTCAAGCGCTACGTCCACCTCGGCACGGGCAACTACAACCCGGCGTCGGCGCGCATGTACACCGACCTCTCGCTCTTCACCTGCGCCGACGCCTTCGGGGCCGACGCGACTGCCATCTTCAACCTGCTGACGGGCTACTCCAAGCCCGTGCAGTGGCACAAGCTGAAGGTCGCGCCGATGATGATGAAGCAGGCGATCCTCGAGCTGATCGAGCGCGAGACCGCCCTCTGCGCGCAGACGGGCAAGGGCCGGATCGTCTGCAAGATGAACTCGCTCGCCGACCCCGAGGTGATCCGCGCGCTCTACCGGGCCAGCCAGGCGGGCGTCAAAGTCGAGCTGATCATCCGCGGCATCTGCTGCCTGCGGCCCGGCGTGCCCGGGGTGAGCGAGAACATCCGGGTCATCTCCATCGTCGACCGCTTCCTCGAGCACCACCGCATCTGGTTCTTCGAGAACGGCGGCAAGCAGGAGGTCTGGCTCGCCTCCGCAGACTGGATGACGCGCAACTTCGTCCGCCGCGTGGAGATCGCCTTCCCGGTCGAGGACCCCTCGGCCAAGGGGCGGATCATCGAGGAGATCCTCGGCACCGCGCTCGCCGACAACGTGAAGGCGCGCGCGCTGCAGCCCGACGGGAGCTACCTGCGGGTGCAGCCCGGGTCGTTCGGTACGGGGTCGGCGCCCATTCGCAGCCAGGAGCGGTTCATGGCGCTCGCGAGGCGGGCCGGGGCCACCCAGGAGCCCGGCAACACGGGCGCGGCGGCCGGGCAGGAGACCTTCCCGGCTGCCGGCGGGCACCGGCGCAGCGAGAAGCGACGCAAGAAGCGGCTGTAGCGGCTAGGCTGTACGCACCTTGGCTCTCGGCCTCCACCTTCTTCCCTCCAAGTTCGCGGCCTGCGCGCTCGCGCTCTCGTGCGCAGGGGCGGCGCGCGCGGGCGGGCGAGCGGCTGGCCTGACCTCGCCCTTGCAGGAGGTCGCGCCCGGCGTGCAGGTGGCAGCGGCCCGGGACCTGGGCGGCGACGCCGACTGGGGCGCACGCGTGGTCCTGCTCGACCCCGCCAAGGTGCGCCTGCTGGTGCGATTCGACGAGGAGACCCCGCGCCTGGAGACGTGGCAGCGCCGCTACCCGGCGGCGCTCGCCCTGCTCAACGGGTCGTTCTACTCGCTCGACAAGAAGGTCCGGCCCACCTGCGACCTGGTCGCCGCTGGGAAGTTCGAGAAGGGGGCTGGGTGCCGCCGTCCCGACGCGCTGGTCCTGGGGGCCGAGGGGACCTCAGCCAGCGAGGTCGCGCGCCTGTTGCCGCTCGCCTCGTTCGAGCCCGGGAAGTGGCGGGAGGCGCTCAAGAGCTTCCCTTCGCTGGTGCGCGAGGGCGTCCCGGGGTGCTCTGGCAAGCTGTACTGCGACCAGCCCAGCCGCTGCGCGGCCATCGCCATGCTGCGGGACGGCCGGCTGGCCCTCTTCGCCTCGCAGTGGCCGGTGGTGCGGCGAGACGTCGCGCTGTTCCTCGCCGGACAGCTTGGGGCCACCTGGGCGGTCAACCTCGACGGGGGCCCGGAGGCCACGCTCTGGGTAAAGGGGCAGGCGCTCGGCGAGGCGATCGGCACGCCGGGCACGCCGCTCCCGCTCGTCCTGGTCGTGGAGGCCCGGCCGCAGCCGGTGAGCCCGCCGCTGCCCGCGGCCGTGGCCGCTCCACCTGTCGGGACGGTCGTTGGAGCGCCGGGGCCGGACGCAGGTCTCCGGCGGTAGACCCTTTTTTCTTCCCCAGTCACAAACAAGATCTGCTCCGGTCCATCTCGGCTGGTATCAGGCGAGTGAGGTAGGGCGATGGGCTTGCGAAAACGCGGGGTTTCCGTTAGTTGAGCGCCGTTATTTGAGTCTTTGCACGGCAGACGCGGAGGACGACCTGGTACTGATGGTGCTGCTAGCGCTGATCGTCCTCGTCTTCGGAGGCTACTGCGTCCGGGTCGCGGTCAAAGGGCGCTATGTCCACGACCGGGCCAAGAAGGAGCCAGGCTCGCTCTTCGCCGGCCGGTTCCTCATCGAGTTTGCCTATTGGATGTTCGCCGCGCTCGAGAAGGGCGCGCTGGCGCTGCGGCTGACGCCCAACCAGCTCACCTTTGGCTCGATGGCGGCCGC
>JAYWAO010000506.1:0-9452 GCA_043782365.1 Deltaproteobacteria bacterium
CCTTCAGGTCGTGGCCGTCCTTGGCGATCGAGGCGTCTTCGAGCAGCGGGCGGAGCAGGGCGATCGCTTCGGCGGCGGGGACGGCCGGTGCGCCTGCCGATGCCGATGCCGATGCCGATGCCGATGCCGATGCCGATGCCGATGCCGATGCCGATGCCGATGCCGATGCCGATGCCGATGCCGCCAGACTCTCCGGTCCGGATTCGGCCACGCGCAGCCCGAACAGGTCGCCGCTGCTGTTCGCCTTGGGCTTGGCCGCGGCGAAGAGGTCGCCCGAAGCGGGGGCGGCCTGCACATTCAGCGGCACGTACACCGCCAGCGCGGCCTCGGCCTCCTGCGGCGGCAGCGCGATGGCCACGCCCACGAGACCGTCCTTCAAAGGCTCGCCGAGGCTGGTCTGCGTGAGGAGCCCGACGCGCCCGGCCTTGCGTGCCCGCTCGACCAGCGCGGTCACCTCGGCAGCGCTGGTGGCCACCTTGCGCTCGCCCGCGGGCTCCCGCGGCTCGGGCTTGGGGAGCTGCGTGAGCATCCGGTTGAAGCCCAGGTCCTTGAAGAGCGCCTTCACCCGGTGCTCGTCGATGGGCCCGCAGAGCAGGCCGGCGGGCTCGATCGGTAGCGGAAGATTGTCGAACAGCGCGATCAGCTTCCGCCCGCGCCGGACGTTGTCGAGGTTCGCGAGCAGGTTCTCGCGCAGCTTGGGCTTCTTGATGCCCGGGGCCGCGGCCAGGACGCCCTCGAGCGTGCCATGCTCGGTGAGCAGGCCCGCGGCGGTCTTCTCGCCCACGCCGGGCACGCCCGGGATGTTGTCGATCTTGTCGCCCGTCAGCGCCAGCAGGTCGCCCACGCGGTCGGGCGCGACGCCCCACTTCTCGATCACCTCGGGCGGCGAGTACCACTTCTCGAGCATCGAGTCGTAGCAGCGGACTTGGGGGCCGCCCGGTTCGGTGGGGGCCTCGACGAGCTGGAGGAGGTCCTTGTCGCCGGAGAGGATCACCACGTCCATGCCCTGCGCGCGGCCGCGCTTGCAGAGGGTGGCGATGATGTCGTCCGCCTCGTAGCCGCGGTAGCTGAGCCGCTGCAGCGAGAGCGCGTCGATCACCTGGCCGCAGAGCTCGAACTGCGGCTTGAGCAGCTCCGGCGTCTCGTCGCGGGTGGCCTTGTAGTCGGCGAAGAGCACCTTGCGCGAGGCCTCGGCGTCGAGGTCGAAGGCGACCGCTAGATAAGTGGGCCGGTGCTCGCGCAGCACCTTGAGGAGCATGCTGGTGAAGACGTGGACCGCGTTGGTGGGCCGGCCGTCGGGCGCGCGGAGGATGTCGGCGGGGTCCGCCGGGCGGATGGCGTGGAACGCGCGGTAGACCGCGTGGGAGCCGTCGACGAGCCAGAGGGAGGGGGCGGGCACGGGCGGCGTTCTAGCACGGGGCGGGGGCAGGCTGCGTGGTGAGGACGCACCTCAACCGCCAAGCTCGACTCGCTCCTCGCCGAGACACTCAATCCGACTACCCGCAGCTCCGGTCGCCTGCGATCTCCGCCCACGCCTTGGCCTTCGTCGAGAATGAATAGAGCCGGTAGGACAGGCACTCGGTGCTCGTCCACACGGCGAACGACGGCAGGCGCTCGCCGGGCAGGACGGCCACGAACGCGAGGCCGCAGCCGTTCGACGAGTCGATGCGCAGCGTCGCCTGCGTTGACTCGATGAAGCAGGTCTTGTTCTCGAGCCCTCCTCCGTTCCCGCTCGTTGGAGCAGCGAGCACCTCGCGGAACGACGCGCCGCCAAAGCGCCGCACGCGCTGGCCCTCGGTGTAGGGGCCGCCGGGGTCACGGTCGTCGCCGCTGGAGGGCTTGGGCAACCGGAACTTGCGGTAAGGCCCGAGGCAAACCCGGGCTCCAGCGCCGACGACCAAACCCTCCTGGCACGGGCCCTGGAACGTGTACTCGACGAATTTCTCCTTGGGTTCGTGGTCGCACATCGGGTCAGCTTTGGACTCGCTCTTGAGCAGAGGACCGAGTGGCCGCGCGACGCCGTCTTCACAGAGGACGACCGCTCCGTCTGCGACGGGCCAGTTGTATTCGGAGGTCGTCGGAGCTCCGGTTCGGAGCACTCCTGACGTCACGCCGGAGAGCCGCCGGTCACCGCTCGGCGGAGGTGGTGGCGTCGCGAGCTTCGGGTCGGCCCAGGCGGGCGCAGCGGACAGAAGCGCAATCCAAAGAGAGCAAGCGAGGCGCACGGAGATCCAGAGCAGGGGGTGGGGGGAGACTTC
Source organism: Deltaproteobacteria bacterium (assembly GCA_043782365.1). Taxonomy (GTDB): domain Bacteria; phylum Myxococcota; class Myxococcia; order Myxococcales; family 40CM-4-68-19; genus CAIWCD01. Next base: position 2,259 of record JAYWAO010000506.1, read on the forward strand.
CAGGAAACGACCGCGGCCACCAAGGACGGCGCTCGGTGCTCTAGGCCTTGGCCTGATGGACCTGGGGTGACCCGCCCAGGGACTCGGCCGTTCGCCACCGCCACCAGACCCTTCAGGCCTCCGACCACCGCTCTGCGTGCGCGCTCGTCGAGGAGCTTGCACTTGGGCCGGGTCAACGAATGGGAGGGCCTGCCACGGCTAGCAAGGTGGCGGCGGGCAGGTACAGCTTCCCCGGCGCCCCGGGCACCGGCGCGAAGCCCCGCGAGACGTAGAAGGCCTCGTTGGACGCTGTGAGTGCATCGACGATGACCGCGACGAACCGCACGAGCTCGAACACCTGCACGCAATCCGCGAGCGCGCGCGCGAACAGCTTGGTGCCGAGACCCTGGCCTGTGAAAGCCGTGTCGACTGCGAGCCAAGCCAGCGTCAACATCGGAGGAGGCCTCGACGGGACGCGGCCTCCCTGCAACCCAGGCGGGACCAGCGCGACGTCGAGGATGCTGTTCGCCAAGGTGTAATACCCGGCGACCCTCCCTCCCGTCGTTACCAGCACCCGGGTCGTGCTGGTGTGCTTCTCCATCGCGCCGATGGCCTTGTGGATCAGCCACTCATCGACGCGCGGATCGCCGCTCGAGAAGCGCTTGCGCCGGTGCCGCCGCTCGAGCAACTCGAGGGTGAGGCCCTCGGGAGGGAACGCCACGGGTTCACCGCACCGAGCGGATCAGCGCGCCCAACGCCCACTGCGCCGGCGTCGGCGGAGCGACCTCCTGCAGCGCCCGCCAGAAGGCGATCTGCGCCTCCCTGGGCAGCCGGAGCACCTGGGTCTCCGCCTCGAGCAGGTCTTGCTGCGCGAGGGGCAGGATCCGGCTGCGGACGTAGTCGCTGACGCTCAGGCCGCGGGTCGTCGCGGCCCGCTGCACCAGCAACTTGCTCTGCTTGTCGAAGCGCACGAGCAGGTTCGCGTCCTTGGCGGCGGTGGCCGGCGCCTTGGTGAGCCCCTTGCGACCGCTCGCCCGGGGCGTGGGCGCACGGGACTGCTTGCTGGTCTTACGGGTTGGCTTGGTCACAGAGGGATGCTCCAGAGGGGAAATCAACCTGAGCCTAACGTATCGCTCACAGCGATACAACCTCGTCGAGCTGCCTGCACTTCTCCAACCCCACCGAGAGCGGCGCGGGAGGTGTGACTTCGTCCGCGAAGGCCGGCGCAGCCGCGAGCGCGCAGAGGAGCAGCACAGCGAGCAGCACAGTCCAAGTCAGGCGGGGCAAGAGTTCCTCGATCGCGATCGGACGCGCCATTCGACCCCGCCCGCGCGCGCCCGGCCACCACAGCGCGCGCGCCCCGGGCCCTCGGCGGCTCAGCGAGCCCTTACCTGCACTTCTCCAACGCCTTCACCGCCGCCGCGTGCGCCGGGCTCGGCGGCTCCGCCCGCGTCATCCGCGCCGCGCTCTGCAGCTGCTCGCACCCGCCGCTCGCCACCAGCTCCTCGGCGACCTTCTCCAGGCGCGCGAGCTGATCGAGCAGGTGCCCGTCCTTCGGGTTCGCCGAGAGCCCGCGCGTGTACTCGTCGTAGGCGCTCGAGTACTGGCCTTTGCCGTACTTCTCGTCGCCCGACTTGGTGTGCGCCTGCGTCAGCGTCCCCCGCATCTGGTCGGCGTAGTAGCTGGCGATCCCCGGCGGCAGCAGCGCCGAGTCGGCCGCCAGCGCCTGGCTCCAGAGCTCGTCCACCTTGGTGAGCTCGCCGCGCAAGAGCGCCGTCTGCCCCTCGCGGAAGCGGCCGTCCACCAGCCTCACCTTCTCCGCCGCCTCGGCAGCGAGCGCGGCGCTCCGGCCCTTGGCCACCGCCGGATTGGTCAGGTTGCGCAGCGCGGCGGCGAGGTCGCCCTTGGTGTACGCCTGCACGGCAGCGAGCACCTTCTCGTCGGGGTAGCGGGTCTTGAGCGCCTTCTGCGCGTCGGCGGCGGACTGCTCGTCGCCGGGCAGCGTGTCGTGGAAGAGCGGGGCGAGCTGCGACGGGCAGGTCCACGGGACCTTCCGCCCGAGCGCCTTCTCGGCCTTGCGCAGCGACTTGTACGACAGGTCGGCCTCGAGCGAGGTCTGCAGCTGGCACTTGATGTCGAGCGCCATCCCGCACTCGGCGGCGGCGTCCTCCCACACCTCGCGGCTGGTCTTGGCGAGGCAGGTGCGCCCGTGGCTGCGCACCAGGCCCGTCGCGAGGTCCTTCGCCTTGATCCGGGCGCGGGCGAAGAAGCGGCTCTGTGGATCGACCTGCGCGAAGAGCCGCAGCGCCTCGTCCTCGTTGCCCAGCCCGGCCTTGCTCTGCGCCTCGGCGAAGACCTTGGCGGCGGCCTGCTCGCGCCGGGCCTGCACGATCAGCCTGCGCGGCGCCTGCGCCAGCGGGTCGCGCTCGGAGGCCGCCTGCGCGAGCCGCACCGCCTCGTCGAAGCGGTCGCTCTCGATCGCCCCCTGCGCCTGCTCGGCGAGCGCGCGCGCCTCGTCCTCGGGCGTCTGCTCCTCGGCGGCGGCCTGCGCCTCCCGCTGCGCGCGCCGCTTCTCTTGCAGGAAGAAGAGCCCCGCGAAGAGCGCCACCATCGCCACCAGCGCGCCCAGCATCAGCTTCTGCCGCGCGTTGGGGTCGGGCGGCGCGGCGGCGGGCTTCCAGAAGAGCAGCTCGACGTCGCCGAAGCGCAGCCGCGCGCCGTCGGGGAGCAGCTCGTCCTTGGCCACCGGCCTGCCGTCAATAAATGTTCCGTTCGCCGAGTCGAGGTCGCGAATCCGGTAGTACCCGCGCTCGTCGCGGTAGAGCTCCGCGTGCCGCCGCGAGACCGAGTCGTCGTCGAGCACCACGTCGCACTCGGCGACGCGGCCCACGGTGGCCTTGGGCGGCAGCTTGATCTCGGCGGCGCCCTTGCCCATGCCCCGCAGCGCCGCCCCCGCGCCGACGCCCTTGATGCCCTCCTCGCCCGTCTTCAGCGTGGGGGCCGGCGCAGCCTTGGGCGGGGCCTTGCGCTCGGCAGCGGCCTTGCCGGCGCCGCCGCCCTTGGCCTCCTGCTGCGCGATCGCGCGGGCCCGCGCCGCTGCTGCTCCGGCGCGCGCAGAGCCCTGCTGCGGCGGGTCCTTGGGGGCCTCGACCGCCGGCGTGGAGCGGGCGGCACGCCCTGCGGCCCCGGCTCGGGCGGGGGCCACCGCGCGGGCCGCGCTCCCTGCCGCCGTGCACTTGACGTCGCCCAGCTCGAGCTCGACGCCCACCGGCACCTCGGTAGGCCCCTCCGCGCGCGCGTCGTTGAAGTAGACCCCGTTGTGCGAGCCGAGGTCCTCCACCACCAGAACGCCGTCGCGCACGAAGAACCGCGCGTGCCGCCGTGAGACCTCCTTGGACTCCACCACGAAGTCGCAGGTGGCTTCGCGGCCCACCACCACGCCCCGCTCTTCGTCGACGAGCGGCACCACCTCGCGGCGGCCCGATGGTTCGACGAAGGTGAGGGTGAACATGACGGGCTACGCGTCTTCCCGGAAGATGTCCATGTTGACCGGGATGCCGCGCCGCTGCAGCTCGTCGTAGAACTTCGGCACGAAGCCCGTGGCGATGAACTTGCCCACCACCTTGCCCTCGGCGTCGAAGCCCTCCTGCTTGAAGGTGAAGATGTCCTGCATGGTGATGATGTCCATCTCCATGCCTGACACCTCGCTGATGGCGGCGACGCGGCGGGTGCCGTCGGCGAAGCGGGTCTGCTGCACGATCAGGTGCACCGCGCTCGCCACCTGCTCGCGGATCGCCTTCACCGGCAGGTCCATCCCGGCCATCAGCACCATCGTCTCCAGGCGGGCCAGCGCGTCGCGCGGGGTGTTGGCGTGCAGGGTGGTCAGCGAGCCGTCGTGGCCGGTGTTCATCGCCTGCAGCATGTCGAGCGCTTCGCCGCCGCGGCACTCGCCGATGACGATGCGGTCGGGCCGCATGCGCAGCGAGTTGCGGACCAGGTCGCGGATGGCGATCTGCCCCTTGCCCTCGAGGTTGCTCGGCCGGGCCTCCAGCTGGACCCAGTGGTCCTGGGGCAGGTTGAGCTCGGCCGCGTCTTCGATGGTGATGATGCGCTCGGTCTGCGGGATGAAGCTGGAGAGGATGTTGAGCAGCGTGGTCTTGCCGGAGCCGGTGCCGCCGGAGATGACGATGTTGCGCCGCACCTTCACGCAGGTCTCGAGGAACTCCGACATCTGCTCGGTGAGCGTGCCGAAGTCGATCAGGTGGTTCGCCGTCAGCAGATCGCGCTTGAACTTGCGGATGGTGATGGTCGGACCCTTGAGGGCCAGCGGCGGGATGATGGCGTTGACGCGGCTGCCGTCGGCGAGGCGCGCATCGACCAGCGGCGACGACTCGTCGATGTGCCGGCCGAGCGGGGCGACGATGCGCTCGATGACGCCCAGCACCGCCTGCGCCGAGGAGAAGGCCTTGTCGACCTTCTGCATCTTGCCGTTGCGCTCGACGTAGACCTGGGTGGGGCTGTTGACCATGATCTCGCTGACCGACTCGTCGGCGAGGTAGATCTCCAGCGGCCCGAGCCCGAGCGCCTCGTTGAGCACGTCGGCGATCAGCTCCTCGCGGTCGAGGTGCGCGTCGAGCTCGCCGGTGGAGTCCATCTTGGTGACGATCTGCCGGATCGTCGCCTCGGTCTTCTTCCACAGCTCTTCCGAGCCGAGCGCGTCGAGGTCGAGGCGGCGCAGGTCGAGCGCCTCGATCAGCCGGTCGTGGACGATGGAGAGCGTGCCGCCGTACTCGTCCATCGCGGTGAGCTTCTTCTTGCTGGGGGCTGGCTTGGCGTGGGGGGCGGGCTTGCCGCCGGCCGGGGGAGCCTTCCCGGGCGCGGTGGCCTTGCCGATGGGCGCGGACTTGGGCGCAGGGGCGGGCGGGGCCTTGGCCAGGGCGGGCGCCGGCGCAGGGGGCTTCTTGGCCGGCGCAGGCGCGGGCTTGGGCTTGGGGGGAGGTGGCGCGGGCTCCGGCTCGGGCTCGGGCTCGGGCAGCGGCTCGGGCTCAGGCTCAGGCGGCAGCTCCTCGGGCGGCGGCTCCTCGAGCGGCAGCTCCTCGGGGGGCAGCTCCTCCGGCGGCGGCTCCTCGGGCGGCAGCTCCTCGAGGGGAGCCTCCATGCCCGCGGGCTCGACGTTGAGGATGAAGTCGCCGACGTAGACCTTGTCGCTCGGCGTGATCACCATCGGCCCGGCGAGCTTCTTGCCGTTGACGTACGTGCCGTTGGTGCTCTTGAGGTCGAGGACGATGATCTTGCCGTCCTTGACCACGATCTTGGTGTGCTTCTTCGAGATGTTGCCCTTGGGCAGGCAGATGTCGTTCTCGTCGATGCGTCCGATGGTGATCTCTTCGGACTCAAAATCGAGACGCTGCGTCTCGCCGCCCTTCTCGGTCAGGATGACGGAAAATCCCATGGCGCAGTGACTCCCTTTCGTCCTTGATGCGCTACCGAAACGCCTCTGTAACGACGGCGAAGAAGACTAGTCGAACAGCGAGAAGCTGACCGAGTCGTGCGCGTCTTTGTAGAGCTTGCGCGCGTCCTGGATCAGCTCCTTCACTTCCTTCGAGTTGGGCGTCACGATGTGCGGCGTGACGTAGATCGCCAGCTCGGTCTTGCTGTCCACGAAGTTCCGGCTCTTGAAGAGCTCGCCGAGGATGGGGATGTGTCCGAGGAGCGGCACCTTGGAGACCTCCTTGTCCTCGTTGTAGTTGAAGAGGCCGGAGAGGGCGATGGTCTCGCCGTCCTTCACCGTCACGTTCGTCTTCACGTCGCGGATCTTGAAGCCCGGCACTTCGAAGCCGTTGGCGCGGATGGAGAGCGTGCGGTCGATGCCGCTCACCTCGGCGTAGACCTCGGTGCCGATGTTGCCGCTGCGGTCGGCGGTGGGCGTGATGTTCAGGATGATGCCGAACTTCTTCCACTCGACGGCGAACTGGTTGGCGGTGACGATGAGGATGGGCACCTCGCCGCCAGCGAGGAACTCGGCCTTCTCGCCCGAGGCGCAGACCAGCTTGGGCTGGCTCAAGATGCGCGTGAAGCCGTAGTCGAACCGCGCGCCGACGGAGAAGTCGGTGGTCGCTTGCAGCGTGGTGGCGAAGGAGGCGACGGGCTGCGTCTGCGTGTCGCCCAGCGCTGGCAGCGGCTTGACCAGGTTGAACGCGGCGCCGGTGCCGTCTCCCGAGACGAGGTGGAGGGGCGGCTTGAACCCGACCAGCTTGTTGTCGCCGTAGCCCACCTCGACGAACTCCACCTCGACCATGATCATCCGCTTGGTGCCGATGGAGAGCATGTTCTCGGCCTTCTCGCCGACCGCCTTGACCACCAGATCGGCCTTGGCGATGTCTTCCTTCTGCTCGACCCAGCCCTCGAGGAAGATGGTCCCGCCGAGCACGGTGGCGGTGACGCCCCTGAGGCCGGCCTTCTGGAAGGCGCGGTTGAGCGACTCGGCCGCCAGCTTCTTGGCGTTGCCCGAGGGGCGCACGAACGACTTCACGCTCGGGTAGAGCGCGATGATCTGCTGCACGCGCTCGTAGTCGTCGGTGGTGATGGTCTCGCCGTCGAGGTAGACGCGGTCGCCCACCACGCGGATCTGGATGCCCTCGCGGTCACCGAGCAGGGCACGGACCTCGCTGACCACTTCCTTGGGGTCCTGCTTGCGGACGACGACCAGATAGCTGATGCGCGAGTCGTTGACGCGCCAGACGAGCAATGACGTCCGGCCCTCGGCGACGCCCGTGACGAGCAGCTCGTTGCCGCCGCCCACCTGCTTGACGTCGGCGATCTCCGGATCGCCGATGGCGACGCGCTGCACGTTGGAGACGGTGATGATCTTCTGCTGCCCGACGCCGAGCGAGATGGTCGAGCCCTCGCTCTGGGCGCGGGCGGGCGCGGCGCAGAGGAGGCAGGCGGCGAAGGCGGTGAGGAGGGCCGCTCGCGCGGCGCGCGCGTAAGCCGAGGAGTGGAGTGCAAGGCGATTCATCGAGTGCGTTCCCCTCAATCGCAGGCTACGGCAGCGAGAACACTACACCAGGAGTTCGGGAGCGGAGAAAAAACCGCTGCGAAGTTGATGGGGCTACGGCCAATGCCGATCAGTTAGCACCGGGGTTGGGGTCGCACTCAGGAGCCCCGGCAAATGCCGGGGCTAGAAAAACGGTCGCCCCTACGGGGCTGCCTCCT
>JAYWAO010000507.1:0-3414 GCA_043782365.1 Deltaproteobacteria bacterium
GCCCGAGGCCTCGACCACCTTGGCGGTGTCGGCCTCCAGCGACTTGCCGAAGACGTAGTCGGCGGTGATGAAGAACCAGGAGGTGCCGCCGTTCTTCACCACCTCGCGGCCGGTGCCGTTGGCGAGCGCCCAGTTGTTGTAGGTGTAGTGCACCGTGTTGAGGTTGCACTTCTCGCCGGTGATGGCGGTGGTGGCGGGGCCGGAGAGCAGGACGACCCGCCGCTTCTCGACGGCGAGCGGCATCACCGCCAGCGCGGTGCCGCTGTTGACGAGGTCCACCAGCACGTCGACCTTGTCCTCGTCGAACCACTTGCGGGCGGTGGTGGAGGCGATGTCGGCCTTGTTCTGGTGGTCGGCGGAGACCACCTCGATGGGCTTGCCGAACATCTTGCCGCCGAAGTCTTCCACCGCCATCTTGGCGGCCATCACCGAGCCTGGGCCGGCGAGGTCGGAGTAGAAGCCGGTCATGTCGGTCATCACGCCGATCTTGAGCACGCCGTCGGTGAGCTTTCCCCCTTCGAGCTCCACCAGCGGCGCCGGGGGCCCGACGGGCGCAGGCGCGGCTGCCGCGGGCGCGGCTGCTACAGGCGCTGCAGCGGGCGCCGCCGCCGGAGCAGCGGCTGGTGCGGCGGGCTTGTCCGTGCAAGCGCTGGCGGACAGCGCCAGCGTCAACAGCGCGGTATGGACGATGGCGTTCGGGATGCGCTTCATCACCTTGCCTCCTTTGGGGTGCTGACGACGTTCTGGGAGCGGTCTTGCGGACCGCGGGTGGACTCTCGAGGGCTAGACGCCGAGGTACTGGTGCAGGAGCTGCTGCTTGGCCGCGAGCTCGTCCTTGCCGACCACCTCGACGACGCGCCCGTGCTCGAGCACGTAGTGCCGGTCGGCGAGCGGGGCGGCGAAGCGGAAGTTCTGCTCGACCAGCACGATGGTGTAGCCGAGCCCCTTGAGCTGGCGCACCACCCGGCCGAGCGTCTGGACGATCACCGGCGCGAGGCCCTCGGTGATCTCGTCGAGGAGCAGCAGCTTCGCCCCCGTGCGGAGGATGCGGGCCATCGCCAGCATCTGCTGCTCGCCGCCCGAGAGCCGGGTCCCCTGGCTCTTGCGACGCTCGAGCAGGTTGGGGAACATCTGGTAGATCTGCTCCAGCGAGAGCCCGCCCGTGCGTAGCTGGGGGGGCAGCAGGAGATTCTCCTCGGTGGAGAGGCTGGCGAAGATCCCGCGCTCCTCCGGGCACCAGCCGAGGCCGAGGCGCGCGATGGTGTGCGGCTCGAGCCCGAGCAGCTCCTGCCCGTCGAGCTTCACCGAGCCCGTGCAGCGGTCGACGAGGCCGAGGATCGACTTTAGTGTAGTCGTCCTGCCCGCGCCGTTGCGGCCGAGCAGCGTCACCAGCTCGCCCTGTCCCACCTCGAACTCGACGCCGTGGAGGATGTGCGACTCGCCGTAGAAGGCGTGCAGATCGCTCACGCGCAAGAGCTCGGCGCCGGGCGCGGGCGCGCGCACCGAGGCGTTGCCGCCGAGGGCAGGAGCGCTCGCGCTCATTCGGCCACCCCGATGTACGCCTCGAGCACGGCGGGGTTCTTCGAGACCTCTTCGTACGTTCCCTCGGCGAGCACGCTGCCGCGCGCGAGCACCGTGATGGTGTCGGAGAGCTCCGCGACCACGCCCAGGTTGTGCTCCACCATCAGCACCGTGCGCTGCTGCGCCACCTTCTGAATCAGCGCGGTGACGCGGCCGACGTCCTCGTGGCCCATCCCCTGGGTGGGCTCGTCGAGCAGCAGGAGCTCGGGCTCGAGCGCGAGCGTGGTGGCGAGCTCGAGCGAGCGCTTTCGCCCATAGGGCAGCTCGACGGCGAGGGTGGCGGCGAACGACTCCAGATCCACCTCGGCGAGCAGCTCGCGGGCCCGCGCCTCGAGGGGCCGCAGCGTGCTCTCGCGCTTCCAGAAGTGGAAGGAGGTGCCGAGCTTGCGCTGCAGCGCCACCCGCACGTTCTCCAGCACGGTCATCTTCGGGAACACCGCCGAGACCTGGAACGAGCGCACCACCCCGCGGCGCGCGATCTCCGCCGGGCGCAGCGCGGTGATCTCCTGCCCGTTGTAAAGGATCCGGCCGCGCGTCGCCGGGAGGAAGCGTGTCAGCAGGTTGAAGACGGTGGTCTTGCCCGCGCCGTTGGGGCCGATCAGCGCGTGGATGGTGCCGCGGCGGACCTTGAGGTCGACGCCCGCGACCGCGACGAATCCGCGGAACTCCTTGGTCAGCTGCTCGGTAACCAGGATCCAATCGTCGCTCATTCGGCGGGCACCTAAGCAGATTTGATTTTTTCCGTCGAGTCGCCTCGAAAACGAAGAGGCCGCCGGCGCCCGTGGGCACGCGACGGCCTCTCGCCCTGCCTCAACTGCGTCCTCTAGTAGAGGACCATCTGGACCTGCAGCGCGAGGCTGTTGATCGCCTCCTGCTTGGCGGTCGCGCCGGTCGCGAGGCCGAGGTTCGCGTCGCCGAAGGTGGTCCGCTCGAACTGGAGGCCGATGTTGTACATGTTCGCGGGCGCGAAGTAGTACTTGAAGCCGAGGGCGATCCAGTTGACGTTGCTCGCCGCCTTGACCGCGTCGGAGTAGCCGCCGTCGATGGCGCGGAACTCGTACTTGCCGAAGACGGAGGCGGTCAGGCTCTTGTTGTAGTAGGCGGCCTCGATCAGGAGGTTCGTCTGCTTGAGGACGTTCGGGTAGGTCGGCGCGGCGGTGCCGGCGGCAGCGGCCGGGTCCACCATCCCGCCGTCGTACATGCCGTACTGCACGAGGCCGACGATCTCATCGCCGCCCTTGGCCTCCTTGCCGCTGAGCGGGTAGTTGATGAAGGCGGCCGCGCTCAGGCCCAGGTAGGCGTTCTTGGGGACGCCGGCGCCTGCGCTGCCGCCGAGGACCGGGTCGGCCTTGCGCAGCGTCTGGTAGTCGAAGCTGGCGAAGACGCCGACGACCTGCTTGGTGCCGAAGTAGTGGCCGCCGTTGACGTAGCCCTTCTCCGGATCCCAGAGGTTGTACTGGAGCATGGCGATGACGCGCGGGCCGTTGTGCCCGGCGCTCGCGGTCGCGGTGGGACCCGCGCGCGAGCCCTGGAAGGCGCCGAGGCGGTACTCGAGGTGGTCTTCGAGGAAGAAGCCGTTGGCCTGGATGCCGAGGTCGCGGAGCACGGCGGAGTTGCCCTGCAGGACCGGCGTGACGTCGACGTTGGCGTTGTCGAGGCTTAGATAGGTGGTGGTCGGCTGCGTGCCGTTGCGGGTCAGGGGCATCAGGATGTTGCCGATGCTGAGCAGGAAGTAGTCGGAGAACTTGCCCTGCACGTAGGCGTCGAGGAACTGCGGCGCGGCGAAGCTCTTCGCGCCCGTCGCGTCGGCCTTACCGAGGTTGCTCGCCTCGA
>JAYWAO010000508.1:0-3411 GCA_043782365.1 Deltaproteobacteria bacterium
GATCTGGGCCTTGAGGTCGCGCCAGAAGTGGCTCTCCTCGCCTTTGTCGCGCGCTTCCTTGAGACGGCGCAGCTCGAAGTAGGCGGAGTCGGAGAGGACGTCCTCGAGGCGGGCCGGCGGGCCGGCGGCGATCTCGGAGACCACGCGGCTGCGCAGCTCGGTGAGGACCCGCTCTTTATCGCGGCTGCGCATGGAGGTTCCTCGCGGGGGGAGTTGGGGTAGCCACCGTCGCTTGGGCCGGGGTCGGGATCAAGGGGAATCAATGAAGGCGCATGGGCTGCCCGGATCGACGACGGCTCCCAGGTTGGCTGCGGGCCAGCACTGGGGGAGGAATCCGGGCCGAGGTTGACACCCGCACGGAACGGAGCGTACAGACCAACTGTACACTTGGAGGAGTCCGATGAAGGAAGTCAACGTGACTGAACTCCGGGAGCACCTGCCCTCGTATCTCGCAGAGGTCAAACGGGGGCGGCGGATCGTAGTGACTTCGAGGGGGCGTGCGGTCGCGGAGCTCGGACCTCCGCGCGCATCCAAAGATGAGGTCGCGGCGGCCCGGCAGGTGTTGAGGAATTCAGTGGTTCGCTATCAGAAGCCGCTGGAGCCCGCGGTCACCCCATCGGAATGGGAGTCGCTCGAGTGATCCTGGTCGCTGACACCCATGCGCTCGTCTGGTGGGTGTCCCACTCCAAGAAGCTGTCGGCTCCGGCGCTGCGGGCGCTGAGGAGCGCGGCGAAAGCCGGTCCTGTCCACGTCTCGGCGATCAGCATCTTCGAGATCTGCACGCTGGTGAGGCGACAGCGCCTCGAGCTCGGAGTCCCCGTCGGCAAGTGGCTCGCTGCGGTCCGCGCTCTTCCAGAGATCTCCATCGAGCCAGTCACCAGCGAGATCGCTGAAGCCGCGGGAGCGCTCGGAGAGCACATGCACGGAGACCCGGCGGATCGGATCATCGTTGCGACCGCGCGCGAGCTCGGCGCGAAGCTGGTGAGCGCCGATGAGAAGATCGCGGCGGAGTCAGGGGTCGAAGTGATTTGGTGACTTCTCCGCGGGGAGCGGAGGAGTCCCCGGCGCGATTCGCTTGACCGCCTTCATTTACCTGGGTAAGGTGGATCCATGAAGATCGCGACGTCCCGGATCAGTCCACAGGGCCAGATCTCCGTCCCCGCCGAGGTGCGCGCCCTGCTCGGGGTGGCGCCCGGCGCGACCCTCGAATGGGACGCCGACGATGGCATCGTTCGCGTTCGTCGCGCAGGGCGCTTCTCCTCCTTGGACATCCACCACGCCGCATTCGGAGCGAAGCCTCTCAAGCGGAGGTCGGTCGAGGAGATGGACGCCGCGATCACCGCCCGGATGAGGGCGAAGCATGCGCGCCGCTGACACGAACGTCCTGGTCCGTGTTCTCGCGCGGGACGATGAGGAGCAGGTTGCGGTTGCGGACGCCCTCGTGGCCGTCGGAGCGTGGGTCTCGCTCCTGGTCTTACAGGAGACTGTATGGGTGTTGGAGCGCGCCTACGATGTCGGCCGCAAGCACCAGGCGCTGATTCTCGGAATGCTTCTCGAGCACTCGTCGATCGTCCTGGAGTCCCCGGAGTTGGTCGCTGCAGCGCTCGTCAACTTCAGGGCGAATCCGCGCCTGGAGTTTTCTGACTGCCTGGTTCTCGAGGCGGCCCGCCGCGCGAACCACCTGCCGGTCGGCACCTTCGACAGGCGCTTCGCGAAGGCGGCCGGAGTCGAGCTCCTGTAGGTGGCAGCAGACCCGCTCCCGCAGGGCGACGGCGACACCCCTACGACACCCTGAGCACCGCATAGCGCGCGATGTCGTGCAGCTCCTGCGCGACCCCCATCGGGAGCGCCGGCGACTCCAGCGCCGCCAGCGACTCCAGGCAGAGCCGCTCGGCCTCGCCCCGCGCCCACTGCTCGGCCCCGCACCGCCGCAGCACCTCGCGGAGCGCGTCCACGTCGCGGTCGTCGAGGTCGCGGCGGCCGAGGGCGGCGCGCAGGGAGGCGGCGTCGGGCTTGTCGGCCACCTCGAGCGCGCGCAGCACCACCAGCGTGCGCTTGCCCTCGCGCAGGTCGTTGCCGGCCGACTTGCCAGTGACCGCAGGAGAGCCGAAGACGCCGAGCAGGTCGTCGGCGATCTGGAACGCCTGCCCGAGCGGCTGCGCGTAGGCCGAGAGCGCCTCCAGCGTGTCGGCCTCCGCCCCCGCCAGCAGCGCGCCCAGGATGAGCGGCAGCTCGAAAGTGTAAGACCCGGTCTTCAGCCGCTCGATCTCCAGCACGCCCTCGACGCCGAGCTCAGGACCGAGCGGCGCGGCGAGGTCGAGCGCCTGGCCCAGCGTCACGTCGCCGAGGACGCGCGAGAGGATCGCCGCTGCCGCCACCACGCGCTCGGGGGCGACGCGGGTCTGGAAGAGCAGCTCCAGCGCCCAGGCCTGGAGGAGCGAGCCGAGGAGGATGGCGAGGCTGCCGCCCAAGTGCTCGCCGGCGGGCACCTGCGTCTCGTGCGCATAGAGCGCGCCGGTGCGGGCCAGCGTCACGTGCAGGGTGGGCCCGCCGCGGCGGACCTCGTCGTTGTCCATGAAGTCGTCGTGGACGAGGAGATAGGCGTGCAGGAGCTCCAGGCCGAGCGCGGCCGGGAACGCGTCGGCCCGCTTGCCGCCGCCCGCCTGGTGCCCGAGCAGGCAGAGCGCGCCGCGCAGCCGCTTGCCGCCGCGCAGGACGTAGTCGCGCAGCGCCGCGAAGGCGGGCCAGAGGTCGACCGGGAGCGTGCGCGCCACAGCCGCCTTGCGCTCGAGCAGCTCGCGCAGCTTCGGCTCGGCCTCGCGGGCAAACGCCAGCAGGGAGAGGGGCGCGCCGATGACGGGCGCACGGAGCTCCTCCGCGACGGCGACGGTGGGGCTCTTGCTGGAGTGGGATGGGTCGCTGCCCGCGCTCACGTCGCCTCGGCTGAAGGTCTCTCGCGGACCATTCTAGCCAGGATCTCCTGCGCGCGGTGCAGCTTGATCTCGCCAGCGGCGATCAGCGCCCGGGCGACCTCTTCGACGGCGCTCCCGCGCGCGCCCGCGCTGAAGGCGAGGTTGCGCGCGTGGAGCGACATGTGGCCCTTCTGGATGCCGATGGTGCCGAGCGCCCGGAGCGCCGCCAGGTTCTGCGCGAGCCCTACGGCCGCCATGATGCCCGCGAGCCGCTGGGCGCTCGGGTGGCCCATGATCTTCAGCAGCACGGGCACCAGCGGGTTGGACTTCACCGCGCCGCCGACCGTGCCCACTTGGAGGGGCAGCTCGATGCGGCCCACGAGAAAGCCGTCCTCGATGCGCCAGGTGGTGAGCGGCGCGTACTTCCCCGAGCGCGAGGCCCAGGCGTGGGCGCCGGCCTCGACGGCACGCCAGTCGTTGCCCGTGGCGAGCACCACCG
>JAYWAO010000509.1:0-9408 GCA_043782365.1 Deltaproteobacteria bacterium
AGCCGGCGGTTCGCGAACGGGTCGAGCCCGCGCGGAAGGAGTCGCAGTGGTAGCCGGGCGAGGCCCAGCGCCATCGAGAGCGGATACGCCGTGAAGAGCGCCCACGCCTTGGCGAGCGCGGAGGTCTCGCCGAGCGGCCTCTGCAAGACGCCCATCCGCAGCAGGCGCGTCTCGGCGCAGCGGCGGGTGAAGGAGAGGAACGCCGGGAGCTGCGCCAGCACCGGGTTCCCCTGCGGGAGCCGCGTGCGCATGAAGGCGCCGAGCCGCTCCACGCCCCACAGCGAGACGAGCGAGAGCCCGAGCAGTCGCGCCCGCAGCCCCGCGCGCGCGCCGCCCGCCAGCAGTGCCTGCGTGCGGCGCTCCCCGAACGCCACGTGCCGCTCCTCCTGCTTCACCGCGCGCAGCAGGATCTCACGGATGGCCGCGCCGTTGGCGGCCGGCGTGCCCGGTGCGCCGCGCTGCGGCAGCGTGTCGATCAGCGCGTAGAGCGCCAGGAGCACGAAGCCCTCGCCTTGCGCCATCTCCAGGCAGACGTGCTCCGCAAAGGTCTCGGGCATCATCCCGCTGGTGAGGAAGCGGACCAGCGGGTGCACCGCCGCGGGCTTCTCCCCGAGCAGCTCGAGGATGCGGACGAAGTTCTCCACGTGCTGGAACTCCTCGATCGCCTGCTTGGAGAAGAAGCGCGCCGCCTCCAGGTCGGGCGCCTCGAAGAGCCAGTGGCCGCACTGGATGCCGGTCACCTCTCCATAGAGGAACTGGTTCATCACCCAGCCGAGCCAGGCCTTGTCCGCCTGGGGGTCGAGGCGGGCGGAGCCGAAGTCGAAGGTCATCTCGGCGCGGGTCAGGAGCATGGAAGGGGTCCTCCGGAGGCGGCTGGACAAGGTACGCGCAATCCGCGCCCTTGCCAGGAGAAGCGAAACCGGGTGAACTATCCCAGCGTTATCCAGACCCTATACGACAAGTTACCGGGGAAGACCAAGGTCGGACGCGCTATTCGTCTGGATGGCATATCCTCTCGGGGGCTTACACAGAGCGAACTTTCGTTAGGGGACCCGTACTGCGAGGCTTGCTTCGCGGTAGGAAGTCGCTCTGTCCAAACAAACCGTTGCACCCAACCGAATCAACGAGGAACAAATCATGACCAAGACCCTGGTTGTCCTGTCCGTTCTTGCGCTCTCCACCGCCGCCGCCGCCGACCCGAGGGCTGACAAGCTCTTCGCGGCCGCCAAGGCCCTCCGCGCCACCGCGCAGAAGGACTTCGACGAGGCCCACAAGCTCCGCGTCGAGGCCGCCACCAAGGAGGCCGCTGGCCGCTCCGCCAACGCGCAGGCCTCGCGTGACGACGCCGCCGCCCTCGGCATCCTGAAGGCCGACGCCAAGCGCGTGCAGGCGAACAAGCTGCGCAACGAGGCGCACGCCTTCCAGGCCGAGGCGGCCATCGCCCGCCACCTCGCCTCGCTCCACCACCACGCCGCCGACACCGACACCCACGAGGCGGCCGAGGACGCGAAGGCCGCCAAGGCGCTCGCCGACCAGCCCGCCCTCGCCAAGACGGTCGCCGACGCCGGCGCCGCCAAGCTGGCCGCCGCCGCCGTGCAGAACGCCGCCGCCAAGGCCGCAGAGGCGAAGGCCGCCGCGGACGACGCGAAGGCCAAGGCCCTCCTCGCCGAGGCCGCCAAGCTCGACCCGGCGGTCGTGATCATCCCGCGCATCGCCCACCCGTACGTGGCCGTCCACCCGAAGTAGTCAACCGCAGCGTCTGAGCAGCAAGGGAGGCCCGGGTCGCGCGAGCGGTCCGGGCCGCTCTGCGTTTGGGCCAGGGAGGTCGCCCGGCGCGCGCTCCGAGGAGGGCCTCGCAGCCGGGCCTTCCTCTACCCCACCCTTCCAACGTGACAAGCATGTCGCCTCTCCCCGCGGGCCCCCCGGCCGGGCTATAACCCCCGCCAATGGCGGCCTCCGGAACCAACCTCTTCGGTCACCTCGCGGTCTCGCGGGGGTTCATCACCCAGGAGCAGCTCGAGCTCTGCATCCGGGTGCAGGCCCAGCTAGGGCACAAGCACCACCTCGGCGCGCTGATGGTGCACCGCGGCTTCATCACCGAGGAGCAGCTCAGGGACCTGCTCGCGGCGCAGACCGCGTCGCAGCAGCCCGCCGCGCAGCAGGCGCCCGCGCAGACCCAAGCCCCGCAGGCGCAGGCCCCGCAGGGTGTGCGGCCCGTCTCGGCCCCACCGACGCAGCGTCAGGTCATCGCTCCTCCGCCGCCGCAGTTCACGCCCCAGGGAGTGCCCGCGGTGCAGCGGCCCGCCGCCACCGCTGGCGCTCCGCGGCTCCACGCCATGCTCGATGCCGCCGAGAAGCGCGGCGCCTCCGACGTCCACCTCCACCCGGGCGCGCCGCTGGCCCTGCGGCAAGGCGGGCGGCTCCTGGTGGGCGCCAGCGGCGCGATGGACGCGCGCGAGCTCGACTCCCAGCTGCAGCAGCTGCTCACGGCCGAGCAGCGCGAGAAGCTCAAGACCGAGCAGTCGATCGACGTGCTGATCGCCACCGTCACGGGCCTGCGCGCGCGCGGAAACCTCTACTACGCGCACGGCGGGCTCAACGCGACCTTCCGGCTGATCCGCCGCACGCCGCCCACGCTGGAGGAGCTCTCGCTGCCCGCGCAGCTGGCGCAGTTCACCAGCTACAGCCAGGGCCTCGTGCTGGTGAGCGGGCTGGCGGGGAGCGGCAAGAGTAGTACACTTGCCGCGCTGGTGAACCTGATCGCCGAGGAGCGGGCCGACCACATCCTCTGCCTCGAGGACCCCGTCGAGATCCTCCACCCGGCCAAGAAGGCGCTGGTCAACCAGCGGCAGGTCGGGCGCGACTCGGGCTCGTTCGCGCGGGCGCTGCGCGGGGCGCTGCGCGAGGACCCCGACGTCATCGTCATCGGGGAGCTGCGCGACCCCGAGACCGTGCAGCTGGCGGTCACCGCCGCCGAGACGGGCCACCTCGTGCTCGGCTCGATGAACACCGCGACCTCGGCCCGCGCGGTCTCGCGCATCCTCGGCTCGTTTCCCCCGGCCCAGCAGGCGCAGGTGCGCACCATGGTCAGCGAGTCGCTCCACGGCATCATCACCCAGCGGCTGGTGCCGGCCATCGACGGCACGCGGGCGCTCGCGCTGGAGGTCCTGATGGTGACGCCGGCCGTCTCGAACCTCATCCGCGACGACAAGCTGTTCCAGCTGCGCGGCGCGATGCAGACGGGCCGCTCGCAGGGCATGCGCGTGATGGACGACTCGCTCAAGGAGCTGGTGCTCGCCGGCAGGGTCTCACCCGAGGAGGCGAAGCGGGTGGCCGAGCAGCCGCACCTCATCCCCGCCGGCCCGGCGCCGGTTCCGGTGACCACGCCCGCGCCGCCCCCAGGCAAGCAGGCGCCCCAAGCGGGCAAGCCCGCGCCCGGCCGCCCGCCGGAGAGGAGGTAGCCCGTGGCCGCCCTCGACCGCTGGCTGCAGGAGATGGTGACGCGCAAGGCGAGCGACCTGCACCTCGCCGCGGGCCGGCCGCCCTTGCTGCGGCTCGACGGCACCCTCATCCCGCTCGAGCAGAGAGTGCTGGAGCCCGCGCCCCTCGAGGCGATGCTCGCCGAGATCTGCGGCGCCGAGGCGATGGCGGCGTTCCGGGCCACTGGCGACCACGACCTCGCCTACGCGCTCGGGTCGGTGGCGCGCTTCCGCGTCAACCTCTTCCGGCAGGAGAACGGGCCCGGCGCGGTGCTCCGCGTGATCCCGTCGAAGATCCTCACGGTGGACGACCTCGGCTGCCCCCCGGCGATCGGCAAGCTCGCCGATCTCGCGGGCGGGCTCGCGCTGGTGACGGGCCCCACGGGCTCGGGCAAGAGCACCACCATGGCGGCGATCATCGACGCCATCAACACCCGCCACGCGCGGCACATCATCACCATCGAAGACCCGCTGGAGTTCGTCCACCCGCGCAAGCAGAGCCTCTTCTCGCAGCGCGAGGTGGGGCAGCACGCGCGGAGCTTCGCCGAGGCGCTGCGCGCGGCGGTGCGCGAGGACCCCGACGTGCTGCTGGTGGGCGAGCTGCGCGACCGCGAGACCATCGGGCTGGCGCTGCAGGCGGCCGAGATGGGCATCCTGGTGTTCGGCACGCTGCACACGAACTCGGCGGCGAAGACCATCGCCCGCGTGGTCGACGCGTTCCCCGAGGACGAGCAGCCGCAGGCCCGGGCCGGGCTCGCCGAGAGCCTGGTGGCGGTGGTGGCGCAGCTCCTGCTGCCGCTCAAGGAAGGAAAGGGCCGCGTCGCAGTTCACGAGATCATGCTGCGCGCGCCGGCCCTCGCGAACCTCATCCGCGAGGGGAACACCTCGATGCTCGCCAACGCCATCCAGGCCGGCCGCGGGCTGGGGATGCAGACGATGGACGACGCCCTCTTCGCGGTGGTGAAGGACGGCAAGGTCGCCATCGAAGACGCCTACGACCTGGTGCAGGACAAGAAGCGGTTCGCGCCGTTCCTGCACCCGGAGGAGGGGGACGCGCCGTGATGCGCGAGCCTGGATCAGCCGCTACCGGCTCTGCAGCATGGCGTAGAGCTGACCGCGGGGCGGGCCGGAGCGGTACATCATGGCCACCCCGGCCACCATCAGCAGCACGAGCCCCGCGACCAGCAGCCTGACTTTGTGCTCTGGGAGCATCTGGCGCATGCCGGGAGTCTAGCGCCACCTGCTGCCGGTGTCACGACGGGGCGGCGAAATACGGTTCCGTAGCGCGCGTAGGTGAGCGGCATCACACCAGCAACAGATGAACGGGCGGCCTGTCTACTAGGCGTCTACATGTCCCACCGAGGTGCAGGGTGTCTCAGATCGCAGAGCTCGAGGTGACCATGACGCCGCCCAAGACCTCCCGCGTGCCCCCGCAGCTGGCGGCCCTGCTCTTCCCCGACACGGCGATGGAGCGGGTGGCGAAGGCGGGACGCTTCGGCGCAGCGCTGGCGCTGGCGGTCGCCTGCTCGCTGGCGGTCGGCGGCGCCGAGGCCTGGCGGGTGGACGCGCGCGAGCCCACGCTGCGCGAGGCCGAGATGTCGGGCCAGCTGAAGAACATGAGCGACAAGCAGCTCGACGACAACACCAAGGCGGCCGAGCGGTCCTTCATCGTCAAGCGGCTCGCGTTCTCCGCGGTGAAGGCGCCGCTGATCTGGGTGGGCTCGCTGCTCGGGCTCCTCGTGGTCGCGTGGTTCCTGCGCGGGCGTTCGCAGCCGGGCGCGATGCCGGCGGTGGCCGCCGCAGCGCTGCTGCCTCACGCGCTCGCCGATCTCCTCTCGGCGGGCGCGGCGCTGCAGACCGCGCACCTCTCGCCCGACCACGGACCGCTCATCCCCCGCACCCTCGCCGCCGTGCTGGATGCGGTCGGCGTGCACGCGCCGACGGCGGTGGCCACGCTCGCCGGCGCGGTCGACTTCTTCTCGCTCTGGGCCGCGCTCATGCTGGCCTTCGGTCTCGCGCCCGCCGCGCAGCTCCCGCGCGGCAAGGCCATCGCCGCAACCATGGTCGCCTGGGTCCTCTGGCGGCTGGTCACGCAAGTCGCTCTTGGAGGCTAGAACCGTGTCAGTCACCCTGCGTTCGCTCACCGTCGCTGCTCTCGCTCTCGCCCTCGCCGCGCCGGCCGCTGCCCGCGCCGGTGACGACGAAGGCCCAGCGCTCCCGCCGCCTGCCTTGGCGCCGTCCGCCCCGCTGACGCTGGAGCAGGCGATCAAGGCCGCGCTCGAGCGCAACCACGAGCAGATCGCCGCGGGCCTCGCCGCGGGCCTCGCCGAGCAGACCCAGGTCACCGCGAAGTCGGCCATCCTGCCGACCATCGGCTTCAACGCGTCGATCGGCGGCACGCGGGTGGGCGGCGGCGAGTCGCAGACCAACCCCTTCACCGGCGTGGCCGGCACCGCGCCCTCCGACTCGTACCCGAGCTACGGCTGGGGCTTCACCGCCCGGCAGCTGCTCTTCGACGGCGGCAAGTGGTGGAACAACCTCGACGCCGCGCAGGCCACCTTCAAGTCCGCGCAGGCGGCCGAAGACGAGCAGACGCTGCAGACCCGCTTCACCGTGGAGCAGAAGTTCTACGAGCTGCTCCGCGCCCAGCGCCAGCTGGCCGTCTTCGGCGAGGCCGCGGCCCGCTCGCGCGATCAGGCCGACTTCGTGCAGAAGCTGTTCGAGGGCGGCAAGGCGGCGCAGTCCGACGTCTACGCGGCGCGCGCCAACCGCGACAACGACGAGGTCAACCGGCTCGGCGCCGAGGCCCGCGTCGAGCTGGCGCGATACGACCTCTGCACCTCGATCGGCTTTGATCCCTCGAAGGCGCTCGCGGTGGTGGAGCCCGCCGGCCTGCTCGACGACCCGGCGCAGCCCCCCGCCGCGCAGGAGGCGGTCGACAAGGCGCTCGCCCAGCGCCCGAGCCTCAAGGCGGCGCAGCTCACCATCGAGGCGGGGAAGAAGCAGCTGGCCTCCGCCAAGGGGGACTACCTGCCCGTGGTCTCGGCCAACGCGAGCTACACCCGCGGGACCCGCGTGGTGGGCGACGTCGTCGACCCCGATCTCACCAAGAAGAACACGCTCTCCGGCAGCATCAACCTGAACTGGAACCTCTTCGCGGGCTTCTCCTCCGACGCCGGGGTCCGCACCAAGCTCCTCCAGCTCAAGCAGGCCGAGAATGACTACCAAGGTGGCCGCCGCGGCGTGGCCAGCGACGTGCAAAAGGCGGTGGCCAGCCTCTCGGCGGCCCGCGCCCAGGCCCGCGTCGCCACCCAGGCGTTCGAGACCGCGAGGCAGGGGCTCCAGCTCGCCCGCACCCGGCAGCAGGTCGGTGTCGGGACGCAGCTGGAGGTCCGCGACGCGGAGCTGAAGCTGACCCAGGCGCAGCTCTCGCAGGTGAACGCCCTGCTCGATGGACGCGAGCAGGAGTCGGCGCTGCGCCGCGCCATCGGCGGCTAGCCTGGCGACGCGCCTCCGTGTGAGGCGCGCTCGGAGCGCTTTTTAGACCAGTTCTTTCGCACTTTCGCTGAAAGCAGCGCGAGTGCGGGACGTAGACACACCCGACTTGAATCGGTCCGCCACAGAGCGCGGACCAAACGGAGAGCCGATGACCGTGGGACGTTGGATCCTCGCCGCGCTGGTGATCGCTGCCGTCGGCTTCGCCACGTTCAAGGGCCTGCAGCCGCGGCCCCCGCCGTCGCCGGAGGTGACGGTGATCGCCAGCAAGAAGAGCACCGTGACCCGCCTGGTCACCGCCGCGGGCCACCTCCAGGCCGTGCAGACCGTCAAGGTCTCCAGCAACGTGACGGGCGACCTGATCGCGCTCTCCGTCCGCGAGGGCGACAAGGTCAAGAAGAACCAGGTGCTGGTGCAGATCGACCGGCGGGCCTACGAGGCGCAGGTGCAGCAGTTCCGCGCCGCCGTCGCCGCCGCCCGCGCGCAGAGCGACCAGCTCAACACCACCATTGCGCAGGACCAGCGCGACCTCGCCCGCGTCAAGACCCTGGTCACCGACAAGCTGGCAAGCGAAGCCGACCTCGAGAAGTCGCGGACAGCGCTCGAGCTCGACCAGGGCCGCCTCGCAGCGCAGAAGCAGCAGGTGGCCAGCAACCAGGGCCAGCTGGAGAGCGCGCTCTACAACCTCTCGCGCACCACCCTGACCGCGCCGCTCGACGGGACCATCCTCGAGATCAACAAGAAGGTCGGCGAGCGCATCCGCGGCACCGACTTCTCCGAGGACGTGGTGCTCCTGATGGGCGGGCTCGACCAGATGGAGGTGAAGGCCGAGGTCGGCGAGCACGAGGTGGTGGCCATCAAGGAGGGCGACGAGGCGACCATCGACGTCGACGCCATCCCCGACCACCAGTTCAAGGGCAAGGTCTCCGCGGTGGGCAGGAACGCGCAGATCAAGAACCCGGGCACCGACGCCGAGGTGACTACATTTTTCGTCCGCGTCGCCCTCACCGACCCCACCAGCGTGGTGCTGCCGGGCATGTCCACCGCCGTCTCGATCGCCACCGCCACCCGCGAAAATGTAGTCACCGTGCCGATCCAGGCGGTCACCTCGCGCGAGGCGAAGAAGAAGGAGCTGAAGTCGCCGTCGCTCGAGGGCTCCATGAAGGCCGAGGGTGGCGAGGCAGGCAAGGACGCCAGGCCCGGCGACGCCCCGCCCACGCTCGCCTCCACGGGCAAGCCCAAGCCGGTCAAGGTGGTCTTCGTGCTCAAGGACGGGAAGGTGGAGATGCGCGAGGTGAAGACGGGCATCGCCAGCCGCACCGACGTGGAGATCATCGAGGGCCTCGCCGAGGGGGAGAAGGTCGTCGAGGGCCCGTACCGCACGCTCGCCCGCGAGTTGCAGGACGGCCAGAGCGTCAAGGAGCAGAAGAAGGACGCGGCAGGAAAGGGGTCCGATTCGAAGGGCCCTCCGGGCGGCCGTAGCTAGCGCTGTCCGCGCCGGGCGCCCTCCCAAGGAGCGCGCCCCGCCCGGTGGCTGCGGCCGCACTCCTCGCAGTTGCAGAGCGCAACACCCGCTCGTCCCGCTTGTCGATCCAGCAGTGATGATGTCGCACGCCCTTTGCACGCACGCACAGCCGGAGTCACCGATGGCGCTGATCGAGCTCGACCACATCGTCAAGACCTACGACCTCGGCCTGTCCAAAGTCCCGGCGCTGCGCGACATCCACTTCAACATCGAGCGCGGCGAGTTCGTCGCCATCGTCGGGCAGTCGGGCTCGGGCAAGTCCACGCTGATGAACATCGTCGGCTGCCTCGACGTGCCGACCTCGGGCACCTACCGCCTCGACGGCCGCGACGTGGGCACGCTCTCGGACGACGAGCTGGCCGACGTGCGAAATCTGGAGATCGGCTTCGTCTTCCAGAGCTTCCAGCTCCTGCCGCGGGCCAACGCGCTGGAGAACGTGGAGCTGCCGCTGATCTACCGCGGCGTCGGGGCCAAGGAGCGCCGCGAGCGGGCCCGCGCCGCGCTCGACCGAGTGCAGCTGACCGACCGCTGGCACCACAAGCCCAACGAGCTGTCGGGCGGCCAGAAGCAGCGGGTGGCGATCGCGCGCGCGCTGGTCACCGAGCCGAGCCTGCTGCTCGCCGACGAGCCCACCGGCAACCTCGACTCGGCCACCGGCGAGGAGATCGTCCGGCTGTTCCACAACCTGCACGAGGCAGGGAACACCATCATCCTGGTCACCCACGAGCCCAAGCTGGCGGCCCGCTGCCCGCGCGCGGTGCGGGTGGTGGACGGCCTCGTCGTCGCCGACGGCCCGGGCCGCGAGGTGGCGCTGCAGAACCAGCACGACCTCGAGCGCGCGGCGGCGGCTGCCGCGGCGGCGCACCAGAGCGCGGCCGCGCAGGCAGGGGCGTAGGCGATGGCGGCCGG
>JAYWAO010000510.1:0-3386 GCA_043782365.1 Deltaproteobacteria bacterium
GCTTGGCTGTCGCCGGTCAATGAGGCCTACGAGGGTTGGGCATGCCGGCACGTAGAGGCGCGCCTGCGATCGCACTCTGGCGGGGATGCCCTGGGCGGCGCATCGAAGTTGGCCAGTGGCCACTATCCCGTGATCGAGCGCTCCTTCGACCTCAAGGAGGTTGGCGAGTGGCCGGTGCCCGGCGAACTGCTCCTCGAACTCAGCTATCAGCAGCTCCACGAAGAGCCGGTTGGCCGCCCGTACTCCCAAGAGACTCGGGTCGGCGTGGCAATCGAACTGCGCGATGGCGGATCTGAGGGCGGCGTCTCCCCTCACGCCGCACTGCAGGCTCATGTGCTCATCGACGGTGTCGCCGTGCAGCTCTCGGTCGGTGGATTCCGGACTGCAATCCCGGTGGGGTAGCAAGGCGCTGGACCTACTTGGGGAACGAGTTCCCCAGCGCCTTCCACTGGCACATCTCGGCGAACGTGACGGCGTTCTCCCAGCCCGGGTACGTCTTCTTGATGTCGCTCGCGTGCGTGACCCAGACGACCTTGCCGAGCGAGCCGTCGGAGGCGCACTCGATGAAGCGCAGGTTGAGGCTCGGGGTCCAGTTCTGCGCGGTGAGGCGCTTGCAGTAGGTCTTGTCGCTCTTGAGCTTGGAGTCGATTGCGCCCGCGAAGCCGAGGCAGACCTTGCTCGCGTTCTTGGCGTTGAGGAGGCCCGGCTTCTTGTCGAAGAACCTGGCAGACGAGCACGAGTCCTTGCTCGGCTTCTTCCCCGAGAAGGCGCTCGAGAGCGAGCAGTCGCTGGAAGTGACCGGGCCGGTCTTCGAGGCCGCCAGGACCGGCGGGACGGTGACGAGGGCGAGGCCGAGCGTGCAGAGGGCGAAGCTGCGCATGGGTGCTCCGGATGATCCGTTGCTCAGGTGGAGTTCAGGGCGCGCCCGGCTTGGCCTTGCGCGTGTCGATCGAGAGGTCCTTGCGGGTCTTGGCGTAGGCATCGAACGCCCCGAGCACGCCGCCGCGGAAGGCGAAGAGCACGAGCGCGCCCCAGCGCTTGGGCAGGCGCGCCACCGTGTGGGCCTTGGGGTCGAGCACCACCACGCGGGACTTGCCCGTGAACCCGCCGTCTGCTCCGCGCTCCCACTGCGTGGCGGCGAGCGTGCGCGAGTCGCTCGACCAGACGAACGAGGGGCCCACGTCGGCGACCGCGAGGCCGCCCGTGAGCTTCACCAGACCGGCGCGCGGGCCGTCGCCCCAGACCTCGTCGGTCAAGGCGAGCACGGCCTTGGACTTCCCATTGGGGCTCTGCGCGCTCGACTCGCTGGCGCCTGGGAAGAGCGCGAGGAAGCGGGCGAGCTTGGAGCGCGCCAGCGCCCTGGCGAGCGCGGCGTCGACCTTGGCGATGGGCAGCGAGAGCCGCTCGAGGCGGGCGAGGCTCTTGGAGGTAGCGACCGCGAGGGCGCCCTTGGGCCCGACCGAGTTGCAGGCGGGCGAGCCGCGCGCGCCGAAGGTGTCGTGGCCGAGGAGCAGGACGCGGAGGCTGCGCAGGCGGCTGGAGCCAGCGAGGGCCTTGGCGCCGGCGTCGCCGATCGCGTTCTCCTCGAGATCGAGCTTGTGCAGCTTGCGCAAGAACGTCGAGCCCGCCAGGGCCTTGGCGCCCGCGGGACCGACGCCGCAGCCGCGCAGCGAGAGGCTGGTGAGCCTGGACGCGCCGGCGGTGGTCGCGAGTCGTTGCGCGGTGGCGTCGCCGGGGCCGAACGGGGCCAGATCGGCGCCCGAGAGAGCGGCAGCGAGGAGGGGCTCCGCTGCGCTGGGGGTGCTGGTCTTGTTGGCCATCCGGCTCTCTTGGTTGATGTGGCAGGCTGGAACGGCCTAGTAGCTCCGCACAGTGGTTTTGACCGGTTGACACTTGCATCAACGGAGGACGGGGAGCAACTCGGGATCGAGGAGAACCTCGATGCTCCGCGCCGCGCGCGGGGTGCGGCGAATCCACCCACCTCGTTCGAGGGTCAGGACCATCTGGTGGACCGTCGGCGGGCTGACCGCGAAGTAGCCCTGGATATCAGCCTCAGCGGGTGGGCGCCCCATCACGCGCGAGTACGCATAGATGAAGGCCAAGTACTGGCCCTGCGTGGCGGTGAAGGCCGCCGCCAAGGGTCCGATCGACAGTTGCGCGGGTCCGCGATCTTGTCCGGCCATGAACGTACGATACCGCGTGAAGCTGAACGATGACGAGAGAGCGGAGTTGAAGGCGTCGGCCAGTTCGTCAGCGGGTCAGTCTGGGCATCGAGTCGCGAACCTGACTCCAAACGGCAAGGATGCTCACCGTGATAGTCGCGCGATCGTAAATGTAATACAAATGATATCGACATGCGCGGAGGAGGATCCGCCGCAACCCCAGCACGAAGGGGTGTGCGGTCCGGCGACCGATCTCGGGGGCCGCTTCCAAGAGAGAGATGGCCTCGGCGAGCTCTTGGGTGAACAGCTCAGGCGCCGCTTCCCGATTCGAGCGCCACCAGTCGTCGATAGCGGTGATCTGCCCTTCTGCCTGCGGTGAGACGCGAACTGAGGCGCTCACTTCCGGCCGAGCTCCGCCAGGAGGTCGCTGGCGGGCCGACTCTTGCCGGAGCTGACACTGGCGTGGGCTTGGGCGATCACCTCGTTGAGCGCAGCGCGTTCCACGGGGTCGAGGTCGTCGCCCTCGTCGTCAGCCACCAGATCGATCACCGTGCCCTCGGGCAGGCTGGTCGGAGCGTCGAAATGCAGGCGACCGTTGTGGACTTGGGCGCGAATGGTGGACATGGCGAAGAGGGTAACACGGCTCGCGGGGCGCGGCACGCAGCGCACCAGGAGCACCAGAAGCTCGTCTCTGTGGGTCGGCCGGCGGTCCGTGGATCCCAACAGCCCAGGCAGCCGGGACCCGCAGCACGCTGTCAGCCGAGGAACCCACCCCCTGCTCCTTCTCGCTCTTGAGCTTGGAGTCGATCGCGCCCGCGAAGCCGACGCCGCAGCCGCGCAGCGAGAGGCTGGTGAGCCTGGACGCGCCGGCGGTGGTCGCGAGCCTCTGCGCGGTGGCGTCGCCGGGGCCGAACGGGGCCAGATCGGCGCCCGAGAGAGCGGCAGCGAGGAGGGGATCCGCTGCGCTGGGGGTGGTGGTCTTGTTGGCCATCCGGCTCTCTTGGTTGATCTGGCAGGCTGGAACGGCCTACGCCCCTGCCGCTGCTTTCTCCGCGCCGCTGGCTCCCTGCTCGGGCGTCACCACCGGCCCCGGATCGCCACCCCGCTTGCGACGGTTTGCGCCCGCCCCGCGCAGGCGCCGGTCGTAGCCGAGCTCGCTCTTGATGGTGAAGGCGCCGGGGGCGGTGCCGTATTCGCCGTCGAGGAGGTCGTGCATCCGCTTCC
>JAYWAO010000511.1:0-9361 GCA_043782365.1 Deltaproteobacteria bacterium
TGAGCAGGACGGTAGGCATCCCGCCCTTCTTCTTCGGCTCTGCTTCTGGGGCTGCGAGGGCGGCGTCGGCCATGGCGGTCTCTCCGCCACCCAACTAGAGCAAGGGGTGTGCCCGCGCGCCCCGATTCGAAAAGACTGACGTTTCCTGGTTGGAACGTCAGTCTCCTGACGCGGCTGGGGGCGATCGGACAGACCTCTGACGCCTGCCCCCCACCTTGCGTCAGGGATCCGCCGCCAGCCCGAGCGGATCGTTCGTCTGCACCTCGATCACGAAGGCGATCCGGCGGTTGAGGTCGCGGTTCTCGGCGGTGTCGTTGGGGACCAGCGGCCGGGTCGCGCCGTAGCCCACCGCCGACAGGAGCTTGGGGGGGATCTGGTGGGCGGTCTCCAGATAGGCGGTGACCATCGCCGCCCGGCCGGCAGAAAGTTCCCAGTTGTTGCGGAAGCGACCGGCGCCCCCCGCCGACCCCACTCCCGACTCGTCGGTGTGGCCTTCGACGCGGATCGGGCGCCCGAGGCTCTTGAGCTCCTCGGCCACCGCGTCGAGCACGGGCAGCGCGTCGGGGGCCAGGGCGGCCTGGCCGGGCTCGAAGAAGCGGGCCGCCGCCAGCCGGATGGTCAGCCGCTTGCCGTCCTGCTCCACCGAGACGGCCTGCGTCTTCTGCTTCTCGACCAGCATCTGGCGGAGCTTCCGCTCCACCTTGCGCCGGGTGCCCTCGATGGCGCGCACCTGGTGCACCAGGTTGCCGGAGCCGCCCAGGTTCGCCGAGCAGCCTCCCTCGGTGGGCGGGCCCTCGAAGACCGGCGGCGCGCCGATGCCGCCGGTGCCTGCGTAGTGCATCGCCCACTGGATCGCCTTGACGGCGAGTGTCACCTTTTTCGCGTCCTGCCGGCTCACCGAGTAGAGCACGACGAAGAAGGCGAACAGCAGCGTGATGAAGTCGGCGTACGACACCAGCCACCGCTCGTGGTTCTCGTGCTCTTCGTGGATGACTCGCTTGGCCACTGGAATCCTCCCGGCTGACTACGCGGCCTTCTTCGCGCCTTCGGCGGCGGAGATCTGGATGTGCCCGCCGGTGAGGGCGCGCAGCTTCTCTTCGAGGACGCGGGGGTTGAGACCTTCCTGGATGGCGAGCACGCCTTCGGCGATCAGGGTCTTGCGCTCCTTCTCGACCACCAGCTTGCGCTTGAGCTTGGCCGCCACGGGCAGGAGCACCAGGTTGGCGATGCCGACGCCGTAGACGGTGGCGACGAAGGCCGTCGCGATGCCGCCGCCGAGCTTGCTCGGGTCGTTGAGGTTCTCCATCACGTGGATGAGGCCGAGCACGGCGCCGATGATGCCGATGGTGGGGGCGAAGCCGCCCGCCGTCTCGTAGACCTTGGCGCCGACCGCGCCCTCCTCGAACTCGGCGAAGACCTCGGCCTCGAGCGTGTCGCGGGTGACGGCGGGGTCGAGGCCGTCGACGACGAAGCCGAGCGCGCGCTTGAGGAACGGATCGTCGATGCCGGCGAGCCGGCCTTCGAGCGCCAGCACGCCGTCCCGGCGGGCGACCCCGGCGAGGTCGACGATGGTGGCGGCGAGCGGGCCGAGCTCCACCTTCTTGTCGGTGACCGCGCCCTTGAACATCTTGGCGCCGTGGATGAAGTCGCGCAGCGGGAAGGAGACCAGCGTGGCGCCGAGGGTGCCGCCGAGCACGATGATGGCGGCGGTCGCCTGCATGATCGAGCTGGCGTGGCCGCCTTCGAGCGCCTGGCCGCCGAGGATGGCGCCGATGGCGATGACGATCCCTGCGATGGTGGTGATGTCCACGGGCTAGCCCTCCACCGGCGTGGGCGCGTGCTCGACGACGAGCGGCCCGTGCTGGATCTGGCGATGGAACGTGACGGCCCGTGCGACCACCGCCTCGACCGGCTCGCGCACCAGGAAGTGCTGGCCGCGTGAGGTGGTGATCACCGTGTCAGGTGTGCGTTCGACGGTGAGGATGTGGTCGGCGTTCAGGATGAACTCCGTCCCGTCGAGCCGGGTGAGAGCGATCATGGCGAGGCTCCGATGTCACGGGGATCTTCGGCGCGCGGGGCCCTGCGGTTAAGCCTCCCCCTTGCGAAAGACCTCCTCCTCAAGCCGGCCGGGCTTCCATCCGACTAACTCCTTGCGACCAGGACTGCGCCGTTCGCGGCGTTGCCTTCGCCCGCCCGGCCGGTCCCGCTGCGCGGCGCTCCAACGCTCGAGCCGAGGTAGGCCCATGGATGAGGTCGTCACGGAGTTCCTCGTCGAGAGCGGCGAGCTGCTCGACCAGATGGAGCGGGAGATGGTGGCGTTCGAGGCCGGTCGCGCCGGTCCGGACGCGATCCGCACCATCTTCCGCGCCATCCACACCATCAAGGGCACCTGCGGCTTCCTCGGCTTCCAGCGGCTGGCGTCGGTCACCCACACCGGAGAGAACTTGCTCTCCGAGCTGCGCGACGGCGAGCTGACGGCGACGCCCGAGATCACCAGCGCGCTGCTCGCCCTGGTGGACGCCACCCGCCGCACGCTCGCGACCATCGAGCAGACCGGCAACGAGGGGAAGCCCGACTTCGCCGAGCTGATCGCGCGGCTCGGCGCGCTGCTGAAGAGCGCGCAGCCCGCCCACGCTGCGGTCGCGGAGGCGCCTGCTCCTCTCGCCGCCGCCCCCGCGCCCGTCGTCGCCGCTGCTCCCGCGCCCGCTGCTGAGCCTATCGCTGCTTCGCCGCTCGCGGCCGAAGCGCCCGCAACGACTCCCGTGCCCGCCGTCGCGCTCGTGCCCGCGGCCGCTGCGCCGACGGTCGATCCCACCGCCGAAGTCGAGCACGCCGAGAGCGCCGCCTCCGCCGCCACCATCCGCGTCGGCGTCACGCTGCTCGACAAGCTGATGACGCTGGTCGGCGAGCTGGTGCTGGTGCGCAACCAGGTGCTCCGCTACGCGAACACGGTCGAGAGCTCGGGCTTCAACGCGACCTCGCAGCGCCTCAACGTCCTCACCAGCGAGCTGCAAGAGGGCGTGATGAGGGCCCGCATGCAGCCGATCGGCAACCTCTTCAGCAAGCTGCCGCGCGTCGTCCGCGACCTCGCCCGCGAGACCAAGAAGCAGGCGCGCGTCGAGATCATCGGCGCCGAGACCGAGCTCGACAAGACCATCCTCGAGTCGATCAAGGACCCGCTCACGCACCTCGTGCGCAACGCCGTGGGTCACGGCCTCGAGCTGCCGGCCGACCGCATCGCCGCGGGCAAGGATCCCGAGGGCAAGCTGGTGCTGCGGGCCTTCCATGAGGGCGGGCAGGTCAACATCGAGATCACCGACGACGGCCGCGGCGTGAACATCGAGCGCGTGCGCAAGAAGGCGATCGAGCGCGGCCTGTTGCCCGCCGAGGCCGCGGCCCGCGCCAGCGACCGCGAGGTGATCGGCTTCATGTTCCTCCCGGGCTTCTCCACCGCGGAGACGATCACCTCGGTCTCGGGGCGCGGCGTCGGCCTCGACGTGGTGAAGACCAACGTGGAGAAGATCGGCGGCACCGTCGAGGTCACCTCGACCGCCGGCCAGGGACTGGCTTTCAAGATCAAGATCCCGCTGACGCTCGCGATCATCCCGGCGCTGGTGGTCAAGAGCAACGCCGAGCGCTACGCCATCCCCCAGGGGAGCGTCCTCGAGGTCGTCCGCCTCACTGGTGACAAGGCAAAGAAGGGCGTCGAGTTCGTCCACGCCTCGCCGGTCTACCGCCTGCGCGGGAGCCTGCTGCCGCTGGTCGACCTGCGCAACATCCTGGTCCGGGGCAAGGGCGGCGGCGTGCTCGCCCACCGCGAGAACGGCTCGGTCAACATCGTGGTGCTGCAGGCCGACCGGCGCCACTTCGGCCTGGTGGTCGACGGCATCGAGGACACCCAGGAGATCGTCGTCAAGCCGCTCGACCCTGGCCTGAAGGGCATCCCGGTCTTCGCGGGCTCGACCATCATGGGCGACGGCCGCGTCGCGCTCATCCTCGACGTCAGCGGGACCGCGCAGCGCGCCAAGGTCTTCGCCGAGGACCTCGGCAGCAAGGCCAAGAAGGAGACCACCGCCAACACCAAGGAGCTGCACCGCCTCCTCTTGCTCGAGGCGCGCGACCATGGCCGCATGGCGATCAGGCTCTCGCAGGTGGCGCGACTCGAGGAGCTGCCGCGCGACCAGGTCGAGCGGGCCGGCGAGCAGGAGGTCATCCAGTACCGCGGCCAGATCATGCCGCTGGTGCGGGTGAGCGAGTTCCTCCCCGAGCGCCGCTCCCCCGAGCGCCTCGCCCACGACATCTCCCGCGGCCCGCCGATCCCGGAGGACGGGCCGCTCCAGGTCGTCGTGCACCAGGCGGGAGACCGCAACGTGGGCATCGTGGTGGACCGGATCGTCGACGTCATCGAGGACTCCCTCGACGTCCGCCGGCCCTCCACCCGGCCTGGAGTCCTCTTCTCGGTGGTGGTCGGCGGCCGCGTCGCCGAGCTGCTCGACGTCGAAGCGATCGTCGAGCACGCCGACCGAGGCGCCGGCCAGCGCCAGCTTGCGACGGGGAGCTAGACCATGAGCGAGCGCCGCCAGTTCTGCACCTTCCGCCTCGATGGCCACTTCCTCGGCGTCGAGGTGGAGCGGGTCCAGGAGGTGATCCGCTACCAGGAGATGACGCCGGTGCCGCTCGCCGCCGCCGCGGTCAGCGGGCTGATCAACCTCCGCGGGCAGATCGTCACCGCGATCGACCTCCGGCAGTGTCTGGGCATGCCGCCGCGCCCTGACGGCAAGCTGCCGATCAACGTCGTCGTCCGCGCCAACGACCGGGCCGTCAGCCTGCTGGTAGACGAGATCGGGGACGTGCTCGACGTGCCGGTCGACTCCTTCGAGGAGTCGCCCTCCACCCTCGACTCGTTGGATCGCTCGCTCTTCGCGGGCGTCTACAAGCTCGACGGAGGGCTGCTCCTCGTGCTCGACACCGAGCAGGCGGTCGCCCGCGGGATCACCTCGGTGGCGGCCGACTTCACGGCCCGCGCCTGAGGGCCAGCCGTCTTTCCGGTATTTAGTGTTACACTTTTAGTCGGAGCAGACCACATGCGCGCAATAGTGATCGATGACTCGAGGGCGATGCGGACCATCCTCGGGAAGATGCTCAAGGAGATCGGGTTCGAGACGACTGACGCCGTCAACGGCAAGATCGCGCTCGACGCCCTCCGGGCGAGCGGTCCGGTCGATCTCGCCCTGGTCGACTGGAACATGCCGGAGATGAACGGCTACGAGTTCATCCTCGCGCTGCGCGCAGACCACACCTTCGATTCGATGCGGGTGATGATGGTGACGACCGAAGCCGACATGGGCAACGTCACCAAGGCGCTCGAGGCCGGCGCCAACGAGTACTTGATGAAGCCGTTCACCAAGGAGGCGGTGACGGAGAAGCTGTCGATGCTCGGCATCGGGGCCTGACCATGGCGAAGGCCCGCGTCCTGGTGGTCGACGATTCGGCGGTCGCCCGGAGGCTCGTCTCCGAAGCGCTCTGCACCGACGAGTTCATCGAGGTCGCGGGCACCGCCTCCAACGGCCGGCTGGCGCTGCAGCAGCTCTTCCAGTTCAAGCCACAGGTCGACGTGGTCACCCTCGACGTCGAGATGCCGGAGATGGACGGCCTGCAGACGCTGGTCGAGCTCCGGCGCTACTGGCCGCATCTTCCCGTGATCATGTTCAGCGCCATCACCGAGCGCGGCGCCGCCGCCACCCTCGAAGCGATCGCCCGCGGGGCCAACGACTACGTCTGCAAGCCGACCTCGGCGGAGAGCCTCGGCGAAGCGCGCCGGCGTGTCGCCCTTGACCTCTGCCCGCGCGTGAGGGCCTTCGCGGCCGCCCAGCTGGCGCGCACGCAGCCGCCAGCGTCCGTCGCCCCGCGGCCACCCGAGCGCGCTCAGGAAGCCCCGTCGGCGCAGACCGCGCCCGCGCCCTTGCGCACCCTGACCGCGCGCAGCACGCCTGCGCCTGCCCGACTCCAGCGGGTGGAGACGCCGCCGGCCGTCAGCCGGCTGCGCCCGTTCGCCCGCGCGCCGCGGCCCGAGGTGGTGCTGATCGGCGTCTCCACGGGCGGGCCCAACGCGCTGTCCACGCTGATCCCGGCGCTGCCCGCCGACTTCCCGCTGCCGATCCTGGTCACGCAGCACATGCCGCCCGTCTTCACCCGCCTGCTCGCCGACCGGCTCGACGCCGTCTCGCAGCTCGAGGTGAGGGAGTGCCAGGGGGACGAGCAGCTCAGGCCCGGCACCGTCTATCTCGCCAAGGGCGACCACCACCTGAAGGTCAGGGGGAGCCGCACCGACCCGCGGCTCCACCTCGACCAGGCCTCGCCAGAGAACTCCTGCCGCCCCGCGGTAGACGCGATGTTCCGCTCGGCGGTGGAGCTGTGGGGAGGCGCGGCCATCGCCGTGATCCTCACCGGGATGGGCCAGGACGGACTGAAGGGCTGCCAGCTCCTCCGTGACGCCGGTGGCCTGATCATCGCGCAGGACCAGGCCAGCTCGGTGATCTGGGGCATGCCGGGCGCGCTCGTGCGCGCCGGGCTCGCCGACCGGGTCCTCCCGCTGGGGCAGATCGCTGCCGAGCTGATCGCCCTCGCCGGCGCGGTCAACGGCCCTGCGGCCCGGCGAATCAGCCCATGACCAGGCCGCCCGTCACGCTCGGTCCCGCCGGCTACGCGTACGTGCGCGGCCTGGTGCGGGACCGGGCCGCCATCGTGCTCGAGGACGGCAAGGAGTACCTGGTCGAGGCGCGCCTGACGCCCGTGGCCCGGCGCGAAGGGTTCGGCTCGCTCGAGGAGTTCATCCAGCGGCTGCGCTCCCAGCCGTGCGGCCCGCTCCACCGCAAGGCGGTCGAGGCGATGACCATCAACGAGACCAGCTTCTTCCGCGACTGGCGCCCGTTCGAGGCGCTGCGCAAGAGCGTACTGCCCGAGGTGCTCGCGAGGAACGCAGCGCTCAAGTCGCTGCACGTCTGGTCGGCCGCCAGCTCCAGCGGGCAGGAGGCGTACAGCCTCGCCATCCTGCTCAAGGAGCACTTCCCGGAGGTGGCCGCGGGCTGGAACGTCAAGGTCCACGGCAGCGACGTCTCCACCGAGATGGTCGAGCGCTCGCGCGCTGGCAGATACCTGCAGGTCGAGGTGAACCGCGGCATGCCGGCGCCGCTGCTGGTGAAGCACTTCGACCGCACCGGCCTCGATTGGTTGGTGAAGGACGACGTGAAGAAGCTGGTCGAGTTCCAGCAGGGCAACCTGGCCGGCGACTGGCCGCAGCTGCCCAGGATGGACGTCATCCTGCTGCGCAACGTGATGATCTACTTCGACGCCGACACGAAGAAGCGGATCCTCCAGCGGATGCGCGGGCTGCTCAAGCCGGGCGGGCTGCTCTTCCTGGGCGTGGCCGAGACCACGCTCAACCTGGACAGCGCCTACGAGCGGCTGACGGCCGAGGGGACGAGCTTCTACCGGGCGCCCCTCTAGACTAGAGCGCCGAGCGGGGCCCGCCAGGTCCAGCGCTTCCTTCGCCGCGACAGCCAGACAGTTTGCATTCTGGCCCTCAACGGGCGAGCCTCCCCTCTTGCCAACCTGCAACAACCTGCGCTCGCTCCAACGGCGAGCGTGTCTTCGTCTCCTGGAGGTGACCCCGTGAAGTCCCCCTTCGCCAAACTGGCAGTCCTCTTCGTGGCGCTGCTCGCCGCCCCTTCGCCGGCCCCGGCCGCCGAGATCTTCGACGCGTCCACCCTGCGCCCCGCCTCCGGCGGTGACGGCCTGGTGGGCGTCGAGGGGGCCCGCGTCCCCAACGTCCACGACCAGGTCCTCGACGTGAAGCTGTGGGGGATCGGCGAGCACAGCCCGCTCGCGCTCGGGCAGGAGAACATCTACAACCGGGTCCGCGCGCTCCTCGCCGTGCAGGTGAAGATCGCCGACGGCTTCGCGGTCGGCGTCCAGATCCCCTACCTGGTCAACCAGTTCGGCAAGCTGGCGGGCGGCTTCGGCCGGGCCGGCGCCGCGCAGACGGGCCTGGGCGACATCCGCGTCACCCCGCGCCTCGGCCTGCTCGAGCAGAACCGGCACCACGTCAACCTGGCGCTGCAGGCGTCGTTCACCGTGCCGCTCGCCGACGCGGGCACCGTCGCCGGCTACCCGAGCCCGCAGGTCGAGGGCCTCTTCTCCCTCAGCCATTCGTGGGGCGAGGACAGCGGCGCGCACGTCGAGGTGATCGCCAACGCGCTGGTCGGCTCGCACTCCTCGTTCACGGTCAAGGACACCACCTTGGGCGGCACCTACCTGGGCGGCCGCCTCGGCGCGGCGTCCTACCTCGGCGAGCAGCTGTTCCGCCGCGTCTTCGCCGAGCTCGACGCGCGCACGTACACCAACGCCTTCGGCGCCACCGCGGGCACGCCGCTGGAGCTCCGCGCGGGCCTGACGCTCTGCTTCGGCCGGTTCATCTCGTTCGACTTCTCGGCCGGCGCGCGCAACGTCCCGGCGCTCGGCTCGCCCGACTGGCACGTCGCCGCGGGCCTCGGCTACAGCCCGTCCACCTGCCACACCACCACTCCGCCGCTGCCGGGCCCCTCCGCCGAGGAGATCGCGGCGAAGAAGGCCGCCGACGAAGCCGCCGCGAAGAAGGCCGCTGACGAGACCGCGGTGACGAAGGCCGCCGACGAGAAGGCCGCCGCCGAGAAGGCTGCCGCCGAGAAGGCCGCCGCCGAGAAGGCCGCTGCCGAGAAGGCCGCTGCCGAGAAGGCCGACGCCAACAGGGATGCCGAGGCCGCCAGGCGGGCCGAGGAGGAGGCAGCCAGGAAGGACACCGACGGCGACGGAGTCCCCGACCGCACCGACAACTGCCCCACCGAGCCGGGCCCGGCCTCGAACTTCGGCTGCCCGCTCTCCAAGAAGCAGCGGGTGGTGGTGCGCGGCGGCAAGATCGACATCCTCGACAAGGTCCAGTTCGCGGTGGGCAAGGCCAGCATCCTGCCAGCCTCGTTCCCGCTCCTCGATCAGGTCGCGGGCGTGCTGAAGGGGCACCCCGAGATCCTCAAGGTCGAGGTCCAGGGCCACACCGACAGCGTGGGCGACGCAGCCAAGAACATGAAGCTCTCGCAGGAGCGCGCCGCGGCCGTCGTGCTCTACCTGACCAAGAAGGGCATCGGCGAGGCCCGCCTCAACGCCAAGGGCTACGGCGAGACCAAGCCGATCGGCGACAACAAGACCAAGAAGGGCCAGGAGCAGAACCGCCGGGTCGAGTTCCAGGTCACCAGCATGAAGAAGGCCGCGCAGTAGCGCAGGTCTATCGAGGCCCTTGAAGCCAGGGCCTGATTCACTGCTGAAGCAG
>JAYWAO010000512.1:0-9360 GCA_043782365.1 Deltaproteobacteria bacterium
TGCTGGGCGCGGTCCCGCTCGCGCTGGGCACGGGCGTTGGCGCGGAGCTGCGCAAGCCGCTGGGCATCGCCATCGTCGGCGGTCTGCTGCTCTCGCAGCTGCTCACGCTCTTCACCACGCCGGTGGTGTACCTCGCGCTCGACTACTTCTCGGCCCGTTCGCGCAAGGCCCGCGCAGAGGCGAAGTCCGCGCCGCAGGCCGTGCCGGGGTAGGGTTCCTCAGAGGCAGTTGTCGCGCGTCCGGTGAGGGGGATTGATTCAGTGCGCGGCGGCCGGCGCGGTGGCCCGGCCCAGGCGCGCTCCCGCCAGCAGCACGAAGAGCCCGCACAGCCCCAGCGCAGCCAGCGCTCCGCCCAGCATCGGCAGCCCCGGCGAGGGCTGCGGGAGCGGCCGCAGCACCAGGAGCGCCCGCTCGGCGAAGAGGCCGAGCAGCATCGCGCCCGAGGCGAAGGTCATCGCGCCGCGCCGGGTCTTCGACTCCTCGGAGAAGAGCACCAGGAAGGGAAGCACGAACGACAGCAGGATGATCGCGCCGCTGAAGAAGCGCCAGCCGCCGCTGGTCCGCAGCAGGATCTCGCCCACCTCTCCCGGGAGGTTGGCGTACCAGACGGGCAAGAACGAGCAAAGCACGAGGTAGGCCCAGAACGCCGAGAAGCCGAAGAGCAGGCGGCCGAGGTCCCGCCGCGTGTTCATCACCTCCAGCTTCCAGCAGCTCCAGAGGGCGGCCCAGGCGATGGCGGCGATGAACGAGGCCATGAACGCCTGCGCGGGGACGATGCCGCTCGGCTCGCCGCGGTAGAGGCCCATCACGAGATCGACCGTCCACAACGCCACCGTGACCACGTAGACGAGCAGGTAGAGGATGCTGTCGCGCAGCGCCGCGTCGGTCCAGCGCGCGGGGCCCGAGTGCCGCAGCGCGCGGCGGGAGGCGGCCCAAAGGAGGGCCACCGCGACCAGGTCGCGAATCGCCGCCCGCGCGAGGTGCTCGCGCGCGTGCTCCGGGACCCAGAAGCGGGCCAGCGGGTACGAGACCACGAGGAGCGCCAGCGCCACCGGGAGGAACGCGCCGGCGCTCTCGAGGAACGGCAGCGCGGGGTCGAGGAACCTGCCCTGCGCCACCCGCGTAGCCGAGGAGAGCGCCACCGCGCCGGCAGACAGCCCGGCGAAGAAGAGCCAAGCGGAGGCGACGCCGGGCAGCACCGCCGCCGTCCCGCCGAGGAGGAGCGAGAGGCCCACCGCCAGCGCGCCGGCCGCGGCCGCCGCGAGGCAGAGCGAGGCGAGCGGCCTGCCGAGCACGCGGACGCTGGCAGAGAGGAGCGCGCCGTTCACGGCTGCACCGCGGGCGGGACGGGCTTGATGGTCCGGATGAAGTGGACGAGGTCCCAGAGATCGCGCTGGTCGAGGCCTTCGCGCATCACCGGCATCGCCTTTCCGCCGAGGAGGATGGTCGCATAGAGATATCCGTCCGGTTTGACCTGGATAGCGGGATATCCGAGGTCTGGAGCGGGAGGGAAGCCAGGCGGGACCACGCCCGTGACCGGGTCGGCCGGCCTCGCGCGGCTCACCGGGCCGCCGCCGTGACCCCCTTCGCCGTGACAGCCGATGCAGCGATCCTTGAACACTGCGGCGCCGCGGGCCACCGAGAGGGCGCTGGTCGGGAATGCCTCCTTGTATCCCTCGGCATCGTCCCGCTCGTAGAAGAAGGGGCGGGCGTCGAGCGGCACCGCGCCCTCGGGCTCGGGCCGCGCGATCGAGTGCAGGCCGCCCCCGGGGTGGAACCACATGTCGGTGCGCCAGTCGCGCTCGCAGGCGGCGGCGAGCAGCGAGAACGCAGCGGCGCAGAGCCTTCGCGCGCTAGCTGACATGCCGCACCTCCTCCGCGCCCGCGGCCTGTAGGAGGGCCTCGGCGGCAGCACCGGCGCCGGGCAGGAAGACGGCGATGCGATCGCGCGACCAGCGCGGATCCGGCGGCACCCAGCTCTTGCGGCGCGCGAGGAAGGCCCCGGTCAGCATGCCGAGGAAGTTGCACAGGCCGCCCATCAGCACCGTCACCTCGAAGATGATGACGATGAACCCGGGGAGCGCCACCACCGGCTTGCCGCCGACGATCATCGGCAGCGCCAGCGAGGTGCCGACGGTGAGCCAGAGCCCGAGCCCCATGCCCAGCACGGCGCCGCCGAGCGTGACCTTGTCGATGAAGCTGCGCGGCTGCGCCATCGCCTCCATCACCTCCGGAAACGGGGCGGGCATCGCGGTGCGCACGTCCAGGTGCCCCGCCTCCCGCGCCGCCGTCACCGCGCGCGCGGCCACCGAAGGCTCGCTGAACACCGCCAGCACTCCTTTCTCACGCGGCATGGGACACCTCGGCCTGCTCGTGCTGCGTGTGGGCCGCGTCTTCCTTCAGCTCCGAGGTCGAGACCGCCGGCAGCAGCTTCAAGAAGAGGAGGAACCACATGAAGAACCAGCCGAACGACCCCAGCGTGATGGCCATCTCGGCGAGCTTCGGGTGATAGCTCGACCAATCGAACGGGACGCGGTTGTGCTCGAGCGAGGAGACCACGATGTTGAACCGCTCCAGCCACATCCCGACGTTGATGAAGATGCAGATGACCAGGAGCCCCAGCTGGGACTGGCGGATCTTCGAGAAGAAGAAGAGCGACGGCAGCACACAGTTGCAGACCACCATGGTCCAGAAGAAGGGCCAGAAGGCGCCGGTGGCCCGGTACATCAAAGTGTCAAACTCGACGCCGCGGCCCTGGCGCAGCGCCAGGAGGAACTCGCAGGCGTAGGAGAAGGTCACGATCAGCGAGGTGAGCATGCAGAGGCGCGAGAGCATGTCGAGGTGCTTCATGGTCACCAGCGACTCGAGCTTGAGCGCCTTCCGGATGGGGATCAGCAGGGTGATCACCATCGCCACGCCCGAGAGGATGGCGCCGGCGACGAAGTAGGGAGGGAAGAGCGTCGAGTGCCAGCCCGGTACGATCGACACCGCGAAGTCCCAGGAGACGACGCTGTGGACGCTGATCACCAGCGGGGTCGCGAAGGCGGCGAAGAAGAGGTAGGCGCGCCCGTGGTGACGCCACTCGGCGCCGGTGTTCTGCCAGCCCAACGCGAAGAGCCCGTAGAACCGCTTGCGCCAGCCGCTGGAGCCGTCGCGGAGGGTGGCCGCGTCGGGCATCAGGCCCGAGAGCAGGAACATCGCGCTGACCGTGAAGTAGGTGGAGATGGCGAAGGCGTCCCACACCAGCGGCGAGCGGAAGTTGATCTGCAGCTGGCGCTGGTTCGGGTACGGCAGGATCCAGAAGAAGTACCAAGGGCGCCCGAGGTGGAGGATGGGGAAGAGGCCGGCGGTCATCACCCCGAAGACGGTCATCGCCTCGGCGGCGCGGTAGACGGCGGTCCGGAAGCGCGCGCGGAAGAGGAAGAGGATCGCCGAGATCAGCGTGCCCGAGTGCGCGATGCCCACCCAGAAGACGAAGTCGGTGATGTACCAGCCCCAGCCGACCGGGCGGTTGAGGCCGGTGTGCTGCATGCCGTCGCGGATGATGGTCGCCTCGGCGTAGCCGCCGATGCAGACGCAGCAGATGGCGAAGCTCCAGAGCGCTGCCCAGCCGAGGCCGGGCAGGCCCTGCGTGGCCTTGACGGTGTCGTCGATGGCGGCGAACTGCGCCGCGAGCGTCGGGCGCGCGGCTCCGGCTCTCACCTTCCACCTCCGGTGCGGCGGGCGAGGTAGGCGATCGCCGGGAGCGTGTTGGCCTCCTCGAGCAGCGCATAGGCCCGGCCATCACCCTTGGCGAGGTTGACGCGCGCGTCGGGGTCGTTGGCGTCGCCGAAGACGAGCGCCTGCGCCGGGCAGGTCTCCACGCAGGCGGGCAGCACGTCTCCGTCGCGGAGCGCGCGGTCGGCGCCCTGGGCGGCGCGCTCGGCGCCGTGGATGCGCTGCACGCAGAACGTGCACTTCTCCATGACGCCCTTGCTGCGCACGGTGACGTCAGGGTTGAGCTGCATCTGCAGCGGCTCGGGCCACTCGTGGTCCTTCCAGTTGAAGACGCGCACGTCATAGGGGCAGTTATTGGCGCAGTATCGGGTGCCGATACAGCGGTTATAGACTTGCGCGTTGAGCCCCTCGGGGTTGTGGTAGGTCGCGTAGACCGGGCAGACCGTCTCGCAGGGGGCCGAATCGCACTGCTGGCAGAGCGAGGGGAGCAGGGCGATCCGCTCCTGCTCGCCCGTCCCTTCGAAGCTGCGCTGCAGTCGCAGCCACGCCATCATCCGGCCTTCGCGCGCGTGCTCTGGGCCGACCACCGGGATGTTGTTCTCGGCGTAGCAGGCGACCTGGCAGGCCTGGCAGCCGGTGCATTTGTCGAGGTCGATGCTCATCGCCCAGCGGTGCAGC
Organism: Deltaproteobacteria bacterium; assembly: GCA_043782365.1. Taxonomy (GTDB): domain Bacteria; phylum Myxococcota; class Myxococcia; order Myxococcales; family 40CM-4-68-19; genus CAIWCD01. The sequence continues at coordinate 4,396 of JAYWAO010000512.1, forward strand.
GGGTGCGTGTGCGGCGGCACCATCGTGCCCTGCGCGGTGTGCTCCTCGTCGTGCGAGCCCTCGCCGCTCTCCGGGTGCGGATGCGGGTGGGCGTGCTCCTCCTCCTCCGGGTCGCGCTCCACCTGGCCGGAGGCGCCGGCCACCTTGGCGAGGCCGCGCCCCTCCTGGCTTGGGTGGCCGGTCAGCGGGAGTGGGAACGCGCGGCCGGTCGCCGAGACCTTGACCGGCCCTGCGCCGAGCAGCCGGAGCTCCGGCGCGCCGCGCGGCACCGCCACTGCGCGGTCGTGCAGCATCGGGTTCACCCACAGCGGCAGCTCGGCCTTGCCCGCCGCGGTCTCCAGCGACAGCAGCGCGCCGTTCACCGCCCCGGCAGCGACGGCGGCGGCGGGCGACAGCTCGACCCAGCCCGACCAGGAGACGCCGGTGAGCACGTCGGGGATCTCGCGCAGCCAGGCGGGGGCGTCGGGATCGGCCGCTGCCAGCACGGTCGGGAACGAGATCAGCTCGGCGGCGGCCGCAGCCCGCGCCGGTGGTCGCAGCAGCGCGGCGAGGGCCCCGGCCGCGAAGAGTTGCGGGGTGGCCGCGGCCGGCGCGGTGAAGGTGCCACGCGCCTGCGCGTCGCGCTGGGCCTGGATCTCCTCGGTGGCCGTGCCCATCGCCTTGAGCGCGGCCTGCCACCGCTTCTGCGACAGCGCGCGGAAGTCGCGCTCCGGCAGGCCGGGCAGCGAGAGCGCCGCGCCGAGGTCGAGCAGCACCTGCGCCGAGGAGCGCGTGTCCCAGAGCGGCGTCATGGTGGGCTGCTGCAGCTGCAGCACGCCCCGGCGCGGCTCGAGGTCGCCCCACGCCTCGAGCGCGTGGCGGTCGGGGAGCACGAAGTGGGCGCGCCGCGCGGTGGCGTCGAGCTCTTCGCCGAACGAGACCAAGAGCGGGATCCGATCGAGCGCCTCGCTCGCGCCCGCGGCGCCGTCGAGCGCGCCCGCCAGATCAGCCCGCAGCGCGAAGAGCGCCTGCACCTTGCCCTCCCTCGCGTCGCCGAGCAGCGCGCGCAGGTCGGCCGCGGGCGAGGGGGCGTCGAGCCCGCTGCCGAGCCCGAGCAGCACGGTCTGGCCGACGTTGCCCAGCACGTAGTTCGCCGCCTGCAGCACCGCTGCGAGCGCGGTGGCCTGGGGCCCGGTGGCGTGCGCGCCAGGGCCGAGCAGCGCGGAGGGCCGCCGCGTCGCCAGCTCATTGCCGAGCGCGGCGATCTGCGCGGCAGTGGCGCCATCTGGCACCGGCAGCGCGGGCAGCGCCGCGCGGATGGCCGGCGCCTCGGCTGCGAGCCCGGCCACCTTGTTGGCCGGATCGAGCAGCCACCCGAGCAGCGCAGCGGCCACCGCCAGCTCTCCTCCCGGCGCGATCTTCAGCCAGCGGTCGGCGTTGGCGCCGCTCATCGCGAGCCGCGGGCCAACCCAGGTGAGCGTCGGGCGCGACGGCTGGCCCCGCTGGGCCATGAACTGCCGCGCCTGCTCGACGGGGCTGAGCCAGGTCTCGAGGAAGTCGGCGCCGAACGACACCACCGCCCGCGCCTTGGTGAGGTCGAGGATCGGTAAGCCGGCGTTACCGAAGAGCCCGCCGTTCGCCTCCCGCAGGGCCTGCGCGTCGCCCGGCTCGAAGACGGTGCGCTGCGCACCCGCGCCGGCAGCGAACGCCTGCTGCACCGCGCCCGCGCTCCCGGGCTCGCAGCGCGAGACGAGCCGCAGCCCGGAGAGCTGGCCACCTTGGCCGCGCAGCTTGCCGAGCGCGGCCTGCAGCGCCGCCATCGCCTCCGCCCAGGAGACCGCCACCAGCGCGTCTCCCTTGCGCATCATCGGCCCCCGCAGCCGGGTGGGCGAGTAGAGCGTCTGCACCTGCGCCTGGCCCCGCGCGCAGAGGGCGCCCGCGGAGATCGGGTCCTCGGGGTTGCCCTCCACCTTGACCACGCGCCCCTCTCGCGAGCGCGCGGTGACGCCGCAGCCCGCGGGGCAGGCGCGGCAGACGGTTCGATAGAAGAGCGCCTGGCCCGGCACCATGTTCTCGGGCGGGTTGAGGAGCGGGATCAGCTTCTCGGGCGCGTGCGACGGCGAGCAGCCTGCCGCCACGCTGGTCGCGCCGACGACCTGCAGGAAGAAGCGGCGGCCGATGCGTGGCTGGCTCACGTGGCGTCCCTCATTTGTGGCAGGTGAGGCAGTCGATGCTGGCTTGCCGCGCGCGGTGGCACTCCATGCAGAAGCCCATCTTCAGATCCTGCACGCGGTGGTTGAGACCCATCGCCGCGACGTCGCCGTGGCACTCCTTGCAGTCGAGCCCCTTGGCGAGGTGGCGCTGGTGGCTGAAGAAGACGTGGTCCGGCAGGCGGTGGTTGCGCTCCCAGGTGAGCGGGCGGCCCGCCTTGAACTCCGCGGCGAGCTTGACGATGTCGGGCCGGTCCTTGGCGATGAACTTGTGGCAGCCCATGCAGACGCTCGCCGGCGCGAGGCCCGCGTTCGGCGAGTGGCGCGCAAACGGGTGGCACACGCCGCAGCCGATCTGGTTCTCGGCGTTGTGCTTCTGGTGGCTGAACTGCACCGGCGGCGCTTCGGTCGGCGTCGCCGCTGCCCGCGAGCACGCGAGCGCTCCGCAAGCGAGCGCGAGGGCGCAGACCGCGGTGAGCCGCCCGCGCATCAGCGCTTGACCGAGAAGTTCACTTCCACCTTGCCGGCGGCGACGGTCACGCTCTGCGGCCCGGCCTTGAGCTTCGAGTTCCACACCGCGACGCTGTAGGTGCCCGGCGGGACCCCCTTGATCTTGAAGGAGCCGTCCTTCTCGACGATCGCCGAGTAAGGGTTCTGGCCGACGAAGACCCAGGCCAGCATCTCCGGGTGCACGCTGCAGAGCTGCGAATAGACGCCCGGGGTCTTGAAGAGCTGGTCCTTCGAGCCGCCCTTCGAGAACATGCCGAGGTTGTAGGCTTCATTGTCGGGCGTATAGACGTTGTGGTCGACGCCGTCGTTGTTGAGGAACTTCACCGAGTCGCCAGCGGTAATGGTCAGGAGGTGCGGGATGAACTTCATCCCCTTCTGATCCATCTGCGCCGTCTTCGGCGTGTACTTGCCGTCGGCCTTCTCCACATAGACGACGGTCTCCTCCAGATACTTGGCCGGGGTGGCGTCGACCTTGCCGGTGATGTCTCCGGCGCGGGCCTGGAGTGGTGCGAGCGAGAGCAGGGCGGCGCAGAGGAGCAGGGCGCGGGAGCCCGTGGCGGGGTTGGTCATGGCTGACTCCTTGAATGACGGTTGACTGGGAATGCGTTGCATTGCGGCCTAGAACGCGAAGGCGGCGAAGAGCTGCACGTTCTCCAGCTCGAGGCCGACCGACGGATCAGACGCGCTGGCAGCGGCCATCGCCTGGCCGCCCACCGCGCCCCAGCCTCCCGGCGGCGTGCCGTTGGCCGACTCGAGGTTGACGGTCAAGACCAGCTTGATGTTGGGGCGGATCGCCGAGGCGATGCCGGCGCTGATGCGCAGGTCGTGCAGATCGGTGCGGGCCGGGTCGAGCGAGCTCATCGAGGTGTACTCGAACCGCGCCGCAGGAACGAACCAGGGTTGGACGATGTACGAGAGCTCGCCGTAGGCCTGCAGCATCGTGCCGCCGAACCCGAGCGTGGCGCCCGAGGCGTCCGGCGAGACGCGGTTGTGCGATTCGTAGTAGGCGCCGCCGGTGAACTCGAGCGAGTCGTGCTGTAGCCGGAGGCTGACGCCGCCCACGGTGGCGGTGTCGAGCAGCACGGTGTCATCGGCCGCGGCGACCGAATAGTTGGCGCTATTGACCGAGCGATATCCCCAGAAGTCGAGGGTGGCCGCCGTCTCCTCCCACGGCCGCATCGCGTCCTTCACCGCGCCCGCACCCTCGCCGTCGAGGGGGAGGCCGCCGAGCTTGTAGCCGGCGTGCGCGTAGACGTTCTCGCTCGGCCGGGTGTCGAAGCTGTTGCCCGCGTTGAGCCCGACCGAGTAGTCGAAGCGGCCGCCGACCACGCCGTTCACCTCGATCCCGTTGAAGTGGTCGAAGACGTTCCAGCTCGTTCCGGCGCCGTTCAACGCGGTGAGGCCCGACGAGGGCATGATCTGGTCGTTCAGGTAGCTCGAGTGCGGGCTGAAGCTGGTGAGCGTGGAGAAGCCGCGGCCCGCGCGGAGATTGACCGCGTGCTTGGGGCCGAAGAGGTCGTTCATGTGCACCTGCGCGTGCTCGACCGCGATGGTGCCGTCATTGGCGAATGTCACCTCGCCGAAGTAGGTGAGCGTGTCGCTGAAGCTGCCGCCCACCCAGACATGGCCCTCTTCGACGAGGTCCTTGGTGAGGAAGACGGCGTGGCCATCGGCGGCGCCGCCCGACGAGTTCTTGTCGGGGTGGACGATTGCCTGACCGTTGAAGCCGAGAGACACCGGCGGGATCGCCGTCACCCCGTAGTCTTCCTGGTTGGGGAGCTTCGGCTGGAGGGGGATTATGTCCTGCTTCACATAATCGCTGTCGACGCCGGGGAAGCGATAGCCGTTGCGGCGAAAGCTCTCGCCGAACGGGGTCAGCTTGGGAAAGACGCTGTGGCAGGTGGTGCAGCTCGTCCCGTATTTGCGGGCGAAGGCCGGAATGGCCAGCGCAGGTGAGCTCAGCGAGCAGGCGACTGCGAGGACGGCTGCGGTCCCGACGACGCGGCGCATGGGCACTCCGGAAATTAGTTTGTGTACAAACTATTTCGGAGCATGAAGCGTGCCGCGAGCACCCGCCGGCGCGCGGGAAATGCGCGACTGGCGCAAATCAGTCCTCAATCCGTAAGGAGATGTGGGTGGCAAGACGGACGCTGGAGAGAGGAACGTCCGAGGACCAACGGGGAACAAGGCGCACGAACTGCATGGCCCAGGCCGCCTCAGCGCAAGGAGTGCGCGCGTTCGCGGACGTTCGTGTTTCCACGCCTGG
>JAYWAO010000513.1:0-3382 GCA_043782365.1 Deltaproteobacteria bacterium
GGGTAGAGCGCGACATCGCCGTTCACCACCGTCACGCCAGTCGAGGTGAGTCCGGCGCGCGAGGCGAGCCCGTAGGAGGCCGCGCCGCGCAGGTTCACCGCCAGCGGCACGGGCGCCGCGAGGGTGCGGAAGCTCCACGGGTTGGGCTTGGGCAGACCGTTGACGGCCGGAACCACCAGCGCGTTGCCCGAGAGGTCCTTGGCGCCGTTCGTCACCGTGGCGGTGAAGACCGTGTCCTGCTTCAGCGGCGCAGCGGGCGTGAAGGTGATCACCTTGTTCTGGACGTCATAGGCGACGTTCCCCGCCACGCTGGCGTTGAGCGAGTCCTTCACGGTGAAGTTGTTGGTCGTCATCGTCTGCACGTCCATCGCCTTGCTGAAGGTGGCGCTGACGGTGGCGTTCGCCTGCACGCCGGTCGCCGCGTCCTGCGGAGAGGTCAGCGTGATGGTCGGAGCCTGCAGGTCGGCCGCGGGGCCGGTGGTCCAGGTCCACGGGTTGGGGAGCGTGCCAGCGACCAGCGCGTTACCGGCCAGGTCCTTGGCGGCAGTGGTGACGGTGGACTGGTACTTGGTGTTGGGCAGCAGGTTCACCGAGGGCTTGAAGGTGGCCGTGTTGCCCGAGTAGGTCGAGGAGCCCGAGACGAAGTTGCCGCTGACGAACTCCTTCACCGAGAAGGTCGAGGTCGGGGCGAACGTCAGCGGGTCCATCGGTTCGTTGAAGGTGGCCGTGCTGGCGGTGTTGAGCGGCACCAGCGTGGCGCCGTCGGCGGGACCTTCGGTGATCAGGTTGGGCGCGATGCCCGTGTTGAAGGTCCACACATAGTCAGCCGCCAGCGCGATCGCCGCCGGGTCCTTGGCCCCGGTGGTGATGGTCGCCGTGTAGAGCGTGTTGGTCGCGAGCGCCGAGGCCGGGGTGAAGGTGGCCGTGGTGCCCGAGTAGGTGACCGCGCCCGGCACGGCCACCGCGCCGGCCTTCAGCGTGAAGGTCGCTGCGACGATGGTCAGCGGGTCCATCGCCCGGCTGAAGATCGCGCTCGGGTGCTTTCCCACCGGGACGCCCAGCGAGTTGTTGCCCGGGTCGGTCGAGGTGACGGTGGGCGCCGACGCGCCGGCGGCGGTGGTGAAGGTCCAGACGTAGTTGGCCGCGAGCGCGATGCCCGCGGGGTCCTTGGCGCCCACGGTGATGGTCGCCGTGTAGAGCGCGTTGGTGGCGAGCGTGGCCGTCGGCGTGAACGTCGCGGTGCTGCCCGAGTACGCGACCGCGCCGGGAACGTTGGTGGCGCCCTGCGCGAGCGTGAAGGTGGTCGCGGTCAACGTGAGCGGATCCATCGGCCGGCTGAAGGTCGCCGAGAGCTGCTTGGTGGTGAGGACGCCGGTCGAGCTGCTGCCCGGGTCGGTGGAGACCACCGTCGGCGCCGCGGTGGCGGTGGCGGTGGTGAAGCTCCAGGTGAAGGGTGCCGCCATCGCGAGGCCGGAGAGGTCCTTGGCTCCGGCGGTGATGGTGGCCGTGTAGACGAGGTTGGCCGCGAGCGCCGCCGTCGGCTTGAAGGTGGCGGTGTTGACGGCGTAGGTGACCGCGCCGGGCACGTTGGTGGCGCCCTGCGCGAGCGTGAAGGTCGTCGCCGTGATCGTCAGCGGGTCCATCGCCCGGCTGAACGTCGCATTGACCGAGGTGCCGATGATGATGCCCGTGGAGCCGCTGCCCGGATCGGTGGAGACCACCGTGGGGGGAGGCGGCGCCACCACCGAGGTGGTGAAGCTCCAGGTGAACGGGGCGGCCATGGCGACGCCGGCAGCGCTCTTCGCTCCGTCGATCGAGGCCGTGAACGTGTTCGCGGTCAGGTTCGCCGAGGGCGTGAAGGTGGCGACGAGGCCCGTGTAGCTGACGGCGCCGGAGACCGACGTGGCGCCCTGCTTCAGTGTGAAGGTGGTGCCATTGAGGGTGGCCGGGTCCATCGCCTCGGAGAAGGTCGCGTTGACCGTCCGGGTGATGGCCACGCCGGTGGCGGCGTTGCCCGGGTCGGTGGAGACGACGCTGGGGATGGTGGCGTTGGGGAACTGGACCAGCTGCTGCCCGCATGCGCAGACGGCGGCCAAAGAGAGAGCCAATAGATGCTTATTGAGGGGATTCATTACTTACCCGCTTCCTTGAGGATGACGAAGTAGACGACGAAGTCGACGCGGCGGTTGGCTTCACGGCCAGCTTCCGTTGCGTTCGATTGGAGGGGGCGCGACGAGCTGAAGCCCGAGGAGACGAGCCGGTCGCGAGCGATACCTTGCTTGGCCAGGTACTCGAGGACCGCGGCGCCGCGCGCCTCGGAGAGGGTCTGGTTGTGCTCTTCGCCGCCTTCAGAAGAGGCGTGGCCTTCGATGGCGACCCGGAAGCCCTTGTTGTCCTTCAGCGCCTGGGCGACCTCGTTGAGCAGCGGGTGGGAGACCACGTCGATGACGCCCGTGTTCCACTCGAACTGGATCTTCTCCTTCAGCTCGAGCTTGTCCGGCTTGATGATCACTTTCGAGTAGACCGGGCAGCCCGAGTTGCTGGCGGGGCCGGCCACGTCCGGGCAGGCATCGACGTCATCGGGGACGCCGTCGGCGTCGCGATCGGGGCGGGGGATGCAGGCGACCGCCGCCGCCGCGACCGGCGCAGGAGCAGGCGCCGCGACGTCCACCACCGCGGGAGGCTGCTCACGGACCACGCGGGTGCCCGCCTCGAGGCTGAGGCCGACGATCAAGGTCTTTGCGTCGGTGGCGTCGAAGCCGGCGGTGTTGGCCTGGTGGATCTGGAAGTAGCGGACGAACGGGCCCAGCCACCAGGAGCGTGACTGGCCGATGGGGAACGACACGCCCGCGGCGGCAAGGAAGCCGATCCGGCTGAGCCCGCCCGTCCCTACATAGGCTATATCGGCGTCAATCCAGGGCCGCGCGCCGTAGAACCGCTGCTCGGCGTGCGGGTTGGCGAGGCGCAGCGCCTCCGACTCGCGCGGGGCCTGCACCCGCAGACCGAAGCTGGGCGCCCAGGCGGTGCCGAGGTCGGTGGACGCGTAGCCGGACTTGGCCGCGAGCCCGAGGAAGGTGATGCCGCCAGCGGCATTCACGTAGCTGCCTTCGAAGCCGGCCAGCACCTTCATGGTGGCTGCGCCGCCGAAGCCGAAGCGCTGCGACTGCGGTGCACCGAGCGGAACGGCCAGGCCCGGTTCGAACTTCAGGTCTAGATCGACAGCCCCCGCCGGAAAGGCGAGCAGCACGGCTGCGCAGGAGAGGAGGAGAGAGCACTTCAGGGAGCTGCGACGCGGTTCGAGCGGCATGGTGTGCCTTCCGCATGCGAACCCATCGACTGCGATCGGGACTCCCCTCTCGCCAGTGAAGTACGCACGCCGGTT
>JAYWAO010000514.1:0-3381 GCA_043782365.1 Deltaproteobacteria bacterium
CGCTCGGTGACCGAGCGCATGGTGGCGTTGTCGTCGGCGCTCTTGTGGTCGACGACCGCGTTGACGAGGCGGGGCACCACCACGTCGGCCTCGTCGATCGTCGTGGTCACCGAGCTGCCGTGGATGACCTTGAGGTCGCTCGTCATCTCCTCGAGCGTCAGCGGGATCTTGCGCCCGAGCCGGCCGGCCACGCGCAGCACGTACACCTTGCTGGCGCCGATCGACTGCACCAGCTGCTGCAGGTCGGGCCCGGTGGGCCTGATCCCCTCGAGCCGCGGGTCGGACACCAGCCGCACGCCGCGCTTCTCCAGCGCGCCCATGGTGAGACCGCGGATGGCGCGCACCGTAGACATCTCCACGCCGCCGTCATCGGAGACCACCAGCGCGGAGGGGCCCTCGGCCCGGACGGAGAGCGGCGCGAGCAGCGCGCAGGCGAGCAGCGCGGGAACGGCGGAGCGCAGGGAGAGCGGTGCGACGGGCAAGGTGACGCCTCCAGACGACGGGTGCTGAGGACATTGCACGGCAGACTCGGGGAAGAGCGGCCACTCCACCGGATCGGCCACGCCCCCGCCGAACCTCTAGCAAAGGAACCGGCTCTGAAGAAGCGGCGTTTGGGCGCTGCCCGCCACCGGCGCACCACCGGGGCACCACCGGGGCACCACCGGGGCGACCAGGAAGCTAGCCGTCGGCCTCGGAGCCGTGCGCGGTGACCCCGGGCCCGCGCCAGCCGCGTCCGCGCTCGGCGAGCCCGCGGGCGAAGTTGCCGATGACGAGGCCCTTGCGTGCGCGCCGCAGCCGCTTGAACAGCTCGGCCATGCCCACGGGCTTGCCGCCCGCCGACTTCCCGCGCGCCACCCTCAGATATTGCTCCGGATCGATGGCGAGCGACCGCACCTGCACCTGATCGACCTTGCACGACGAGACCAGCTTGCAGAGCGCGTCCACCTCGCCCTCCTCATCGACGATGCCTGGAAACGTCAAGAGGTTGAGCGCGGTGTAGACGCCGCGCTTCTGCGCCAGGGTGATCGACTCCTTCACGTTCTCCCAGCCGTAGTTGACCGGCTGGTAATACGCCTCGTAGAGCGGCTTGTGGGCCGAGTTGAGCGAAACGCGGATCGAGTCGAGCCCGGCGTCGATCACCCAGCCGAGCTGCTTGGGGAGCGAGCCGTTGGTGTTGAGGTTGATCGAGCCGCGCGAGGTGCTCTCGCGCATCTTGCGGATGGCCGCGGCGAGCTCGCGGCCGCGGGTCAGCGGCTCGCCCTCGCAGCCCTGCCCGAACGAGACCATGGTGCGGCCCGGCGCGAGCGCGAGGTGCTCGGCGCCCAGCGCGGCCATCTGCTCGCTCGCCGGGGCCTCCTCCAGGCGCTGGTGCGACGACGGCGGGCCCTCGGGAGGCTGCTCGCTGATGCAGCCGACGCAGCGCGCGTTGCAGCCGCTCGACGCGGGGATGGCCCCTTCGTCGCGCCCGTAGAACGTATTCTGCGCGGTGAAGCAGCGGTACTCGAGCGCGCACTTCGCCAGCTGCTGGTAGAGCGGGTTCTCGGGGTGGCGCGCGAGGAGGTCGTCGACGCGGCCCTTCAGATCGGGCGTCGAGTGCGTCGCCGGATCCCAGTGGCTGCGCTTGTCGGTGTGCATCGCCCACACCACGTGGCCCTGGCGCTCGGAGTCCCACGCTGCCGCCGTGTACGCCCACTGCGGGAGGATGGGCGCCACCGCGCGGGCCGAGTACGCGGGGATGGCGAGCCGCGTGTAGCCCGGGGGCAGCACGGCGGCCACCGCGAGCGGGCGGATGGTCTTCTTGCCGAGCTTGATCTCCGAGAGCACCACCGCCTGCCCCGTCGCCGGGTCGAGCCCCACGGGCCTGCGCCCAGGGAGGATCTGCAGCGCCCCGTGCTCGGGCAGGGGCTCCGCCGCATCTCGCGCGAGCCCGGCGCCGAGCAGCGCGGGGGCGGCGTGCGGGTCGTTCACCAGCGCGAGGAGGCCGGGGTGGTCGTAGACCTGCCCGGACTCGTCAGCGAAGAGGAGCATCAGTGCCATCGCAATGCCATTGGCGTGCGTGTAGCACATCCTTCAACACGCCGCGCCTTGACCAGAACCACCGGCGGGGTTAGAGGCCGCGCGCCGCTTCCACCTGTCATCCTGGAGAACCGCTCCCATGATCATCGGCGTCCCGAAGGAGATCAAAACCCGCGAGTACCGCGTCGGCCTCGTTCCCGGAGGCGCGGCTGCGCTGGTGCAGCGCGGCCACACCGTGCTGATCGAGAGGGGCGCCGGCATCGGCTCGGGCATCCCCGACACGCACTACGTCGCCGTGGGCGCGCAGATCGTCGAGTCGGTCGACGAGGTCTGGCGCCGCGCCGACATGATCATGAAGGTGAAGGAGCCGATCGCCCCCGAGTTCAACCGGATGCGCGAGGGCCAGACCGTCTACACCTACTTCCACCTCGCCGCCGCGCCCGAGCTCGCCAAGGTCCTGGTCGATCGCAAGGTGACCGCGGTCGCTTACGAGACCGTCGAGGCGAAGGACGGCTCGCTCCCGCTCCTGAAGCCGATGTCCGAGGTGGCCGGCCGCATGGCGGTGCAGGTCGGCGCAGTGCACCTGGAGAAGGAGCACGGCGGCAAGGGCATCCTCCTCGCGGGCGTGCCCGGCGTGCGCCACGGGAAGATCGTCATCCTCGGCGGCGGCGTGGTCGGCACCAACGCCGCCAAGATGGCGGCCGGCATGGGCGCCGAGACGGTGGTCCTCGACGTCAACATCGCGCGCCTCGCCTACCTCGACGACGTCTTCGGCTCGCGCATCACCACCGTCTTCTCCGACCCCGCGCAGATCGCCAAGCACGTGCGGCAGGCCGACCTCGTCGTCGGCGGCGTGCTGATCCCCGGCGCGAAGGCCCCGACGCTGGTCAGCGAGAAGCTGATCTCCGAGATGGAGCCCGGCTCGGTCGTCGTCGACGTGGCGGTGGACCAGGGCGGCTGCATCGAGACCTGCCACCCGACCACGCACGAGAACCCGACCTACGAAGTGCACGGCGTCATCCACTACTGCGTCGCCAACATGCCGGGCGCGGTGCCGCAGACCAGCACCTTCGCGCTCAACAACGCCACCATCGGCTACGGCCTGCGGCTGGCCGACCTCGGGGTGAAGGAAGCGTGCAAGCGCGATCCGGGCCTGGCGCTGGGCATCAACACCATCGGTGGCCACTGCACGTACAAGGCGGTCGCGGACGCGTGCGGGCTCGCGTACACGCCGCTGGCGAGCATCTTCGGCTAGCACTCGGCTAGACCCAATGCCGATCAGTTAGCACCGGGGTTGGGGTCGCACTCAGGAGCCCCGGCAAATGCGGCTCTTCGCGATCTTCCGTGCAGGTCCCAGTGCCGTTC
>JAYWAO010000515.1:0-9330 GCA_043782365.1 Deltaproteobacteria bacterium
GGATCGCCCGCCGGGGCCACCTCGCACAGGGGCGCGCCCGCCGCGGCGAGGGCCGCCACCAGCTTGGCGGCGATCTGCTCCGCCCCGGCGCCCTGCTCGGCCAGCTCGACCGCCAGCACGGCGCGCCCGCCCTGCCCCGGCGCCTCCTCCACCGAGAGCACTCCCGGCACCGCGCGCGCCGCCGCCACTCCGGCGGCGTGGGGCAGGAGTAATACACAGCGCAGCCGCTGGTGCTGCGGCGCCTTCAGATCATGGATGGCGAGCAGCCGGCCGGCGATGAAGGCCGCGCGGCCGCAGAGGCGCTCCACCTCGTCGAGGTGGTGGGTGCAGAGCACGATGGTGCGGCGCTCGGCGGCCAGCTCGGCGATGACGGCGCGGACCTCGCGGGTGGCCTCGGGGTCGAGCCCCACCGTGGGCTCGTCGAGGAAGACCACCTCGGGCTCGTGGAGGAGCGCGCGGGCGATGGCGAGCTTCTGCTTCATCCCGCGCGAGAGCACCGCGAACGGCCGCGAGGCGTGCGCGGCGAGCGCAAACCGCTCCAGGAGCGGCCCGGCGCGTCTGGTGGCCTCGGTCTCCGAGAGGGACTGCAGCCGCCCGAAGTGGACGAGGTTCTCCAGCGCGGTCAGCCGGTCGTAGAAGCCCGGCGCCTCGGTGAGCAGGCCGATGCGGGCCCGGAGCGCGGCGCTGCCCGGCCTCCCTGGGAGCACCTCCTCACCGGCCACGGTGGCCGAGCCAGAGTCGGGCGCCAGCAGGCCCGCGAGCATGCGCAGCGTGGTCGTCTTGCCCGCGCCGTTGGGGCCGAGCAGACCGAAGACCTCGCCCCGCTCGACGGTGAACGAGAGGTCCCAGCAGGCGCGCCGCCCGGCGAACGACTTGGCGAGGGCACGGGCTTGGATCGCAGGCACGGTCCTGAGACTCTGGCAGGCCTCCGCCCGTCGTGTACAGTGACCGGATGGCGAGAATGCGCATGGGAGACCTGCTGCTGCGCGCGGGTCTCATCTCCGACTCCGATCTCCGCGTCGCGCTTGCCCAGCAGAAGCAGCACGGCGGCAAGCTGGGCGAGCACCTCGTGCGGGTGAACCTGCTCACCGAGGAGACGCTGGCCCGCGCCCTCGCGCAGCAGCTCGGCCTGCAGTACACCGACCTCTCGCAGCCGCCGCCGCCGGCGATCGCGCAGCTGTTGCCCGAGAAGGTGGCGGCCAAGCTGCAGGCGCTGCCGACCTCGTTCGACCCGCGCACGGGCGTCTTGACGGTGGCGGTCAGCGACCCGCTCGACGACGAGGCGATGGACGAGGTGGCCCGCTTCACCGGCAAGCAGATCGTGGCGCAGGTGACGCCCGCCAACGTCCTGCGGCGGGCCATCGAGCACTCCTACTTCGGCGTCGATCTCAAAGACGAGGGCACCAGCGAGTTCCAGCTGGTGGACATCCACGGCCGCGGCAAGACCGTGCACGTCGGGGACGACCACGAGCTGCCCGAGCTGGGCACCTCGGAGCTGATGCCGATCAGCGAAGACGACATCGAGGGTGCGCCGCTCCAGCCGCAGGAGGCTGCGCCCGCGCCGCAGCCCGTCGCGCGGCCCTCGCCGATGCGGATCGCGCCCACCTCGCCCACCCGCGTGCCGAGCTCGGGGAGCTTCACGCCCCCGGGCGCAAGACCGCCAGGACAGGCCGGGCAGCCCCTGCGCACGCCCGCCGCGGGCACGCCGGCGCCCAAGTCGGCGCCGCAGCCGCAGGCCCCGGCGGCGCACGACGCGGGAGATGAGGCGCTGAAGATGGTCTGGGCGATCGCGGAGCTCTTGATCGAGCGCGGATACTTCACGCGGGCCGACCTGATGCGGAATCTCAGAGGGAAGTAGGCGACCCACGGCAAGGACTATGGCGTCCCGCTCGGGCATGCCGCCTGGCTCCCCAGCTTGCAGAATGCGTGTCCCCCGCAGGCTGGCGTGAAGCCGTGGATGTCGTCGAGCCAGGTGATGCAGGCCTGGCCGTCGAAGCAGCTGTCGATGTGCGCGGTGTCGCCGTTGGGGGCGGTGCCGGTGATGGAGGCGCGGCCGTCGCCCTTGCTGGTGAAGCGGGCGTCGACGGTGAAGGCGTTGCCGCTCTGGTCGCCGAACTTGAAGTCGAAGATCGCCCGCCCATCGGCATAGCCGGCCCAGACGTAGTGATAGACGCTCAAGCCGAAGCCCGGCGCCGCCGTCAGGTCCAGCTCGATGGTGCGCGGGTCGCCGCCCAGCGTGTAGGCGACCTGGATGGCGCCGTGAGGATCGTCGGCGCCGTTCGTGCCCAGCTTCCAGGCTCCTTCGAAGTCGAGCCGCAGCGCGCCAGTGCCGTGCCGCGCCTGCGAGCCGTTGAAGGTGCCCGAGAGCAACGAGACCCAGGCGCTGCCGTCCTTGCGGCCCGCGAGGAGGTAGCCAAAATTGTCATTGGCCGGGGTGGCGCCGCGAGTGCGGATCATGGTGACCACGTACTCGACGCTTGCGTGCTTGTCGTCGCGCCACGGCCCCCAGGTGCGGCGGTCGCCGTCGCGCACGGTGGGCGGCACGGCGCGGATCGCATCGACGAGGCCGAGGATGTTGTCGACCCCCTTGTCGACGTTGGTGCCCTGCGTCTGCGCGCCCGTCGCGTAGGTGGCCTCGCCGAGCGCGCAGAGCGCCTGGCCCGCGGCCTTCGGGACCGCGATCTGCAGCTGCTCGCGCGAGGGGATGGCCGAGAGGAAGACGAGGTCTTCGTTCGAATAGTTCCCGCAGGCGCAGAGCGCGAGCGCGGCCGATACCAGGCCCCATCGAATGCCATTACTCGCCGAATGCATAATCGACTCCCATCGAGAGCTCGGCGTAGCCGAGCGACTGGTTCTTGTCGACGCTGTAGAGCAGGTAGTTGAGCCGGCCGCGGGCCACCAGCGAGAGCGAGCTGGTGAAGCTCCAGGAGAGCCCGGTCACCAGCCCGGGCGTGACCGTGAAGAAGCTCTGCCCCGGGAGATCGCGCCGATCCGGGAAGCTGCGACCGAGGAAGATGAAGGCCACCCGGCCGCCCACCGAGGCGGTCAGCGAGCCGAAGTGGAAGTCGCGCCAGAGCGAGCCGCCGCCCGAGAGTTCGCCGAACTTCACCGGGGTGGGGTCGAGGTCGGGGATGGTCAGCGTGCCGTCACCGCCGCCGAGGCCCAGGTCGAATCCCCAAGCGAGGCTGTGGCCGAGGTCGCCGCGCGCCGCCACCTCGAGCCCGAAGAGGGCGCTCGGCGGGAAGAGGCCGTCGCGGGCCCCTTTGTCGAAGAAGGTCTGCCGCCCGAGCGTGGCGAGCAGCGACCAGCGCGGCCCGGAGGCGCCCTTCTGGGGATCGTCGGTGAGCGGGCGGCGCGTGAGGCGGGCGTCGTCGAAGCCCACCGCGCCCTGGTCGATCTTCACCTCGCCGACCAGCAGGCCGTCGCCGTCGCGCTTCTTGATGGTGTAGGTGCCCGCGGCGAGCGAGAGGCGGCGCTGCTCCCCGCGCGGCTTGGCGACCTCGGCGACGGCGCGGCGACCGCCGTCGAGGACCACGTAGACGCCCTCCTGCTGCGCCGAGAAGAGCAGCGAGCCCTTCGCGTTGCCTGGCTCGGTGAGCACCACATCACCCGCGCCGCCCAGGTCGTAGAGATAGACCGGGTGCTGCGCCCCTGCCGCGGAGCCAGCGGTGGAGCCCACCGTACGCCCATAGGCGTACGCATAGGCCTCTGCGAGTGTTACTTTTCCATCCCCCGAGGTGTCGGCGTCGCCGAGCAGGCCCGTCGCCAGATAGTGGGTGAAGAACGAGGCGTTGATCTCGTCCGACTCCTGCGACTCCTCGTCGGCCGCCGAAGAGGCGATCAGCACCAGGCCCTTGGGCCCGGCGTTGGCCGCGCGCGCTTGTTGCACGTCGAAGGCTGGCGCCGCGCGCGCCCCTTTATTGCGGGTAATCACCCCTGATTGGCAGCTATCGAACAGGCCGATCCGGACATCGGCCGACGCTTCGCCCAGCCGGGCGCGGAGCTCCGCCATCGGCACCTTGGTGTCGCGCAGGCGCAGGTCGCCGTCCTTGGAGTGGCCCGAATAGTAGAAGAGCAGCCAGGTGGGCTCGCCCGCGGCCTTGGCCGCGTTGGCCTTGTCGATCAATTGAGACAACGCGGCGCGAAGCTCTGCGGCGTCGCCGGAGAGGATCAGCCGCGCGTCCTCATCGCGCACGCCGCCGAGCCGGGTGAGGATCCCGTGCATGCGGCGCGCGTCGCGCTCGGCGTAGCGCAGCGGTCGCGTGTCCTCGCCGCCTTCCTGCTCGCCGACGAACAACGCGAACCGGTGCGCGGGCCGCTGGCCATCGCCTTGCACCGGGCCTTCAGCGTGCGCTGCTCCTGGGGCCGCGGCGCAGGCAAGCAGCGCCAAGGCCCACAGCAGGACCGGGCGTGGCTCGGCGGCCGTGCGACTCGCACCGTCTTCGGGTCGAAAGAGGCCCCGCCCCGCCCCCGCCCGCGCCGTCACTTGGGCGCCTGCTGCGCGCCCTTGCGCTCGAGCGCGTGGAACACCACCTGCACGCCCGCGAGCGCCGCTGCATTGTCTCCACGCAGCGCCGCCACCACCGCGGCCTCGTCGAGCGGCGCATCCGCGTACACCGCGGCGATCCGCGCATGTGTAACACTCCCCGTCCACTCGAACGCCTCGGGGAGCGGACCCGCCCGCGCCGGGCCCTTGAAGAGCACCGAGATCTCGCCGGGCTCCACCAGCGCGACGAGCGCAAACGCATGCCCCGCGGGCTCGAGCGAAGGGAGCAGGCGGTCGCCCTGCTCGCTCGGCTCGCCCTCGTGGAGCGCGAAGGTGCGAGCCGCGCGGACGGCGAAGACGGAGAGCGCAGCGCCGCCTTTGGTGCGCGTCCCGGCCGCCGGCCTCGCGGGCTCGAGGGGCGCGTGCTCGGTGACGGTCACCAGCATGAACACGGCGGCAGCCGCTGCCAGCGCGCCCGCTCCTAGCGTCAGGTGCTGGAAGCGAGGAATCCGCGAGGGGCGCGGACCCGGCTCGGCCCGGGCCAGCTTCTCCGCCACCCCCGCCGCGAACGCCTCGAACGGCACCGCCTCCACCAGCGCCCGCTGCTCGCCCTCCACCTCGGCCCGCGTGCCCCGGCACTTCGCGCAGGCGGCGAGGTGCTCCTCTGCCGCTACCGATTCGGCTACCGAAAGCTCGCCGGCCACCAGCCTGCGCACGCGCAGCGCCGAGCAGGGCTGCATCGTCATACTCTTTGGACCTCCCAGCTCGACCACCGTCACGGCGCGCCTCCTTCCGCTTCGCTCTGTTTCAACTCAATCCCAGGCCAGGCCTCGCGCAGCGCAGCCCGCGCCGCCGCGAGGAAGTCCCGCAGCCGCTTGCGGACGGTGGGCAGGCTGCGCCCGGTGACGGCGGCGATCTCCGCCTGGGTCATCTCGTCGACGAACGTCAGCACGGCCACCTCCTGCTCCTCCGGACCCGCCGCGCCGAGCA
Organism: Deltaproteobacteria bacterium; assembly: GCA_043782365.1. Lineage (GTDB taxonomy): Bacteria > Myxococcota > Myxococcia > Myxococcales > 40CM-4-68-19 > CAIWCD01. The sequence goes on from JAYWAO010000515.1 coordinate 5,477, forward strand.
GCGCCCGGAGCAGCTCCCTGCGCTCGGGCGGCTCGGTCTCGTGCGCCCGCCCTGCCGCGAGGTGCTTCACCTGCTCCCGCCACTGCGCCCGCTCGGCTCTCTTGAGGTTCAGGCAGTGGTGCGTGGCGATCTTCAGCACCCAGGTGTGCGGCGAGGCCTGGGAGCGGAACTCGGGCAGCGCGCGGAGGACCTTGACGAAGACGTCCTGCAGCGCGTCGCGGGCGGTCTCTTCGTCGCGCAGCAGGTACCGGCAGCGCGCGAAGACCGCGGGCGCGTGGGCCTCGTAGAGCGCCTTGAGCAGGCCATCGGACTGCAAGTCATGCCGCGGGCCGGCAGGATCCGGGGGATCCTGGCCGGCGCCGGCGCCGCCTCCGCCTTCGGAGGCGCCTCCGTGGATGAGGCGCAGCGTGCCCATTTGCGATTCGTTAGCGCACTTACCGGATCAGGGCGCCGTCTTGCTGGCAGGCTTCGCATCGGCGAAGGCGCAGTCCGCGGCGTTGCCGGAGTCAGGGCCCAGGTCGTGCGGGTCGGTGCTGGTGAAGTAGGTCACCTTGAAGGGCGGCGCGCCCCAGCACTCGGAGAGCGAGGCGGTGAAGGTCGCGCCGGCGTTGCCGTGGATGAGCACGCCGACGTCGCTGCGGCCCGCGCCGGTGGCCTTCCAGCGCGAGTGGAGCGCGACGGTGTCGGCCGAGGTGAGGTTGCGGAAGGCGATCTCCAGGCTGCCGCCGCCGGAGGTGTCCTCGTCGAACCCGTAGGCAGCGTTCAGCTTCTGGTCGGGGTGGTCGCCGTCCCGCACGCCGAGGAAGAGCGCGTCGATGTGGCCCTGCGAGGGGGTGGCGTTGGAGTAGTTCACTTGCAGCTTGCCCTGGTCGGTGGACGACGGGTTGATCAGCTTGCCCGCGTCGAAGTCCACCTGGAACGTCCCGCTGCCGCGGTGCGGGAGCAGCGACGGCTTCGCCACGCCCTCGACCACCGCGTGGAACTGGCCGTCCCCGCCCGACTTGGCGCGGCCGAGCAGCGCGTAGCCGTACTCGTCCTTGGCGGCGTCGTAGCGGACGACCACCTCCCAGTCGGCCGGGTCGAGCGCGCCCGAGCCGGGGCCCCAGGTGCAGGTGTCGGTGGTGCAGGTGGTGGGCGGCAGGTCGGTGACGGCCTTGATGAGGCCGAGCGTCCAGATCACCGCGCCGTTGACGCTGGTGCCCATCGCGTAGGTGGTCTTGTACCAGGACGAGGCGTCGCCCGCCGTGCTGTCCTGCTCGCCTTCGGTGAACGCGCCGGCGCCCGTGCTCGCGCGCAGCGCCTTGGCGGCGGAGTTGGGGTTGGAGACCGCGACGGTGTCCTTGGTGGGGAGCGCGGCGCGGGACCGCTGCTCGAGGCTCAGGGGGTCGCCGCCGCAAGCGGCGCAGAGCGCGGCGCAGGCGAGGGCGGCGGTGGCGAACAGGGAGTTGAGGCGCATCGGAGGTCTCCGGGAAGGGGCCGTGTTGCGGCGTCTGCTGGATTGGACCCAGCGGAGGCTCCAGAATGGAAAGGCCTCTGGTAGGGCGGCGTCAACTACCCGGACGCAGGAGGAGAATCGGCGACGCCGCGGCCTGGCGCCCGGATCACTGCTCTTCCGGCACCTCCGGAACGGGCGCGAGGTACGCGCTCCCGTCGCAGGCCGCCGCCAGCGCCACCCCCAGCGGGCTGAACGAGAGCGAGGTCGGCTCCCCCGCGCACGGGGCGAGCCGCGCCAGGAGCAGCGGCGCCTTCGGGCGCAGGTCCCACAGCAGCAGATCGCCCTTGCTGGAGCCGGTCGCGAGCAGGTGTCCGTCTGCCGAGAACGCCACCTGCGCGCCAGGCCCCGTGCCCGGCAGCGGCGTGTCGAGGTGGCCCTGCTCCGGGGTCCAGAGCACCACGCCCGACTCCGCGGCGATGGCGACCACGCCCTTGCTGGAGACTGCCAGCGCGCGCACGCCCCGCGGCGCCCGCCGCCGGGTCTGCAGCGAGCCAGACCGCGGGTCGAGCGAGAGCACGCTGCCTTCCTTCTCTGCGCAGAGGAGCCGCGCGCCGCCCTGCGCGGGCTGGTAGACGAGCGCGGCGCACGAGGCCCCGCCCGTCCAGAGGAGCTTCTCGGTGCGGACCTCGAACGCGCGCACTGCCTCGGCCGTCGCCACGAAGAGCCGGTCGCCGCCTTCGGAGAGCGCCACGCCGCCCGTCGCGGGCACCCGCGCCGAGAACGAGAGCGAGCCCGTCGGGCCCAGCGCGGCCACCTGCACGTCGCTCGCGCCGGCGATGGCCACGTGCAGGCCTTGCCCGGAGAACGCCACCTGCGGGAAGGGGCCCGCGGCGGGAGGAGCAACCTTCAGCCAGCCCCGGCGCTCGAAGCCGCTCGAGCCCTCCGCGGTCGCGAGCCCGAAGGAGGTCGGGTCCGCGCTCGCGAGGAGCCCGCTGGGCGCGAAGACCAAGAGTCGCTGCGGGAGCCCGCGCAGCAGCCTCAGCGGATCGGGCGGCGCGGGGAGCTTCCAGGTCTGCACGCCCTGCGGTCCGAGCACGGCGAGCGTCCGGCCGCTCTCGGTGAAAGCCAGCGCCCGCACCCCGCCGGGCGGCGCAGGGAGCACCAGCGCCCGCCGCTGCCCCGCCGCGTCCCAGAGCTCGATCGGACCCGGCTTGCCCGCGCCGGGCGCGGTCGCCACCCAGCGTCCTCCTGCGGTCGCGAGCACCGCCGGCGCGCTCTCGGGCTTGCCGAGCAGCGCGCGCCTTCCCTCTCGCTGCACCACCAGCGCGCCGTCCTCGGTGAGGAAGATCTTCGCGCCGAGGTCGGCGGGCAGGCGCAGGCCCTCGGCCACCGAGACGAGCTTGTGGTCCCCGAGGTGCCAGGTCTCCAGCTTGCCGCTCCTCCGCAGGCCCAGCCCGAAGTCGCCGGAGGTGTCCACCGCGAGGAAGGGGTCGCCGGCCTCGTCGCAGAGCCGCTCGCGCGGGCCGCCCGAGAGGCTGGCGACGAGGAGGCCGCGGTCGGAGATCAGCAGCTTGTCCTGGCTGGCGGCGGCGAGGGCCTCCGGGGCCAGGTCGAGCTCGGCCTTGCGCTCGAGTGTGGTCACGTCGAGCACCTGCAGCAGGCCGCCCTCGAAGCGCACGAGCAAGAGGCCTTTCCCGCTCTCGCCGCTGCGGCCGATGGAGACCGAGACCACGGGCTTCTCGAAGGTGGCCCGACTCCGCTCGGCGCCCGCGCCCACGTCGATGATGCGCACGACCCTGCGGCCCTCGCTCCCCCCATCGGCGCGCTGGCCTGCGTCCGCGATGGGCTCGCCGAGCAGCGCGACCAGCACGGCGTCGTCGGGGCCGATCCCCAGCGCCGCTGCGCTGCCCTTCCACTCCGCGCCGCGGGTGGCAGCGCGGTGGCGGGCGACCTCGACCTGGACGCGCGCGGGGAGCCCACCCTCTGAGACCGCCTCTTGGGCCTTGGCGAGCGCCGTGCTCCAGTCGTCGTGCAGGATGGCCGCGCGCGACCAGTCGAGCGCATTCTCCGCCTCGATCTTCTTCACGCGGACCAGCGAGCCATCCGCCCGGCGCGGCCGAGGCTCGCCGTGCGGCAGGAAGAAGAGCCCCGCCGAGAGGGCGAGCACGACGCCCCCGGCCGCCAGCCACGCCCTGCGCTTCACGCTCCCACCTCGACCTTCCCGGCCCGCGCCGCGTCCCGGATCGCCACCACCGCCGGGTGCCGCAGCCGCCGCTCTCCTGAGAGCGCCCACCACTTCTCGGTGACGCCCTCGAGCCGCCCCACCAGCCGCACGCCGTACTTGCGCACCACCTCCGCCTCCACCGAGAGCGGCGCAGGGAAGAGCCCCGCGCCCTGCTCGCCGAAGGTCTTGAGCAGG
>JAYWAO010000516.1:0-9268 GCA_043782365.1 Deltaproteobacteria bacterium
CGGAGCGGATGGACTGGCTGGTCGGGCTGCGGCTTTCGATCCCCGCGCTCCGCATCGCCGAGGTGGGCGTGCAGGCCTACGCGCTCACCGACACCGCCGACCGGTGGCGGATGCCCGCGGTCGACTCCTACCTGGGCTCCGCGCTCTTCAACCGCCCCGAGAGCGACTACTTCCGCCGCTCGGGCGCCACCGCGCTGCTCACGCTCCACCCGCTGGACGGCCTCACGCTCGGCGGCGAGGTGCGGCTCGACCGCGTCTGGGGCTTGAACCCGCCCGGCAAGGTCTGGACGCTCTTCAACGGCGACGAGGCGGCCCTCCCGCCGGCCCTGGTGACGGCGGGCGAGTTCGGCTCGTTCCTCGCCCGGCTCGAGTGGACCACCGACGCGGTGCCGCTGCACCGGGTGGGCGGCCTCTGGCGCGACCCCGAGCGCTCGCTCGCCAGCGCCGAGTCGCCGCTGGAGCACGGGTTCTCGACCGTCACCACCCTGGAGCTCGGCAGCCCGGCGCTGACCGGCGGCACCGGCGCGCGCTGGATGCGGCTGGTGAGCGACAACCTCCTGGTGCTCGAGTTCGGCGACCGCCGCTCGCTGCGCCTGCGCGGCCGCGGCGCCACCAGCAGCGACGCCCCTTTGCACAAGCAGGAGGCCCTCGGCGGCTTCGGCGCCCTGCGCGGCTACGCCTTCAAGGAGCTGCGCGGCGACTCCTCGCTGCTCGGCACGCTCGAGCTCCGCTCCGGCCACTGGGGCGGCTTCCTCGACGTGGGGTCGGTGCGGCAGACAGGCGGCTGGCTCGGCGCCAAGGCCGGCGCAGGCGCCCAGTTCTTCTTCGACCGCAACGTCCGCTTCGAGCTCGCCTGGCGCCTCGACGGCAAGGCCGAGGCGATGCCCGCGGTGCGGCTCCTCCTCGGCTGGGAGCTGTAGTGCTGCGCAGCCTGCACGCCTGGGGCGCACGGCTCCTCCTGCTGGCGTGGCTGCTCTTCTGCGCGCAGGCCGCCGTGGCCGCGGAGGCCAGCTGCAGGGCCACCCGCGCGGGCGCGCGCGCCCGGGTCGCGATCGAGCTCGCCGACCTGCTCGACCTCGACCTCTTTCGCCTGGTGCGGCTGGGGCTCCACGGCAAGGTCACCGTCGAGCTGCGGTTGGTGCGGCGGGGCCGCATCTTCGGGAGCACCATCGCGCGCGCGGTGGTGGAGGCGTCGCTCGTCTGGTCCGCCGAGGCGCAGGTCCTCTTGCTGGAGGACCGCCCGGTCGCCGAGCCGCCGCGCCTTGCGCTGGAGCGGATCTCCCTGGAGGTGGACGCGCCACCCGACGCCGAGCTCGAGGTGGAGGTCTCGGCCCGGCTTCAGGTGGTCACCGCGCAGTCGCTCGGCGACGTGGCCCGCTGGATCACCGGGGGCGACCGGACCAGAGGCGAGCGCTCGGCGGTGACCCGCAACCTGCTCGGCGCGGTGGCCGACGACCTGACGCGCTCGGCGCGCACCTCGTGCCCCGTGCGCGCGCAGCAGCCACCCGCGCCGCCGCCCGCGCAGCGGCCGTGAGCCCGCCTGGGCGCTCACTCCACCGCGTAGACCAAGCCGTCGTCGCTCGCGAAGAACACCGCGCCGTCCGCCCCGATCGCCGGGCTGGCGTTCACCTGCCCGCCGGTCTGCACCGACCAGAGGATCTTCCCCGCCGGGCTGGCCGCCCGCGCCTTCCCATCCATCGCGCCGAAGAAGATGGTCCCGTCCGCGCCCACCGCCGGCGAGCTCGCCACCACCGCCTCGCCCGCCCGCCACTTCACGGCGCCGTCCGCGCCTGCGAGCGCATAGAGCCCTTCGGCGTGGCCGATATAGAGCGTGCCGTCCGGCCCCAGCGCGGGAGAGGAGACCGCGTAGCGATCACCATAGGAGGCATATCCACTATCGAGGCCGCCGCCCACCCTCGCCCTGCGCAGCCCACGTTTCCCTGCTGGACGGGTTCTCGCCCGGCAGACCTCGCTGCGTCGGCTGCCTTGGCCAGCTTCCGCAGGGAGCCCGAGCTGAGGCGGCGCGCCACGGGGCGCAGCGAGAAGAGATCCAATGGCCGGGCCCCTGGTGTCGGCCCCCCTGCGCTGGGCGCCCTACAGCCCCAGGAACGCCTTCCGCACATGCGGGTTCGCCAGCAGCTCCTTGCCCCCGCCCTGCAGCGTCAAGGTCCCCGTCTCCAGCACGTACCCGCGGCTCGCCACGTGGAGCGCCTGGTAGACGTTCTGCTCCACCAGGAGCACCGAGACGCCCTGCTGGTTGATGGTGCCGATGATCTCGAAGATCTGCTTCACGAAGATCGGCGCGAGGCCCAGGCTCGGCTCGTCGAGCATCAAGAGCCGCGGCCCGCTCATCAAGCCGCGGCCGATCGCCAGCATCTGCTGCTCGCCGCCCGAGAGCGTGCCGCCCATCTGCCCCTCTCGCTCGAGCAGGCGGGGGAAGAGCGCAAAGACGCGCGCGAGGTTCTTCTCCCGGTGCACCCGCGCCTGCGGGAGGAACGAGCCCATCCGGAGGTTCTCCAGCACCGACATCTCCGGGAAGATGTGCCGGCCCTCGGGCACCTGCACCACGCCGCGCGCGACCACCTCGTTGGCGCGCAGCTTTCCCAGGTCCTCGCCCTCGAAGGTGATCTGCCCCGCCGTGGGCCTGAGCAGGCCCGAGATGGCGCGCAGCGTGGTGCTCTTGCCCGCGCCGTTGGCGCCCACCAGCGTGACGATCTCGCCGGGCTTCACCTCCAGCGAGACGCCCTTGAGCGCCTTCACGTCGCCGTAGGCGCAGGCGAGGTCAGTGACCTGCAGCATCGCCCGCTCCATATCCCTGGCCGAGGTAGGCCTCGATCACCTTCGGGTCCTGCACCACCACCTCCGGCGGCCCTTCGGCGAGCTTCTCGCCGGAGTTCAGCACCACGATGCGATTGGAGATGCGCATGATCGCCTGCATGTCGTGCTCGATGACCACCTGGGTCAGCCCGCTCTCGCGGATGCGGAGGATGAGCGAGATCAGGTCCTCGCTCTCGGCGGCGTTGAGCCCGCCCATCACCTCGTCGAGCAGCAGCAGCTTCGGCCGGGTGGCGAGCACGCGCGCCACCTCCAGCTTCTTGCGCTCGCCGATCGGCAGGCCGCCTGCCAGCTGCGACTCGCGGCCGTCGAGGCGCACCATCTGCAGCGCCTCGCGGGCGAGCGCCTTCGCCTCCTGCACGGTCTTGCTGCGGACCAGCGCGCCGACCACCACGTTGTCGAGCACCGAGAGCTTCGCCAGCGGCCTGACCTTCTGCCAGGTGCGCGCCATCCCGAGGCGGCAGATGGCGTCGGGCTCCTGGCCGTCGATGCGCGCGCCGTCGAAGAGCACCTCGCCCGAGGTGGGCGGATAGAAGCCGGTCATACAATTGAACAGGGTGGTCTTCCCGGCGCCGTTGGGGCCGATCAGGCCGAGCACCGAGCCGGGCGCGACCTCGAACGACACGTCCCAGTTCGCGCGCAGGCCGCCGAAGACCTTGCTGACGTGCCTCACCTCGAGGAGCGGCGCCGGGGCCATCAGCGGCCCTCCTGCGCGACGACCTTCGCCAGCGCGCGCACCCGGCGCTGCTGCAGGTGCTTCTCGACGAAGCCGAGCACGCCGTCGGGCATGAAGAGGATCACCACCACCACCAGGATGCCGTAGACGAGCACGTGGGCGTGGGCGAGGTTCTCCTTGAGGAAGAAGCCGAACGCGGACGACTCGGGCACGCCCAGCCCGAAGAGCGCGGCCGCCAGGAGGTTCGCCCGCAGCGCCTCGGAGAGCAGCGTCAAGAGCAGCGCGCCCACCACCGGGCCGGCCACGGTGCCGATGCCGCCGATGATGCAGGTGAGGACGATCTGCACCGAGATGCCGATGTCGAGCACGCCCGGTGGGTCGATGAAGCCCGTGTACATCGCGGAGTAGCACCCGACCAGCGCGGTGAGCGCGGCGGAGATCATCAGGCCCGCGTTCTTGGTGCGGGTGGGCGGGATGCCGAGCGACCAGGCGGCGTCCTGGTCCTCGCGGATCGCCTGCAGCCAGTAGCCCAGGCGGCTGCGCTTCACCTGCCAGTTCACCAAGAGGCCGGCCACCACCAGGAAGAGGCCGATATAGTAATACGGGGTCTTCGAGTCGAACTCGATGCGCAGCGGGCCGAGCACCAGCGGGGGCACGTCGCCCATCAGGATCCCCTCGGCGGCGTTGGTGAGCGGCTTGGCGTTGAGCGCAGCGAGCCGGAGGATCTCGGCGACGGCGATCGACGCCAGCACGAAGTACGGCCCCCGCAGCCGGAAGGTGATCGAGCCGATCATCCAGGCGACCGCCACCGCGAGGCCCATCCCGAGGAAGGCGCCGTACCAAGGCGGGATGTGGTGCTTGTGGAAGAGGATCATCGCCGCGTACGCGCCGAGGCCGAAGTACGCCGCGTGGCCCACCGAGTACTGGCCGCCGAACCCGCCGATCACGTTCCAGGCGAGGCCCAGCACGGTGGCCGAGAAGAGGACGATGAAGAGGTGGAGCGCGTAGGAGGAGTCGACCACCAGCGGCACGGCGACGAGCGCGGCGAGCGCGACGCCGAGCACGGCGAGCAGGCGCGGCGAGAGCGGGAGCGCGCGCAGGGTCATACGCGCGACTTGCCCAAGAGGCCGGCGGGCCGCACCAGCAGCACCACCAGGAAGAGGACGTAGACGAGGAGCTCCTTCACGCCCGAGCCGAGGTAGGCGGCGGCGAGCGATTCGGAGACGCCGATCAAGACGCCGCCGAGCGTGGCGCCCACCACGCTGCCCATGCCGCCGAGCACGACGACGACGAAGGCCTTGAGCGTGAAGGCGGAGCCGACTTGCGGGAAGATGTAGTACGTCGGCGAGACCAGCGCGCCCGCGGCCCCGGCCAGCGCGGCGCCGATGCCGAACGCGAGCATCGAGGTGCGCCGCACGTCGATGCCCATCAGCTGCGCCGCCTCGCGGTCCTGGGCCGTCGCGCGGACTGCCTGCCCGGTCTCGGTGCGCAGGAGGAACCAGTAGAGCGCGCCCGTCACCGCGGCGGTGATGAGGAACGAGACGAGGAGCGGCTGCGACACCGAGAGCCCCAGCAGCTTGTAGCTCCCCGACGAGTAGCTGGTGCTGAGGATCCGGTAGTCGCTGGTGAAGAGCATCATCGCCGTGTTCGAGAGCACCAGCCCGAGCCCGATGGTCAGCAAGATCTGGTTCTGCGGCAGCGCCCCGAGCATCCGCTCGATGAACACCCGCTGCAGGAACGCCCCGAAGAAGAACATCACGGGCAGCACGATCAGCACGCTGACGAACGGATCGACCCCGCCCAGCTTGAAGAGGAAGTACGTCAGGTACATCCCCACCATCAGCAGGTCGCCCTGGGCGAAGTTGATCACCCGCATCACGCCGAACACCAGCGTCAGGCCGATGCCGACCAGCGCGTAGACGCCGCCGATCAAGACGCCGCTGATCAGCGACTGCAGGAAGACGATCATCTACTTCCAGCCCGGGTGTGGATAGACCGCCTTCTTCGCGGCGAACTGCGAGGGCCAGACGGTGGCGAACTGGCCGTCGACGATCTGCTGCACCAGCATCGGGTGGTTGTTCTGGTTCTGGTAGCCGTCGTAGTCCTCGAACTTCACCTTGCCCATGATGCCGTCCCAGGCGCCGCCCTTGAGCCCGGCCCGGGTCTTCTCGCGGTCGCCGCCGGCCTTGGCCACCGTCTCGCCCATGATGCGCAGCGCCTCGTAGGCGCAGGCCGCGTGGTAGGTGGCCTCCTTGTTGAAGCGCGCCTGGTAGCGGACGCCCCACTCCTTCGCCCCCGGCCAGCCCGAGTCGTCGGTCCACTGCGTGCTGGCGAGCATGAAGCCCGAGACGTCCTTCTCGGCCGCGAACTGCGGCGTGCCGAATCCCGCGCCGCCGCCGAGGAACGCCTGCGGGGAGAGGCCGATCTCGCGCGACTGCCGCATCAGCAGGATCGCGTCGGCGACGTAGGAGACCAGGAAGACGAGGTCGGGGTTCTTCGCCTTCACCTGACTCAGCATCGAGCGGTAGTCGGGCGAGCCCTTCGAGTAGGCCTCGTCGGCGACGATGGTGAGGCCCTTCTTCGGCGCGTAGAGCCGCGCGGTGGCGGCGGCGCTGGTGCCGAAGTCGGTGTTCTCGGCGATGATCGCGATCGTCTTCGGCTGGCCCGAGGCGAGCGCGAGGTCGATGACCACCGAGGAGTAGAGGTTGGTCGGCGCGTTGATGCGGAAGACCCACTGGTAGTTCTGCCGGGTGATCTCCTCCTTCGACGCGGCCGGGATGAGGATGGGCAGCTTGTACTTCTCAGCCAGCTTGGCCGCCGCGTTCGACGAGGACGATGGATAGGGACCGACGATGGCAGCGACGTTGTCCCGCGTGGCCAGCTTCTCCAGGCCGCTCATCGCCACCTGCGGCTTGCCGGTGTCGTCCTCGGTGACGATGGCGATGTCGATGCCCTCCTTCTTGAGGTCGTCCTGTGCCATCAGGTAGCCGTTGGTCATCAATTCGCCGATCGGCGCCTCGGGGCCGGTCACCGAGTTGATGATGCCGATGCGTATCGGGCCGCTCGACTTCTTGCAGGCGGGGAGCGCGACGGCGGCGACGACGAGTGCGGCGAGGGCAGCCAGCAGACGCGAAACGGGACCGGGCATCGGGGCCTCCAGTAGCGGTGCGGCGAAGGCGGGCGCGCTCGCCTTCGAAGATAGTGCCGAGAGGTGCGCCAGCAATCCACATGCTGCCATACAGGCGCAAGCTGGGGTCTGAAAACCCGATGGCGCAGCGCGACACCCTCTTGGGTCGCGGCGATCAGACGCACCGCGGAGGCGCGGTGGCTGTGGGCTCACCTGGGGCGAGGGGTGCTCGTGTTGGCGTGAGCGACACGGTCGGGCCGCGCCCCCTTCACACCACCCCGCGCGGCTGCTATCTCCCCCAGCCCATGATCGCACCTCGCGTCCGCTTCGCCCCCTCGCCCACGGGCTACCTCCACATCGGCGGCGCCCGCACCGCGCTCTTCAACTGGCTCTGGGCCAAGAAGCACCACGCCGCCGGCGGCCGGTTCGTCCTGCGCATCGAGGACACCGACAAGGACCGCTCCACCGAGGCCTCGGTGACCGCCATCTTCGAGGGCATGAAGTGGCTCGGTCTCGACTGGGACGAGGGCCCGCCCGCGTCGTTGAACGGCCGTGAGCTCGGCGGCGGCCCGCACGCGCCCTACTTCCAGACGCAGCGGCTCGCCACCTACCAGAGGCACGCCGACCAGCTGATCGCCCGCGGGCAGGCCTACCGCTGCGACTGCACCAAGGAGGCGCTCGACGTCCTCCGCAAGCAGGCCGAGAAGGAGAAGCGCGGCTTCAAGTACCCGGGGATCTGCCGCGAGAAGAAGCTGCAGAAGCAGGACGGCGTCCGCTCGGTGGTGCGCTTCCGCATGCCCGACGAGGGCGCGACCACGTTTGACGACCTGGTCAAGGGCAAGATCACCACCAGCCACGAGCAGCTGCAGGACGAGGTGATCCTGCGCACCGACGGCGTGCCGCTCTACAACTTCGGCGCGGTGGTGGACGACGTGGAGATGGGTATTACACTTGTCGCCCGCGGCGACGACCACGTCATCAACACGCCCCGGCAGATCCTCATGTACCAGGCGCTCGGCTACCCGGTGCCCGTCTTCGCGCACCTGCCGATGATCCTCGGCGCCGACAAGCAGCGGCTCTCCAAGCGGCACGGGGCGGTCAGCGTGCTGCAGTACAAGGACGACGGCTTTTTGCCCCACGCGCTGGTCAACTACCTGGTGCGGCTCGGCTGGTCGCACGGAGACCAGGAGATCTTCACTCCCGAGGAGCTGATCGGGATGTTCGACTGGAAGGAGGTCGGCGACACCGCCGGCGTCTTCAACCCCGAGAAGCTGCTCTGGCTCAACCAGCAGTGGATCAAGAAGACCTCCAAGGCCGACCTGGCCGTGCTGGTGACGCCGTTCCTGCTCGGGCGGCATGGGGCTACGCTCACGTCCCCGGTCACCAACGAGCGGCTGGAGGCGGTGATGCACCTGATGCACGAGCGCGCCAAGACGCTGCTGGAGCTCGCCGACGGGCTCGCCACCTTCTTCCGCAAGGGCGTCGCCATCGACGAGGCGGCTGCCAGGAAGAACCTCGGCCCCGACGCCAAGGGTGTGCTGGAGACGGCGCGCGGCATCATCGACGCGAAGTTCGCCGAGGGCCACGCCGCGCTGGAGGCGGCCTTCCGCGACGCCGCCACCGCCGCCGGGCTGGGCCTGGGCAAGCTGGCGCAGCCGCTGCGGGTGGCCGTCACCGGGTCGGCTGCGAGCCCGCCGCTCTTCGAGATCGTCGTGCTGCTCGGCAAGGACGAGGCGCTCGCGCGCATCGACGCGGCCCTCGCGCGGGTCGGGAGCGCGGCGTGACCCGGGCTGCCCTGCTCGGCCTGCTCGTGCTCGCGCTGGCGGGTCCCGCGCACGCCGCCGGCGAGTTCAAGGCGCGCGGCTTCACGCTGCCCACGGGCTCGGTGAAGGTGGACGAGGACCGCTACCGCCTGCCGCTCGCCTGGGACGAGATGCAGCGCTTCCTGCGCAACACCTACCCGCCGGCCCGGTACCCGCGGCGCGCGCTGCCCAACCAGAACGGCGTGCGCGCGGTGCACATCGTCAACCCCAAGCAGGGCGACGAGTGGGAAGGCGCCAACGTCTATGAGGCCGGCAGGGGCGAGGTCCGCGTCTTCGTGCTGGCCGGCAAGGGCGAGCCCGCCGAAGCCACTCCGACCCCTCCCACCAAGGGCTCCAAGGGGAAGTGAACCGGGCTCTGTTTTTTGTCGAAAGAGGGTTGACACCACAGAGGCAACTGGGCTACCTACCGCCTCCCTCGCTGCTGGGGGATCGTCTAACGGCAGGACCGCAGACTCTGACTCTGTGTATCTAGGTTCGAATCCTAGTCCCCCAACCAAACGCTTCACCCCGCGGGTCAGACACGGGGCGCAAAGGTAGAAGAGCAACGATTCAGACAGGTTGGCCCTATCGTCTAGCGGCCTAGGACGGAGGCCTCTCACGCCTCAAACATGGGTTCGAATCCCGTTAGGGTCACCAATCTTGGGCCCGACAGTGTGAGACTGTCGGGCCCGTTTTTTTTCTGCTACTGCGCTGCCGGCAGCCCCGCGAGCAGCTTCTTCGCCCGCTCGTGCTGCGGGTTCTCCTTGAGCAGCTGCCCCAGCTTCTCCCGCGCCGGCCCGGCCTGCTGCCGCTCCACCTCGACCGCGG
>JAYWAO010000517.1:0-3352 GCA_043782365.1 Deltaproteobacteria bacterium
CGCGCGTAGAAGGCCTGCTTCTGCTCGGTGGTCCGCCCCCGGCTTAGGAAGACTTGGACCACCACGAGGCCGTCGGTGCGCGCGACGCCGAGGTAGCTGCGATCGAAGATCAACCTTCCCTGGTCGTGCTCGCTGATGACGTGGAAGCGGTCGCGCTCCGGCACGTTCATCGTCTCTACCAGCGCCCTGTGGATGGCTGCGCTGAGGGCCTGGAGGCGGGCCTCGCCTTGGCCGCGGAGGACCTCGATTCGGACGAGAGGCATGGTGGACTCCAGTGCTCCGAGGGACTGTGAGGTTGGTCGGCTCGAGACTACTTCGACGAGGCCTTCATCTTCGTACCCGCCACCTTGGTGGCGTAGAAGCGGTGCATCGCGCCCGAGATGTAATCGAGGTTGTCCTCGACCGCGAAGTGCCCGCCCACGAGCCGGTGCATCTCGGCGTTCGGCAGATCCTTCAGGTAGGCCTCGCCACCCTCCTTGGTGAAGAAGACGTCCTCCTGGCCCCAGAAGATGATCGTCTTCGGCTGGCGCTCGCGGAGGAACGCCTGCCAGGCCGGATAGAGCGGCACGTTGGTGCGGTAGTCGTAGAAGAGGTCGAGGTTCATCCGCACCGCGTGCGGCCGCTGCATGAAGCCGAAGTCGGACTCCCAGTTGTCGGGGCTGATCAGGTCCGCGGCCTTCGCGCCGTGGAGGTAGATGCCCTTGATGGCGTCGTGGGTGAGGAACGCCGCCAGCGGCTTCTCGGTCTCGGGCGAGCGGTTCTTCCAGAGGGCGCCGCGGAAGCCGTCCCAGGCCGCCGTGAAGCCCACCTCATATGCGTTGGTATTCTGCAGGATGAGCCAATCGAGCGCCTCGGGGTGCCGCGCCAGGATGCGGAAGCCGACCGGCCCGCCGTAGTCCTGCACGAAGAGGCCATAGTGCGTGAAGCCCTTCAGCGCGAGGAACGACTCGACCACTTCAGAGAGCTTGTCGAAAGTGTAAGCGAACTGGGCCGGGTCGGGCGTGTCGCTGTTGCCGAACCCCGGATAGTCGGGCGCGATGACGTGGAACTTGTCGGCGAGCGCGCGGATCAGATCGCGGTACTGGTGCGAGGACGCCGGGAAGCCGTGCAGCAGCACCAGCTTCGGGCTCGCGGGATCGCCAGCCTCGCGGTAGGCGATGTTCAGGTCGCCCACCTTGATCGTCCCGTAGGTGAGCTGGGGGAGCTCCTTCGGCTTCGTGCTCTTCATCTTGTCGGTGTGTTCCATCTTGCCCTGGCTCTCCATCTTCTCGGCGGCGAGGGCGGGGGTGAGCGTGCAGAGGGCAGCAACGAACAGCAGCTTCTTGAACATGGCGGTGCTCCTATTGTTGGGGTGGAGTGAAGCTATCGAGACAGCGGAGAGAGCTGCAGCGCGCCGGTGACCTTCGCGGCGCTGATCGAGTGCTCGCTGACCAGCGTGCGGAAGTCGCCATCCTCGTCGGTGCGGGCATCGGTCTGGAGCAGCGGTACGCCGGTACGGGTTGTCTGGATCCCGACCAGGCCGTCGCGTACCTCGAGGTCGAACACCACTTCGCCCTTGGGTGCCGGTGCCGCGCTGGTGGACGAGTCGAAGCCGGCGGGACCGGGGCAGCTGCAGGAGACGAAGCCGCCGCTGATCACCGGGGCCTCCGGGCCGTCCAGCAAGGCCTTTGCGGTGATGCCGACGAGCACGGAGAAGTACAGCGCGAGCTGCGCGAGGTGGATGAGGCCGAGCTTGGTCTGGTCCGACATGGGGGCGCTCCTGTTGGCGCGAGCTGGGTCCACGGCGCGGAGGGGTGAATAGGCGACGCAATCGAGGGGGGAGGCGTGATTCGACTCCCATCCAACGCAAGCTCGGGGCCAACCGCAGGCGGGGAGGCAATGCGCGCACAAGCAAGGCCGTTGAGCGCACCCGGCCTCCTCCCATCCGAGGCCGCAGCAGCGGTTCCTGGTGCGTGAAGGCGGGCGAGGCAACAGCTCCGGAGTAGTCGGGGTGCAAGCTGGGCCGCGCAATACAAGGGCACTGCGCCCGCCGATTACCTGGTCACTCGCTCCAACGCCAATGCCGGCTCCGCAGCCAAGGGGAGTGGGGTGGCACGGCTCCGGAGCCAGGGCCGGGTGTGGGCGCTCCCCCGACCACGACGAGTCGTAGCTCCCACGACCGGTCGTAGGGCTCCGATCTCCCGAGCGAGGCCCTCGCCCGCTCGGGGGGCCTCGCCGGGCAGGTGTACGCCCTACTGAACGGCGCCAACGCCATCGTGTTCTCGATAGCGTCTCACTGCTGGTCGAGCTGAACCGACCCGGGCAGCAGCTCGCGCCACGCGCTCCGCTCACTTGCCCTTGCACTCACACCACCGCCGAGTCTGGTGCGGGCGTTGCAGAACGACCATTCCACAACCCTCACCCAACCGGCCACCCGTCTCGGCGGACCGCAAGGAGCACCCCGTGCCCCGCTTCTCCAACCAAACTGCGCTGATCACCGGCGGCACCTCCGGCATCGGCCTCGCCACTGCGAAGCTCCTCTTGCAGGAGGGCGGTCGCGTGGCCGTGACCGGCCGCGACCCGAAGACGCTCGAGGCCGCCCGCCTCGAGCTGGGCACGAAGGCGCTGGTGCTCCAGTCCGACACTGCCGACCTCGCCGCCATCGAGCAGCTCGCCCAGGACGTCGAGGCGAAGTTGGGCCACCTCGACCTCGTCTTCCTCAACGCGGGCATCGCCAAGTTCGCGCCTGCCGAATCGGTCACCGCGGCGTTCTGGGACCAGACGTTCGACATCAACCTCAAGGGCGCCTTCTTCGCCGCGCAGCGGTTCGCGCGCCTCCTGAAGAAGGGTGGCAGCATCGTGCTCAACACCTCGGTGGCGGACGCAAAAGGCATCCCGGCCTCGAGCGTCTACGCCGCCTCCAAGGCCGCGCTCCGCTCGCTGGCGCGCACGCTCTCGGCCGACCTGATCGGGCAGGGCATCCGCGTGAACGCGGTCAGCCCGGGGCCGATCACCACGCCCATCTACGGCAAACTCGGCCTCCCGGCCGAGGTGGCCGACGCGTGGGGCCAGTCGATGCAGGAGGCGAACCCGATGAAGCGGTTCGGCAGCCCCGACGAGGTGGCGAAGGCCGTGCTGTTCCTCGCGGTGGACGCGACCTACACCACCGGCGCCGAGGTGCCTGTCGATGGCGGCGCGAGCCAACTGTAGTTGAATGCTCCGCATGGGCCGGCCACGCGAGTTCACCGAGGGCGCCTGTTAGCTTGCGCACGCAGAATCCACGGCGCGGAGAAGTGAATAGGCGACGTGAGCGGGGAATAGACCGTGTATCGCTGCCTATCCGACGCAACCGCCGGGCCAATGCCTGTCTAAA